>JARFXS010000033.1 GCA_029194465.1 Candidatus Nitrosocosmicus sp.
TTAATCAACTATATCAAAGAATAATTAGTAAGAAAATCAATTACGATTAAAAACCTTTTTTGGTTTATATTGCTACTATACCAGTTAAATCATATTCTCAATTCGTTCATAAGTAGACATTACCAATACAAGACCACCACGAATAGTGGAATGCCAATTTCCTCGAGAAATATCGTAAATGCACGAGACCATGAGATCCATAATAGAAATAATTTAATTTCAAATTCGACAAAAGCAAATTAGAGTTTTGAATTTTATCAAGAAGGTCACAAATACTTTAGATGAATATTTTATTTACAACATGGTATCTTGGGGTATTGAGGAATGAAATCGAAAGGTGTCATATCATCTAGATGATGCTTGCCTCGAACCAAAGTCAAAAGACTCATGGTAATATGGCATTTAATAAACGATTCTAAAATACCACCTTATTTTAGACGACCAAGAAATTTTCAGCTTGTATCTAGTTCATACTAAAAATGTTAACCTGATATGATGAGATGCTCTCATAGTATACTATTCACATCAAGTATAACTCAAATGCATCTGGGGGAGGCATCTTATTCCCCCTCTTAGAGATCTTTAGGTCAGTGATATTAAATTAGTAGAGTACACCTTCATTAGTTCGTCTTAAATGTTCATCAATTCCATTCATTGTAATTTTATATTCTGTATCCCCTATTCTGGAAACAAACCCTCCTACTATCAGATTTTCAATGGCTATGTCAAAATTTGAAGAGCTCAGCGTGTCTGTCAATATTTCCCGCAATTCACTATCACTTGTCACGGGAGTTTGTTGGTTTGATAATGTAAATAATTTTTCTAATATTTTATTCTCGATATTAGGTATTGATGAGTGGTTATTCACAGGATTTTCAGCCTTATCCATGATTGAACTAGCTTATCTATTCATATAATTGCTTTTAACTACCAAAACAATTTTCATGCTCATTATTACCTAAATTTTGTCTTTTTACCCACCTTGGGTATTAATCTGCATTAGGACAAAAGATTTAACCATTTCAAAGGGTTTAACCAGCAGGTTTTGCTCATAGAAATTTTATCTTAATGATACCTACTTTTTTTGTCAACCATGCACTTTAATTTGATTAATGTAATTTGATCCGTGTGAACGTAGGAAAACAAAAGCATAAAAATCCAACTCCTACTGTGGATACCATAATTCAAAAAGGATCCAAAGTCCTTTTGGTAGAAAGAAAAAGGGACCCATTTAGACAGACGATGGTATTGCCTGGTGGTTTTATAAATGAGGGCGAATTGGCAGAAGATGCAGCAATACGTGAAGTTAAAGAAGAGACCTCTCTTGATATAGAACTCGAAAATATACTGGGAGTATATTCTGA
This sequence comes from Candidatus Nitrosocosmicus sp., assembly GCA_029194465.1. Lineage (GTDB taxonomy): Archaea > Thermoproteota > Nitrososphaeria > Nitrososphaerales > Nitrososphaeraceae > Nitrosocosmicus. The sequence goes on from JARFXS010000033.1 coordinate 1,365, forward strand.
TCCCTCCAGAGACCCAAGGGGTCACATAATGTCTACGGTATTTATTGGAAAGATATCTGATAAGAGTGATAAGAAAGAGCCTATTGCAGGAGACGACGCAGCCACAACAAAGTGGGTTGATCTTGCATCCATAGAAGAAGAAAACATGGGGTTTGATCATAAGAAAATTCTAATGGATTACAAGGAATGGAAACAGTCCAGTCAAACCTATTGGTCATCAAAAAAATAAGATAAAGGTTGATTTCATAGAGGAACCTAATAAATATGTCATCATCTAGCATTATAACCAAGATTTTAGAGCCCTTTGAAATTTTAAAAAAGGTAGTTTAGTCGGTCTTGCAAACGCCTTATGTTATTGATTCATCATAATCTTTATTTTTCAAATTCAAGCATTCATAAAAAACCCCGATGAATAAGGAATATCTTTTCTTGGATATAGATGAAAACTTTGTAACAATATTTAGGTGCTAATATGACCAACTAATCGAGTTGATATAAATAAGAGACTTTTGTGATATGTTGGCCATTTCTTAATAAAATTGCAAGTATTCTAAAAAAGATTGTGGATAAATCAAACTTAGTAACAAGTTGATGATAAAGGTTTTGCAAATCCTATTTTATGAATCAATTCAGTGAGCCCATCAATCAAATTTAGGAATTTGAGAATAGAAAATTTAGTTACGGAGTCATAAGTTTCTTTCAATAATTCTAAATATCTTTTCGTATCATTTTGATATCGTTTTCATCAATTAGTTCAGTTGGTATTGCCCACTTTCCAGAAAATTCTCATGATAAAAATTCGTAATTATGTATTTAATTTCTTCTCCAGCATTCAAGGATTTCCCATTGTTAGCTAGTTGTTTTAAAACGCAGTTTTCAATTGTATTTCTATCTGCATACTCATTACTTGCTTTTGACATCCTTTTGGTAAATATCAGATCGGTGTATGAAATTTTTTTAGTGCATATTAAATTTATATATTTTTTATATACACTCTCTAAAATTGGCAAACATTTAGTGATTTCATGAATGTTTCCATAGGCAGACATTATTTTCATTAACTCCTCTTGAAAATAGACAAAGAGTTCAGGAGTATCATGTCTTCTTGTTTCAATCCCCCTCATCTTTATGGTCCCATCTTCAAAAACACCAAAGTATCTATTTAGGGCGGGTAAGTCAGGATTGATCTTAGATGAATCGAAAACGATCCATTTGTACACTCCTTCAAAAGATATGGAAAAACCTGTTTGTTCCTCTATATCTTTTTTTAAATTAATATATCGGTGTGCAGAATCGGCTACCGATAATGAATATTCTATATTATCTATTTTACTTATCCAGATGGAGTCCACAATACCATGAATTACATCAAATCCGTGTTTCTCTGCTATTTCAGACGTTTTGATCAGTATATCTCTAGCAAAGGCACATACAGTGATGTGAGCATCTATCCTACCAAACTTTGAGTTACTGAATCCAAGATATCCAAAGGAAGTAACTAGGATCCATTTTAAAGCAGTTTGTCTGTTGTCATAACAATTTTTTAAATACTCATCATTCTTAGATATACACAGATTTTTTCTTTTTTTGTATTCTAATCGTCTATCTAGAACTGTTTTAAGAGATAAAGGTACTATTCCTATCCTTTTTTTGCACAAGTGATAAAGATGTTCAAGCTCTGGCACTTTGTTATCCTTTGCGGATTTACAGCATGCACAATTGATTGTGTCTGAAGAAATATTTTTCCTTAGCATGATATTTGGATAAAGAGATATAAAATCAAATTCTGCTACATTGTTATATGCTCCAGGTTTGGACTCAAAGACAAAGCCACCTTTATCCACCTTTAATAAATCAGAAAATGACTTGAAGATTTCCGAAGTTATAGGCTTCCAGGGTATCAATATATTCTTTTTATGAGCATTATAAAAATACAAACTGCTTAGACACTTTCCTATAGTAGATCTTGATGCTAGTTGCAATGGAATTCTGCAAACTCGGGATAATTCTGCTAATCCCTCCAATCCATTGTCCTTGTAAATAAATGAATTGTTAACGTCGATGTGAATTCGGCCGTATAAAAAAAACGGTCGTGGTTTGAAATACACTTTTCCGTAAGAGATGTACGATGTTGAGGACAAGTCATTAGATCCGATACTATTATTTGAAAACAACTTATTTTTATTTAGTAAATATTCTATGTTTGATTCGCGATTCAAATTTATCAATAATTGATTCTCAATCTTGTTGGCCTTGGCTCTGTGAACTAGATGTGGAAACAAAAATTGGTCTCCACCTTTAGTTATAATAATATCAGGATCTATTCTATTAATTTCATAAGCGAATTCCAATATTGTTTCAAGTTCATTTTCTTCAGATATCGAAAAGTCTTCCTTGATCACGTTATCCTTTTCAAAAGAGATAACCTTTATCTTTAGAATCCTGTTTTCTAAATCATTTCTTATTGATTTTCTCTCCGAAATTAATTCAAATGATAGAAATTTAAAATTTGGAACAATATACTCAAATGAGTCAATATCATCAGTCTTATCGTTAACTACTTGATATATGTTAGTTTGTACTGATTCCGTGGATCTTATTTCTTCTATGTTGTATAATCCAAGTGGATAGAGATCCTTTTCGTATAAGAAAGACTGTTCAGGCGATATATCTACGTTGTATAGTCGATAGTGTCCAAATCTAATAGAAAGTTTTTCAATTCGTTTTGCTAAATTTAATACCTGTGTTGAATCGGACAAAGTTAGTCTCAGAGTTACATTCCTTTTATGATTATCAACAATAACGGAAGAAGGATGCTCAAATTTGTATTCAAATTGATATTCCTTAATTGAGGAAGAAATTTTTCTATTCCTTACCAAGTCTGCTAGATCAGATTTTCGATCTGACGTTACATAAATTGAAGGAGACCATAAATACTCTAGTCTTTTTACATTACCCTTTCTTTCTTTTATCCATAAAATCATTCTATCTTTTTGATGATATATGTCAAACAGCCAACCATTCATGGTTATCAGCAAGTCAACCATAAATCGATGAGGCTAATAGAAAAATTTGAATATACTTAATCAAATTAGATTGTATTTGACGATGCAAGTGTTGATCCAGGCCTAACGAAATAATCTTACCCAAATAGGAATAGAATTCTATTTTACTATTTGGATGATCATACAAATGAGAAGATATGGTTGAGATTATCGCCATATTGATAAATGTTAGAACATGTTTATATCTATTACGCTATGTATACTATAATTACGCTATGTATAATTAATTACCAGTAGTGGGTAATCATATCCGGTCAAATACCAACACATTCCTGGTTTGATGAATCAGATTTAATCGACCTTCCAAGATAAGATTATGTGTCAATTGAACCCAAAATTTATCATCTCTAGGAATTGGGAGATAGGACTAAGACATTCTATGCTATCTCAAGACCATTATCAGCTTAAACAAGCATGCAATCTTTCATAAATGGAACGGTTTGAAATATAATTCTGCCAGAAATTAATTTCAAGAATATATTTTATAGTAATTCTCTCATTATTGGTGTTCCCTCTCACAATCAGGACAAATTAAGGGTTTATGTTTCTTCAATATGAAAGGTTACCAACGATATAATCAGGAGCAGCTACATATCCCTAGATTTAGAACTTAAATTGAAATGTGACATATAGAATTCAGAGATAGCAATGACAAGATGTTTCAGTCATTCGTGGAAGCTATCTTATTTTAAGGCTTTATCGTATGAAGGGATTAACAGTATTAGTCGTAGCGAAGATAAATAAATGAATACCTTTTAATTTTATGATATAACAAGTTGTACTTCATGATTTATGCTTAATACTTGAAAGAAATCGTATAAAGATGATTTCAAAAAAAGGTCAAATTCAATAAATGTATAGGTGTATTTATTTTCCAAAATACGCCTTAACATTTGGTTGGAATAGATAGTATATGATAATACCATTGATTATTACGGGGATAACTGCGCCAACATTTCCCACGATAATTGATCCAAGGCCGGAGATAAATGCTATTACAGTAACTATTAAAGTTATGATCCAAGCCCATTTTAGTCCCTTCCATAATCCATAGGCAACACCAAAATATGCTAAGCCGATTATTATGAGAGCTGCACCTAGGATTGGTATTATGGCAACTAGGGCAATCCCGCCTACTAAAGAACCTATACCTCCAAGAATAGCAAGTATAGCGATTATTGTAACACCTAAAGGTCTATTGTTTTGCATTTACTTTGTTTAATGACATTAACTTATTAAACTTACATCAAAATAGAGTAATTTCTTTTAATACTAGTATTTTATTCAATGAATTATATATTTAATTCGTGGATTTTGAGATATATTCCAGATAGAACGTTTTATGGTTTCCATCATTTTTCGGTCAGATTAATAACTGATTAAGTGACTGTGCTTAAATAATGTAGACCTCTTGGGATAAACAAGTAGGCAAACATGGTATTGTGATTGTATTCCATAAAACAACCAATGCATCTAAATTTATCGATATTGATATTAGTATCTGTGCTTAGTTTAAGGAAAAGTTTAGAACCCTGACGCTGAGAATTGTATTGGAGATATTTTATTTGCGTAAAAGGGTACTAATTCTCAGATTTTCGATGATGAGGATCGTTATTGTTGAATCTCAAGAGACTTCATTCTGAGACATACAGCATGCTATCTCCCATATTATCTTTAGATGAGATGGTTTTATTTTCATAGAAAATGCGGACCAGCTAATCCAACACCGACATAATGTAAGTTAGGTAACCACAAACACCATATCTTATGAACATAATTTTACTAATAGACATTAAGTATTTACTGCCAGGACTCTGCTTTATCCGAAGTATAGCGCTGAACACCAATTGTTGATATCGATGGAACCTTAAGATGGATAATATATCAGTAGGTCAAAATTGAACCCAGAATTAAGATCTTGATGGCCATATCAATAGCATTGTTGAAATGACCAAGTCTGAAAACTTATGGAGAGTCGATACGGTCTTGCCTGCCACGATGTTTGGTAAGAAGAGTTCATTAGAAAATTGGTTCTTCAATTGTGATCAAATTTCATTACCGTGCGCTGACATGAAATACAATTACTGTAATTGCAGACGGGGAATTTAAGTATGGACAAAGTCTTGATTCAAATTACATTGATTCCCCAAACAAGTATCCTAATATGCATAATAGCAATAAAGATAAGATATACCCTTCACTATCATCATGAATATTAGAATCTTTGAGAATACGTCAGATGGTAATTAGCTGTCAAATTCCCTTTCCCAAAAAAATGCATTTTTTCCTGAGGAATTCTAAAATTTGTAAGGTCCTCTAACCTAGGGAGACTATTAGTCACAGAATTACATATTCAACGAACTATCGATTGACTTTCTAATTGCCTACAGATTCTTACGGACTGGGCTTGTTGGCGTTTGAAAAAAAGTTTAGTTCAGACAATGACGATGGATTAACCAGTAAGTAAACGAAAATTCGCATTCTTGAAACAAAAATCTTATTGGCATAAGATTCGATGTGATGATTTGTCAGAGGAAAAAGATAGCAGAGTCCATACTGGTATTAGGTAGGGATTCCCCTAAGAGACCCAATTTTTAGAAATAAGATAATTGAACTTTGATATGACAACTAGGTCTATTCTCGAGTGTTCTTGGAGTCACCTTTTATACTTACGATTGTTCAAATACTAGGCAAACTAGGATCATAAACAGTAATTATTATTATTGCCAGGTAAATACTAGACGCCAATATTATTGATTCCACATCTTTTTATAGTTTGATATACATTTGACGCTATGAACTTCGGCTTAATCTTATTGCCCATATTCGTCATATCTGTAGTGCAAGTCGCTCATGCTCAGAGTCTGACTGATTCAATAAATAATGCAGTGACTAATGACATAAAGAACACATTTGACACGATAGATAGTACTTCCAATGGTACAAGTAATTCTCCTTCTGGAAATGATACAGGATCCCAATCTACTACTACCACTACTACTACTAGCGGTCCTGGAAATTCCAATTCTACTACTACGACAATGAAAACTAACAGTCAGTAGTAGATTGAAAATTATTTGTAATTATTGTTGTATTTTTGGATATAGACTCTATTCATGATACTTTTATTTTTGGAGAATAATTTCCGATCTACAATGCACTATTCCTATGAAAACCCAAACTTATTTGAATATGAATAAACACGTTTAAAGGCATTTCAAAATAACAAGTCATATTCCTGACTGAGAGTGGTTTGATCTTAATGGTTAAGAGTTCAAGAACATTTTATCAAAATTAGTAGCCTAACATCATTCAAAAAGCCATTCAGTCTGATTTTTTTATTCTAGTCTTCAATCAAACAACAATGTTGTACAATATAGCGCTGAATTAATGAATGTTGTATCGGAATTTACTAGATTATATTCATATTTTTAAATTAATATTTTCATTGTGAGGGCCTGTTAAGTTACTATGACATTCCAACTTTTCCATTTTGGCTAATATACGTAGATTTGGTCGAATCAACCAAAATCCTTCTGTAAGTTGAGCTGAAGTCCCAGGGCTTTATAAGAACGACATATCTGTGATTGAAAAGCATCCAAGGGATCATGGTTCATTTAGCTCAACTTTCCAAGATGCGTGGTAAGAAATAACATACTACCCATCCTCATCTAACCTAAAATGATTTTAGTGGCAATTAAGGTTACACTGTTTGATAAATTTGATCCGTTAAATATACTATTACTTGAACCATATAGAGGTATCTTCAAATAAGAAAATAAGAAAAAGGCTGTCAATTATTTGTAAATAATACTCCGTCATCGAGGTTGATAAATGGTTCTTCAGGATTATGTCCTTTTTGGTTAGTAAATTGTTCACAACTTTCTGCTGAGGTAAAATCACCATTCTGTGAAGATGGAGTAAACACAATGCATACAGAATAGGGAGCACCATCCTTGAATAAGCCCTGTGGAGTTACTATTTGGTTCAACACATAAGTATCAATACCATCATTTTCAGCAGCCTGCATGTTTTGAAAAGGCAAATCTGAAGTTGGAATCACACAGAATGCTTGGGGATCGTTGGTTGAATCGAGCGTGACGGTCCCCTCATATACACAATAACTGAAAGTCCCTGCTAAATTCTCACTCCATTGTACCGTTGGAGTAATCTCTAGTCCCCCGCCGGTTTGAGAATGTCCAGGGGTAATGGAGAGCGGAAACAAGTACAATATGGATGCAATAGATAAAAGAATTATTGAAATTGAGATATTATTCATCATCATTTTAGATGAATGCATATATTTAAGAATTCTATGTTCAACATCTATCAATTATTTGTCAAAAATACACGGAGTACAAGGCTTGTCAGTGGTTTAATAGATGTTACTCCAAGGATTAAAGATGCATCAAGTTTCGTTTCATGCCAGGTTAATTTATTTATGATCTCCTAGTCGAGTTCAATAGATCATTTCAGATCCGAATTATATTATCATTTTTAATATATGATAAACCTATATCCTCCGTTAACAGGGCTTAATTCCAGCTAACCGCAATGTAGAGATAGTTTTTTAAGAGTTTCGTCTACAGCGGAAGAAAGAAACTTACTACGACTGATTCTATAAAAGTCCTTGAGTCTATTTATTGAGACTTTTTTATGGCTAATTATGTTTTTCATTCTGGCGTTACAATAAAAGTTTCTAGTCACGCACCCTTGGTTTCGACGATGGTTACTTGGATTTATTCTTATCAATGTAGTATTAAACAAAATATTATAGATACTTGCCGTTTTACATTTCGACTATCATCTCGCTCCGGTTAACTAGTAAACCCAAATAGTGAATTGAATCTTTCAATATCACCAGGCTCGGAATTATCGGTGGAGGATTGTGCATCAGAATTATCGGTGGAGGATTGTGCATCAGAATTATCGGTGGAGGATTGTGCATCAGAATTATCGGTGGAGGATTGTGCATCAGAATTCAGAATAAACACCTCGTTGTAGCAGGTAGTTACCTCATGTTTAGTTGGTTCTTTTTCAAAATATGGATCTGCTTCAACACCTTTACTTTCGTCTATTTTTTTATCGATGCAATCATAAAATCCTGGAAGACCCTTATCTAGAGTAGCATTTCCTGTTTGAATTGGTATCAAATCTACTGCCTGACCAAATGAAACATTTCCGTGGACAAAAGTCATCGACAACATTATGGTAAAAGTAATGTAAAGTAGTGAAAAGACTACCGAATTTTTCAACTCATTTTTCATGCAGTTTTATCGTATAGAAATAATTTAACCTATTCTACAATTTCAACAACACATTTTTTACATAACAAACTAGAGGTACATTTTTAGTTTGTAAAATTATCATCACTTTAGCTATAGTAATGATATTGTATTTCATCTTAAATTATGGCTTTGAACCAGGGAAAAAAGATTTCATGGCATAGTGAGTAAAACCCTAATATCCAATAAAAAATGATTTCGATATGTAGATAAGCATTCCGCTATTTTTTATTAGAATCCTAATTTGTCTGATAAAGGATCCTCTATTGTGCTACACTATTGGAAATAGACAAATTGTACTTTATCTGAAAAATCGTTCCCATAGATCGGATTTATATTTTAGTAACCACATAAAAATATGATAGCATCATGATATAAGACTAGGAATAACTACTGCTATAATAAAAAACGGTTATTGATTTAATCTGGACAATAAAGGGATAGGTCTGAAAATTTAATGTCATTATCAGATGTAGTTCTTAGGTAAAAATCAAATCATAAAATCAGCTCCTTCAATATTTATGAGAAAATATTTGACTCAGTGACTACAGTGTCAAAAACAATGGATCTGTAATATCTCTATTCGCCTTCTTTGAGTATTGATTTTGTCATTTTTGTATTTGGTAGTCTAGCTGAAGAATAGACTGCAATAATAGAGTCAAAGAATCCATACAAAATTATTTTATCATTTACCACATGTGGATCTCTTGTTGATTATTGAATGCATTCAATAAAATTAGAAGAAATATACATGTTGGATATTGTTAGCAATGAGACCATGCTCCACAGTCAAGCGTATCATAAATCAAGCCGGCTTATACTATCTCTATAGTAGGCCCAAAATGAGAGGATAAATAATGCAACAACACATAATATGTAAATTGAGAAGAAGGGAAGGTTTTCCAATTATTCTTTTCTTTAGGAGATTGTCTTTATGCTAGATTTCTTTGAGATGGAGCGTGTAATAGAAGAACTTGCAAAAGCTTATCCTGCTCAATGCGCAACTACCTGGTTTAAGATAACAAAAAATCACAAACCATCTGAAGAAGAATATCGCAACAAAGTAGCAAGTACATGAAAATATTTGAATATTTACTCGCTACCTATCCACCTGGTCCTGATACGGATAGACTCAAAGAATTGGTCAAAAAGATTTTGGCAAAAGAAATAGAAAAGGTCCTTAAAGGAGACAATAAAGATGTAGAAAAAAGACATAGACACTACGTAATCAATTCTCCTTCACCAGTTTATTCAAATGATACTTTAAAGGAAGTTTCTGAACAACAACATTCAGAAAAATCAATTGATATTGCTAGCAATCCTTTGATAAAAAGAGACAAAAAAATTATGAGGGTATCACAATAGTAAGTGAAGAACATAATCAGGAAAACCAAAATGAATATAGCAACGAAATCTTAGTTAATCGTCGTCGTAAAAAAAAGGTAATGATTTCAGCAGATCAGTAACAAAAATAACGATATCTATACCTCCACTTCTCCATATTTTGAGACTCCACGGTTTAGTATTTAGGCAACAAGAGTCAATAATACTACTTAATTTATTTCATCTATGATATTACTCAAGTCATGTCAAAAGCCATCAATTAAACATTAGATTACCAAATTAAGAAATCGCCTATCTAAATAAGATGCTTCTATCAATTCAAATATCAATTTCACGTAGGTATTGGGTCTTGGTATTGAGATCTGTTAGGCCATCTCAAGACCTTTATTGGCTTTCGCCAAAGCCTACACGCTTTTATAAAAGTATAATATAATATGTGAATTGAACATAAATTATTTTCGATAGTGGTATTATTTGCCTTGGCTTTCTCATTATTGATAGATCACCTTCTCATTCTAGCCAAATTAAGGACATGTTTTTCTTAAGTCATGATTGAATCAAATATCAATTTTTATCTATATAACTTGAGGTTGCTTAATGAAAAAAGAGCATATGAATGGATCTATAGATAGATAGAAACAAGAGTTAGGCTGAGTTGATCCACCCAAAAAATATACTTGAAATCACCTCCATGCAGACACTTTGCCAGATCAACAAAAACCTCATGAAAAAAGGAGTCAATAAGAAGACGTCCTTTAGGAGCTGCACCTAAATATTATCATTAAGTAGAGACTACCAATTTATACGAATGCTTTCATAAAATAAACATGCAAGTGAAGGAGAAGAGGGTCGCAATAGTGACAGGAAGTTCAAGTGGAATAGGATTTCAAACTGCACTCACACTGGCTAGAAACGGATATTTCACATACGCATCTATGCGAAATATTGAAAAATCCAAAATCATAACGGAAATAGCAAAGAAAGAAAGTTTACCATTACAAGTTATTCAGGTTGATGTCAATGATAGTGTTACCGTTAAGAACGCAATTGACAAGATAGTTAAGGACGTTAAAAGAATCGATGTATTGGTAAACAACGCTGGATATGGCCTATTTGGGGCTCTGGAGGAATTGTCCATTGAAGAAATAAAAGCCCAATTTGAAACTAACTTTTTTGGGGTTGTACGGATAACTCAGGCAGTTCTTCCAACAATGAGAGATCAGAAAGGTGGTGGTACGATAGTGAACGTAAGTTCAGTTGGAGGACTAGTAAGCGCACCGATTTTATCTGCGTATAATAGCACTAAGTTTGCGTTAGAAGGTCTGAGTGAATCAATATCACATGAATTGATACCTTTTGGAATCAGGGTGGTCATAATAGAACCAGGCTTCATAAAAACTAACATCATGAATTCCAGTGTTGTTGCCAAAAAAGCCTCAAGACATAAATCTCCATACTATCCCTATACTCAAAGGATAAACGGTTATTTTAAATCCATGATGAACAATCCAGAATCATTAACCCCAGATGAAGTAGCCAAGGTAATACTACACGCAGTAACATCAGAAAATCCACAACTAAGATATACAGTAGGTAATGATGCATCAGCCATAGTCCAAGCAAAAAGAAATATGTCAGAAGTAGATTTTATCAATTCAATAAAACAACAACTCTTGCCTGAATGACAATGATTGGTAGAATAGGTTATTATAATTCATAACTCAACTCAATTTCATGTGTGATCAATTTGATACTGCGGGCATGAATACAATTGGTCATTAATAAGTAATCAATATGTTAAATAATCCCATAACCAATCTATCAGATTAAACATTGTTAGGCCTACAATATATTTTTTCATCTTTGCTGATTACTGATACTTACTAATGAACCATGTAAATTTGGTCGATTTGAAGTATAGAATTGATTCCTATGAGTAATAGTTTTCAGGATTTCAAGGGACATTCTAAACAGGAATTCGTAATTTATTGGATTGAATAAAATCATGATAACAGTAACTGATATGTGTCTGGGTTAAGATTGAGAGTTTTTTAAAAAGGTATGACCTTATCGTGAGCAAGCCGTAGGGCCGAAATAACATTCATGGCTAGACTTTGCAAAAACATATAATCAATAAACAATTCAATTTGACGTTTTGATTCTTTACAACCCATGTTTAAATCAGTCAGCCAGATGGGTCTTGAATTGCAGATCTATGATAAAAGTTTTAAAAGCAGCCATTTCCCTACTGCAGTGTTGAAACATTGAATGCATCTACTCATTTTCAAAGGGCATTGATATTCCAAGGAGGAGGTTCATTGGGAGCTTATGAGGCTGGCGTTTACAAGGCCACTTATGAGCTGCTATCTGAAAGGGATGTAAAACTGGGTAGGCAGGGAATGCCGATTTTTCATATTGTGGCTGGGACTTCAATAGGCGCAATGAATGCAACCGTCTTAGTCAGTTATGTGAAAGAAAACAAGACATGGAAAGGATCTGCTGATAGACTGATTGAATTCTGGGAACATATGTCAACAGAATCTTTTATGGATTCAATTCCAAGTTTTAATGCATGGTGGAATTATTGGAACTATTTTAATAAAGATTTGGCGTCAAGCGAATCAGCGAGAAGATACTATGACACAAAGCAATTCATGTTTAGAGGAGTACCAAATGTATTTAGCCTTTCTCAAACATTAGAAGATAGGAGGTTTTTGGATCCGATTAATACACAATACCTCTATAGTAATGAACCATTAAGAAGGAGCCTCGAGAAATTTGCAAAGTTTCCGGTAGCAACAAGTTACCAGAATAATGAACCTAGGCTACTCTTGGTGAGCGTCGACGTCCAGGAGGGAAGTACGGTAGTATTTGACAGTTACGAAAAAGAAGATGGTACTCGGAAAACTGAATATGGTCGGTACGGCCCCGAATACTCTAGAGGACCTAATGACCACGAAGGTTTTGAGTACATTATTAATCATAATGATGGGATAGAAGTTGACTTTGTTCTCGCAAGTGGTTCAGTACCTGTTAATTACGAATATACGAAGTTACAAGTCGAAGATACTAATGGTAGTAATCGGACCAAAACCGGTAATGAAAAACAAGCAGAAGATAAAAATAGGGTAAATACTGCTAAGCAAGTCCGCTATTTCTGGGATGGCGGCATCATAGCAAATACACCACTTAGAGAGGCTGTAATAGAGCATCGCCGGTATTGGGATTTAGTTAGAAAATCTGAAGTGCCTCCACTGCGGGTTTTCATAGTAAACGTACATCCAATTAGACAGGATTCTCTGCCTGCAGATCATGATGCACTTGTGGATAGGAAAAATGACTTGACTTATCATGATAGGACCTTATTTGATGAAAGAATGGCTTTAATGATGACTGATTATGTTAAAATCGCCAATAGCCTCATCAAGCTAGCTGAAGATAACAATGTTAAAAGGTCTCTAATAGAGGACATCCTAAAGAAGCAAGCCGATACGAGAAACTTTAGCACTGGGAAGCACTTAAAATACGCCGATCTGATTGAACATATGGTTTCTGTAGAACAGGTAATTAGAATAGAACGCAAAAATGACAAGCACACAATATCAAATAAAACTTTTGATTTCTCAAACATTACAGTAAAAAATCTAATAAGAGATGGATATGAAGAAACACTCGAGCAGGAAGCCAGTATTCTTCAGGTATGGGACTCAGAGCACCCAAGATAAGTTAACATTAATGTTTATGACCATAGCTCATTCATAATTTAGAAGTTTTATCATGATACATACCCATTCTGGGCCTTTGAGCATTCAAACACATTAGAATATTCTAGCAATGCTTTGAAATCATAGGCTTATTCACGCCGGCTCACAGAATGACTTCTCCTCCTTACTTCTCCACACTGCTTAAAATGTTTTTGATATGATCTTTGGGCTAAAATGGACTCATAGAAAAAAATAATGCTACTGCATATATCAAGGTGACAACTAATTGAATACAGTCTGAAGAATTTCAATGATACCTTTTAACAGAATTTAATTTTAGACTTGGCTCCTTCAACCATTTCAATTATGCGCCATTAGTTTCGACAAACCTAATGTTGTTAGCTAGTACGATGTAAATGCATGCTTTTTTTAGATTGTTTGAGTAGTCACCATACAGGTGGAACAAATTACCGTATGTTACTAAACCATGACAAATTCTCTCTATGTTCTTAAGAATGTTATTACTCTTATTATTACTGGAGATGTCAATAATGATGAACTTGGTGCTCTCATAATATCACCGTTTGACATCAAGAGTTCACAATTTAACAAACCTATGTCACAAACCTTTCGACTATTTCCAAATACGGTTATAACATCGTCTATCTTAAATGGCCTCGTCAGTGAAAGATACATGCCTGCTATCATATTTCCCAAAAGATTCTGATAAGCAAAGCCGATTACAAGTGTACCGATAGATGCTGCTATTGCAACGTTTTGACTAATAAATGGTAGCACGATGTCAGCTACCACGATTCCTCCGAGAATTCTTATTAGACTCCACAATGAGTTGGCTGTCTGGCCAGATTGCTGAGCCGTGATCACCAGTCGAAACGCCGTATTGGCTATTATTTCTGTAACCAGATACCCTACAATACTCACCTGCAAACTTTGAAAATAAATCAAATATTCTACTGGTAACAACCATATGCTTAGACTCAATGTTACCGCCAAAATTGCTCCTAAAATGACCAATCTCTTTATAACCGATCGTTTAGCATTATCAATAATTCGACTATTTCCGGTTTTATCATATTCAGACATCTCTATATCCTATTGTGACAGGTTTATACATCGATTGCTATCGTGCTGAAGACAGCAGGTAAATATTGAATCATGATAATCGAATCATAATAGAAAAATCCAACATAAGAATGAAGGATAGTGTTATTTTAGATAGGATTATTTAGTGCTATACCATTGAACCCTCTCAAACGGTTTTTGTTTGATTTAATCATGCTAGAATCAAAATGAGCTCCATCTATAAAAAAATTTTGTGGATAGAAAAGTAGTAAAACGTTAAAACAACAATAATTTTAGTAGATTTGATTGCTAGAGAATGGGAACGTGAACTAGTGTTTTGATACAGAGCCAATTATAAAGGGAATTTTTTATTTGGACCGTTATCAACGATTTCTCAGATATGATCATAGCAAAAAAATTTGTTGTAAGTTATAAGACCATTCTATCAGATTCATCCGCTGTTTAACCCTATCATAACAAAGAATCCAATAAATGCGATTAATGATGCAGTTCCTATTATTGATATTGTCCAGTCTAATTTAGACAATACTTGTATACCTCTTTATTTACTGATTCCATCATTACTTTTATGCGATATATTCTAACCTCATACCGCTTTAAAGCTCTTCTCCTCCTTTCGACTTCGTTTTTTATAGCCACCAATCAAAAGAATATCTAATCAATTCCTTATTAATATTAACTCTGAACTTGAGGAAAATATTTCTAGGGTTTCCTCTTCTCTATTATCACATTTAATTTATTATTGGAATTATGTCAAAAATCTAAGATGAATGATGTTTGAAAATCATTTCGACTTTTATATACTAAATGACCAATCCTTATTGTTTGCTGCAGATATGTTCATAGTATGCTTCCTCCATCCATGATGATCAGGTTCCTTGTTGCAGTAGACTTGTAATGAATTTCATAAAATCAAAAACTTGTAGAAAGTAAAATTATGCGTCCTGTTCCAACTGGACATTTGAGAGATTTAATCAGCACCCATGTTTCCACCACATGCACAAAAATAAAATTCATCTATACGAGAATTACAAAAAGGACATATTCCAACGCTATCATAATCAACATCAACAGCGTCTTTACCATATAGCACAAGATGATCGTTTATTTCATCTGCTATTTCATTGATGCTCATTATTAGACATGATATAGGTTGAATCTTTCTTTAATATGTTTAGATTATTACTTAATTAAATTTATATTTTCATTAATTTAATTAAAAAATTATAAATTTTCTTTAAAAAATATATACAATTAATAAGTCAAAACAATGAGTTTTAAAATTCCTGAACAACAATAATTAGGAGAACCACTAGGATTTTAGAAAAAAGATAAAATCAAGCAAGACATGAGAATTTAAGGTGAAATGAGAACGCGAACAAGATTTAGCATATGCAGGCATTAAATCTTGTTATTATTTTGTTGAGCATTCACAAGACCCTTATTGGCTTGCGCCAAAGCCTACATCCTCATGCAGAAGGATAATTTTATTAGTTAAATCATGACCTGTTATTTTCAAAAGGGATAATAATTACCTTGATTTTCACCTAGTTGCAGAGAACCTTTCATGATCAATACAATTTAAGGCTAATTCTGCTGAAATTACAGATCTTATTGTCGACCTTTATGTTGCATTATCATTGCATAGCAGACAGAGCGTTAGCTACTCTTGCCAGACGGGTAATAACGACCATATAAAAATTTATTGTATTGCCTCCAAGCTTTTAGGATTGGATTATTAGAACATGGGTAAGAAGTATTGTTAATGGTTTTTTATTTAAATAGTTATCTCCTCCGCCGGCCAAATATTGATTTAATTCAATTACATTTATGACAAATATTGATAATTTCTAAATAGAAACTAGTTCAGAAAACCTAAATTATATAATGAAAATATCCATGATTTATTTTGAAAAAATCGATGGAATATTTGACGGAAAGGGTCCAACTCCCATGGATGGAACAACCATAACTGTAACAAATTCATTTGGGGCCGATGAAAATGAAGATGCTAATCCCTCTGGTGTTTGTATAGATATTTTTTGAGAATTATCCAAGCTGCTTAATGTTGCACTCGCCACTCCTGTTTGCAAGTTCTTCATTAAATCCAATGAATTTAGTGCAAGATTAAGAGTATCAGGGGTTAACTTGGTCTTTTCAAGTAAAGATTCCACGGAATCTGAACCACTTGATAATGTTGATGCCATCTTTGAAGATTCAGCAGCAAATATAACAAATTTAGTAAGATTTTCAACAGGAAGTTTGGTTACAATTACAGTTACAGGTAATGAACTTGTTCCTGTATCATTTTGAGTAGGTTGATAATCTATTGTGGCAGTCACATTATTTTCTCCTACGGTTATCTCGTTGATTGTAATCCCATTAACCATACTCATTCCTACGGTATTGGTTAGAGAATATATGTTCTCTAATTTTTTTATTGCTGCCTGATCTATTAGCCCAGTCGAGCTATCATTGGTCTGACTAGTTTTATCCTTTAGAGCATTATTGGCTTGATCAATTATATTCAAAGGAGAGTTTTTGAGAGCATTATTGGCTTGATCAATTATATTCAAAGGAGAGTTTTTGAGAGCATTATTGGCTTGATCAATTATATTCAAAGGAGAGTTTTTGAGAGCATTATTGGCTTGATCAATTATATTCATAGAACCGTTACTGACCTGATTAGTTTGATTTTTTGAATGCATCTGTTAAACCGGAATCCCGCACCTTCTTTACCTAAAGAAGGAAGTAATTGTGCAGAAACCTGAGTAGTGAAAGAAATAGACGTAATGCCAAATGATAGTATTGATAAAGTGAAAAACAGGATAAATAATTTCTTATTCATTAACCATTTTACAAGTTATTTATTAACGTGTATAAAGTAAAATTCATAAAATTAACCATTTGTAATTTGGGTTGAGAGATACAAATTAATTGCATTTTCTCATCGGACACCAATTCAATATACTAAGAATGTATTTTCCTAACTTCTATTTTCGTATTTTAAACTTAATTAAATTTTCATAAAATTTTCGCTAAGTTTTTCCCATGTTAAATATCTTGAATTGTCTTTTTTAAGAACATAATACCTTACCGAAATTATTTTTGAGAGAATCAAAAGTATCGTATTGAATCGTAAAATAATCAAGCAAAGACATCAATGGAAGTTTAGCTAATAGTGAATTCTGGATATTTTTACAAATATTATAGTCAACAAAAAAACATGTTAAACATTGCATGAGTGGATGTTAGATATACTAATAACTTTCATTGACTGTTGGCAACTGCATTTTCGGTGGCAAGTATTTCACATCAGATTAGCTAAGGCGTTAAAAACAAAAGGATAAGGATGTTTCCGATTCGCTTTTTGGTTGTCTTGATTATTGGCCTTTTCTATGGGCGATATATGGGGTAGGAGAGCAGATATTGTCGTTGTTATTGGCAACTCTATTGTGTATCACTAAACATTTGTATGCTTTAAAGGTGAAGTATTCAGAAAACCATTGGAGGAAGGATGAAGTTGCTGTTTGAGAACTAATTCTAGTCATTTCTTTGATACTCTGTTCTCTTGATTTTGTTAAAAGTTCGCAAAAATAAGAACCATGTATGAGATCAAATATTGGAAAAGTTAAATTGGTTCCAAACTAAATATTTTTACTACTACTACAGAATGCAGCTGAGAGAGTGATTTCAAACCGGATTACACAAAGCAGGTTATCCCATCTTCATTACAAACCCATGAAATCCGTATGAGAATTAATTCTATTATTATATCAAATTAATTGTCAATTCTGACCAATAAAAATGCCCGAGGATATCACCAAAGTAGATTTATCAATTTGATTTGTGAAATTAGTAAAGGAATTATAAAAGATTTTACCACGCGCTTAATAGCCTACCTAAGTTGCAATGAGGGATCGGCCAATTCCACTTCAGGTAATTATCTCACGCTAATCTGTATCTCTTACAATGAAATCTATAGATAAATTTCCTTAGATTTTGGTATCATTCTAGAATATGTTCCCACCTTACATAAAACGTGCTCATTTAATGCGCACGATTTTGTTGATCTTGATCTTTGTTATGAGAAATTACATCTGTAGGTTATTGATTTACTGTATTACTGATTTGTTGATATTTGAAGGAAAACAAATTCAAATGTCTGGATACAACCGAAATGCAAGATAATTATTTCTCGCTTAAAATTCTCGTCTACTGTTTGATAAAAGGTCATCGGCACATATTTAAACATCTTCAGAAAAGTGTTCATATGACAAGTGACCGTCTTTGAAATTCTAGAAAAGTATCCTGTTATTGCACCTACCATTGTAGCATCATTGGGCTGCTTTTCGGAGGCATAGAGGTTTATCTGGTCGAGCACAATCACCCAGGCGCTAACATTAACTAACCTGAGCGATGGTTTTTGTGGCCATAAGTTACCATCACGACTGTAAGGATATGGTGAATATTTCCCTCTTACCTTTCTAGGGCGGGTGATAGGGGTATTAGTAATGCTCTCAGGAATCGGTACTGCTGTAATGATAGTAACTATTATTTCAGAAAGAAGGTTAAGGCATTTGGAGGCAAGACTAAAACCAAAGACTGACGGACATCTAAGATTATTTGGTGCGGATACGAAGACAGACATAAAAGTAAAAATTGATGGGATAGAAAAGTTGACTGACGATGATTTTAACAACATGATCACTATGATGAAAAGTTTTCGTCTTACCTTACTCGAAGAGTCCAAGAACTTATATAAGTGTTCCCGATGTGATAACATTTTTTATGATAAGCCTAAATTTTGTAGTAACTGCGGTCTTGAACTTGCTTAGAATACCTTCAAACATTTATCTCTTTGCATCCACACTTGCTCATCTTGTGTGATAGTCAATGGACCCTGTTTGGCGGGTGCCTCGGCTAAGCATCTAAATGATGTCCATAGTAACCCAAACCCAGAACAAGTTCCATTCGATTGCTCTGTTGTATGAATCTGTCATTCAATCCGTCACTTCTGATACTCTATTCTTCTAATCAGTTTATTCAACGATTTCTCGATCATCCTCACCAGATAGTATTCTAATTACTAGTATCAAAGTTACGCCCAAATCCATCAAGGAAACATTAATTTAAACCAAAAACGCAAATTGTGTTGTAATCTCAACTATGGCTAATTAGAGATATAAATTATATTAATCGAGTTCTAATAGTCATCTTTACCTAGCGGTAGTAATAACTTCATGTTCTATTTGTCTCTTCGAGAATAGTCGTTATAAATTGTTTTGTGTTTCTCTCTTTTGAAACATATTCAGACCAACCAACTCTTGATATGTTAGGATTTCTTTTCATATTCCATTATAGTAAACAATTGCTCAGGTTTTCGTAAACTACTTCAACAGAAGCGTTTATTTGGGGATCTCGACTCTTAAAAATAAGTATTCACTATCTGATTTTCTATTTGATTTTTTAGCTGACTAATCACCTTTTGGGTTTCACCGTTTTCTATCTCTAAGGATATTTCAGCAATTCTTAATCCAAATATTCCAAGATCTAATTCATAATTTTTACTTATTGAAGACATCCTTACGAGGTTTCGGCGTCTTCTCTGTACTGTTGATAGAGGAATTTTTATTTTTTTTGCGATATCGGAGCTTGTTATATCTGGGTTAGAGAGTAACTCATCGATTATTTTAAGATTGATCGTGTCAAGAACGTTGGCACTAAAATTTGAGGGATATCCATCATCAATATTGCTTTGGGACAAGTAAGAGTCTTTGATTGCTAAAGTGCTATTTTCAGGACTAGTTCTGCCTGAAGAATCATTATTCACCAAATAATTCTTTTTTCTTGGTCTTTTCGGCAATATTCTTTATTATTAAAAATATAATGAGATATAAGTTTAACTTTTATAGTTTTTTTGACATTATACCTCATCAAGCTTAAAAGTAATAAAAACTTATTACAGCTCAATTGACAATTTTATCCATTTAATAGGTTAAATGTGATTCGAGTAATCAGCCAAATGACAGAACATTTCTCATTATGTATCGTGGTGATTTCCAGCGGTACGTAAATCGAAAGGTAAAAACTTGAACTCACCTAAGGATTCACCTATAACCAACGATGAGTTTTTATCGTTTTCTTTTCCAGATTATCGATTTCTTCCATCAAGAGATTTGATATTAGGGAAATGGTGTTATCACCCACTATGCTTATCATCTCCGACCAATCTACTTTAAGAATAGTAGGCATTCTTTTAATATGTTCTAAAATATCATGCAATTCTTCGGATTCCTTATAGACAATTTGAAGACAAAGATTATTGGAGCTATTTATTCTTGTAGAGGCTTTAAGTATATTTCTGTCGAATTTGTCTATCAATATTTTTCCAACCTCCTTAGCTTCCCCATTTGTCACATCGACAAATATATCTGCATATCTAAAACCATATTGTAAAATATTCAATTGATAATTTTTTTTCAGAACGGACCTTTCTAACATTGTCCGCCTTCTTTGTACTGTTGATAGAGGAATTTTTATTTTTTTTGCGATATCGGAGCTTGTTATATCTGGGTTAGAGAGTAACTCATCGATTATTTTAAGATTGATCTTGTCAAGATTTAAGATCGCGTGGTTGCTGTTTCGAATTGCATCTAGTCCATATCCATTACCATTATCTTTTTTTAAAGCCTCCTGTTGGATAGCATTCCCTTTTTTAGTCTTCATACCAGTAGCAATCTCATTTTGTTTTTTCCTTTTATTCTCGTTTGATATTGCCTTTAAATTTTTTTCCTGACGATATTTATCCGTTGTTAAAGAACGTTCAAGATAATAATTGTCATTTTCAATTCTGTCATTGGAATATTCAACATTTCTTTTTACTTTCTTATTTGACACATTCCTCATTATTTCTTCAAAATAGTACTTCTTAAACCTATGTAATTATTGTATTTTGATGCGTTAATTCAAAAAATTAATTTTCTATGAATTATTTATTTACTTGTCATGTAAACTAGAAATAGTCAATGTAAAAATAATTGTTTGGTCTTCTACAGATCTTATTCTACTTGCGAATGGTATATCTATCTCATCTGTAACCCCGGTGAATTGTATATACGAAATACAACCTAAAGTTTTGATTATTAAGATTTAAAGTAATGGACAAGTTTGATAGATAAACGGATATTGACAAGAGGAAAACCCTTTTAGTGTTTTAACAATAGCAGAACTACCCATACACGTAACATTGATTTTAAACTAAAATATTTGGCATTTAGCAACTAAGAGATGGAAAATTTTTCCAAAACATCCTCAAATTCTTTGCTCACTTGTCAAGGGCAAAATAAAGCAAATAATAAGACTGTCGATCCATCTTGGTCATCACCTACTATACATGGTGAGAATAAGTTAAAGGAAAATGATGTTTTTATCCAAAGAGAAAATCAATATGGTTTTACATGTTTAATGACTTGTATCCAGGTTGAGCATAGAGGATAAGTATGATGAGATAGATTATGTAAATGGAACCATCATAATTGTGACGGATGACGCCGACATAAATACAGTTTTGAGCGGGGTTTTTGGACTTAACAGCTTTAAATGTTTTAAATGCACTACCGCCGATTAGGCATTAATGGTCTTTAACGAACAGGTTGATAGAGTTGATTCGATATTAATAGACGGAAAAATAGCTACAAATAGAAGCACAATGTTAATAGTAAATTTAAAAAATAAGAAACCGGCGGTTAAGATAATTGTTCTTGCAGACATGAATAGCACAAAAACTCGAGTTTTAGATTATGGCGCAGAGGAATTTGTCTAAAACCCATGAGTGCCGAGAATATGACAAACAAGGTAATAACCTTGCTAGCCAAAAGGTAGTCTAGGGAATTTGTCATTATTTTTCACATCTTAGCCTATGAACAGGTAACTTCTACAAATACATATTTCATTATTTTAAAGGTAAAAGGGACATTATTTATTGACAAATATAAAACAGTAAGATAGGGTTTGAAATGAAATATTTCTCTCTTACTGCAATTTCTTTCATCCGATTCTAAAAAAGTTAGATTGTTAGACATATGATTGCCTTATCTTTTCAAATTAACAATTCATTTATTCCTAATTTATAACAAAGTATATCACATATATGGTTAAAAACTACGTTGTTCTTAGATACTGTGAGGTCCAAAATCATGTCAAAAGAACAATATAATAAAAGTATGGACACTAAAGATGTTGAAATTGTCCAGTTGATGGTTTTGGGGAAAACAAACAAACAGATTTCAACGGAGATTCAACTTCCTCTCTCTACAGTTCAACGGAGAGTAAGAAATTTGCAATCTAATGGTTTTGTAATATCTAATGTGCAAATAAACTATCAAAAGTTTGGATATAAAACTGGGTTACTTCATGTATATTTAGAAGATGGTAATATTAAGAAAATAATTAAGAAAATACAGGAATTGCAAGGGATTACTTCTGGAAATTCATATAGGCAATTCAGATATTTTAGGCAATGTGATATACAAACAGAGCAGTGATTTGCTGGGCTTGATAAGTAAAATTAAGAATTTAGAGGGAGTAGAAAGAATCGTATGGTCTGAAAGAATATATCAAAGTCCATCAAAATTAAGCAAGGAAATATCAAGTCTTATTCATGAAGAGCCAGACGAGGATAGTTCAGAATTTGTTAAACGAGCATAAGAAGATATACCCAAATTATTCAGGAATGTTATCAGTTGCAGACTTATGTGCAGACAACATAGAGTTTGATAGATTTCGGTTAAAAATGTTGATACGCCTACACAATAAAAAAAGAAGAAGATTGATGCTCATGGCATTGGCAAATGGTGACTATTAGTATCAATAATTATTAATTTCATGACTAATTGTGAAACAAATATCCTATTGGTGACGCTAAGATAAGTATCCCCTATATCTATAAAAAAGGGATGATCATTCTGACGTTTATCGCATGATTAAATTATACTTTGCGGAGGGGTCTTGACACCCCCTATTTTGAATCACGATTTGCTTTTTAACACAATAACCAAAATTCAGATATATTCTTTGATGGTTGTAGATGAGTCTCTGTCCGATCTTAATGGTTTGGTACCTGCTACAAAAATGAGAAGATACGATTCTAAGGTTAAAGTCTGTTAATCACAGGATGACTCATAGAAGATGTGTTGGATGGTATAGGCTATATGGATCCCAAGATTTTCGCTGTCTTGGGAAACCTAATTGACCTTGAGGATCTTGCTTAGCGCATAAATTATCGCTATTCACAAGATGAGGCTTTAGTCTACATAGGTATGTCGATATTGCTTCTAATATCGAGACCAAATATTGTTAACGAACGGATAAGTATTCAAGAAGAGAGATTTTTTAGTCAAAGGCCTTAAATCATATTGTATGATGCTGTGAGTACATGTGACATTTTATCTCATCCAAATGTAACCGTAGTTATTGATAGGTGATAACGCCATATAGTCTTGATTGCTTATTTCAGCTCGAGATTGAGTAGAGAAATTAAGATTCTGTTTTTCTCGAATTTATTTCTAGATGGACTATGAAGTTTGAATGGTTCAAAGAAAATAGACGAAGCTGACCACTCAAATCATAATGTTACTCCCAGAGAGATAGAAGCCCTGCAATAGTTAATGAAGATAATTATGCCCCATAGCCATTTCAATTATCTACTTTATAAGAATTACCGAATCGCTGATGAAACCTTTTATTCCCTATTGAACATCTGTAAGAGATACACCAATACCAGTCTAAAATCATTATTCAATAGGGTCAAGTATTCACTTGCCAATGCTTCATATCCATAAGACTATGAGAATATTAGTAATAAAAGAATAAATTATTCCTGGGATTTAACAAGATTTTGGTAGACGGTATATTATCAGGTCTTACAAGTTAACACCTAAATTGATTTAGTTTTTTGATATCAATTGGCATTTCCGTACTAAATATTTAGATATGGTATCATGGGATACTCTAATAATAAGTTTGAGTGTCACAATCACATTAGTAATAATAGATTGTGATTAAGAAAAATTCAGAGAATAGAGAGATAAAACCTGACTTTCGAGATACGACTAATTTTGCTAATTATCCGCAGAAGAAGATTAACAAAATTTCATCCAAAAATGACATTAAAATAAGAAAAACAACTATTCTCAAGGATGACAATAGTATTGATGAAATTTGTCATAACTATTTTGATCCAATGTTTACAAATTTTCTAACAGCGGACAGAATTGACATACTTATTATCAAAGAATTACTGCAAGAACCAAATATCCCGACCTTAGAAATTTCACTGAAAATTAATTTTCCATTATATTTGGTCCATAAAAAAAGGAAAATTATAGAGGCATCAATATTGACAAAAAAGTATTTAGTCGATCTTACAAAACTAGGCTTAGAGATTAGATTTGTAGACATCTATACAGAGATCAAAAAAGACCAGGTTAATAATTTTGCTAGAGAACTTTACCGTGGCCCTTTAGGCAAAAACATACTTAGCCTGAACAGAGTCAAGAATGGCTCGAACGGAATTTGTATAAAAGCAGTCTATAAAAATTCATCAGAATTATTCTTTTTCATGGATACGATAATGTCAAATCCTGTTATTTCAAATATACATTTTTCAGAGCTGATAGAAGTATTAGAAGACAATACTTCGGCTGTTATTTTGAATTTACTTACTAAAGATTAGTAATTTATTAATGTTCAGATGGTTTTTTTGAATTAGACTAATGATTAACATATGAGTAATAATTTTCAAATCCTGTTAACTAACCATTTAGCGAATCTGTAATACATATTTACAGCCATTTTGAACCAATCTTGTAGTAGATAGGTAGCAAAGATCTTACCTGTCGCAATTATTTTAAGATGTTTTACTCAAACTAGAAGGTTTCATCAGTAGACACACTATCTTCGGACCACTATATCCTTATATAGAAGCTTCTTACTAATAAAAAAATCATGCATATGGTTAAAAGCAATGTATATCATAATATGATTGAAGTGTAAAATCATACAAAAAAATAAAATGAATAAGACAATTGATAAAATAGATGCTAAGATATTAGGTTTAATGGTTTTGGGAATGACTAACAAGCAGATATCTCATAATCTAGA
The DNA here is from genome assembly GCA_029194465.1 of Candidatus Nitrosocosmicus sp. GTDB lineage: Archaea > Thermoproteota > Nitrososphaeria > Nitrososphaerales > Nitrososphaeraceae > Nitrosocosmicus. Next base: position 27,030 of record JARFXS010000033.1, read on the forward strand.
TCTACCGCTTTCAACCATTCAGAGAAGAACGCGAATTCTATTAGCTGGAGGGATAGTAACATCTCAAGTGCAAATAAACTATCATAAATTTGGATTTAAAACAGGACTTTTACATATATACTTGAAAGATGGTAATATTCAAGAAATATCCAAAAATATCTACGATCTAGATGGAATTACTTCTGTGGAAATTCATATAGGCAATTCAGATATTTTAGGCAATGTAGTTTACAAAGACAGTAACGACTTGCTTACTTTAATTACCTCAATAAAAGGCATGAATGGAGTAGAAAGAATTGTATGGTCTGAAAGAGTTTACCAAACTCCTTCTAAAACGAATGGAAAGTTGATTAGTATTCTAAGCACATGAATTAATTATGATTCGCTGTTTCGACACGAAAATAAAAACTTTTGAACGTTTGAGCGCTTTTAGGTATATTTAGAAGGTTATGCGCCAGGGAACGTTTGGAAAAGGGTAATAGATTATTTTGTATATTGCCAAATTATATAAAGCGTTAATCAACCCTTATACTTTATTCAGCATTCGTTTCCTACTAATATGAAATGACTTAATGAAAGAGGATCATTGGGCATCATTCTAACAAATTTATTAAGCGTCGTAGGCAAGGTTTATCAAGTTCTATTTGCTAACGTAATTAGAATGCTAAAAAAAATTAGCAGTTATTAGATGTCTAAGTTTAAGTTACTACTTGAGGCATACCTTGCTTTTGAAATTCTTCTTGTGCTTCTGGCAGGTTATCACCAGCTGGACTCCTTTGTGTAATAGGTGGATCTTTTGAATGTCCTTTGCCTCCAGGTTTATAACCTCCGTTTAGTTTCGCCGGAGTTATAGCCTCTTAGGCTAAGTATTCATTCATTAGAACATTTTTTCATTCTTTATTGACACCTGGTTCACCCTCTTCATATTCTCCATCATTCGAATTTGTCATGCACAACTATCATAGAGATATTAAATTACACCGATTACTAATACGCGGTAAAGAAACTATTGTAAGGCATTAGTTACAAACCAAGTCAAATGGCATTTATTTAAATGAGAAATTTACTTCATTCAGATATTATTTCAGAACATTTGTAATCAAAAGTATTGTATTTCCATCACTCCAATTTTAATGGGAACATTTTTGATATTTTGGATTATTGTTCATTAAATCTGAAAGGCCAGATGTTTTTCAGAAACTGTATTACTATCGTCGATACTAGTCTCTTCAAAAAACAAGTCTAATTGGTTATCCATATCACTATGCGGACATATTGGCAAATTATTTAATTTCTAAGATCTAAACTCAATATCCCACTATCATCTTATATTAGATTTTGAATCTACATTTATTCTTAAGACATATACTCATGTCTGCGTGTAAAATATAAAAACTAAAATAAAGAATATGAGGATCACTTGTCCAGAGTTATCTTGCATATAAAGTATTTGTCAAAAGGAAGATTCATTCATAAGTTAAGCCTTTATTGTCTCAATTTAGATTTATCTAAAATTGTGATCTTAACTTGTAGATATACGAATATTCTTGGATAATTCAAGAAAAAATTTGATCAATGGCATGCAAATATTATTTTTAAATGATAATATGAACAAATTGACAACTATTATATAGTTCAAATGTTATTTACCCGCTGTATTTGATTTGGAACCTCACGAACCTGATGCAAATAACGATGATTTACTAAAAAATCAAGTAAGAACTCTGATAAATTTACACAAAACATTTCAGGTTGAAAACAAATTATTTGCAAAGCTAACTTCAAATGTTCAACATATTTTACTAATTTATGAAAATAATAATGATTTGGACATTTACATCAAACAATATATAAACGAAGGCCTGAAATGGTGGGAGTTGTGTATCCATGCCACTGTCAACTTAATGAGTGAGAATTACATCAAAAACTTTGCTTCAGGAATTGAGGATTATCGCAAGAATAGAGAAGAGTGCAATTTAATAATGTTGAATATGCAACCTTACTACAAAAAAGCGGTAGAAGGAGACCTCAAACTTTTCGACAAGTTTGCCAAACAGATCCTATCTCGAATAGGAAAGGATTGCAATGGCGGATTACCCAAGAAAGTACGTATAACTATCGACTGCGCCAGTCAACTAATCAAAAATGGATATTTTGATCAATTTGCTGCTTTGGAGACCTGGTGAAACCAAAAACCATTTCCCGGATCATATCTATGCATCTATACAAAGTTATTGTTAAATAAATTTCCAAGTAATGTATATTTTTCTACACTTTTCCATACTCATGACACTGTAATCGATACTAATGGGAGAAAAATAACCGAAGATAAGAATTTTGAAAGACAAAAAGGATAGAATAATGGCATTGAACCTTAGATGATACACCATAGATCATGATTTCAAAATTGAATAGGATACCAAGATTTGCCTTCAAAAGATTCCGAAAAAGACAGATTATGGCGAAGAAAATGTCAAACATAAAAATCCAAAGTAAAACCAAATTCAACAAATGAATCAAAAAATACCGCTTATGCTCGCTGAATCAGAGGAAGAGCTAATATCTCTATTTATCATTTGTTTTGTTTATAATGATTTTGAACCTATTATTGTGGATGAAGGAGAAAAAGGCTATTGACAGATCTCTCCAAGCCAAGGATGAGTGATAGGATTATGATGCGTTGTCATTGATACCGATCTGGAGAGATGTAGAGGGATTGGATATTGTCTAATAAATTAACGAAAGTGACAACTCAAAGGATAGTTTTGATAACAACGCGAATGAAGGAGCAGCTACCATTTGACTGTATTAAGACTGCAGGGAATAGAGGACATAGCTATTCTCACAATGTCTTTTGAACTGTCCAATTTGGTCGCAGCGCTTAAATAATATTTTATCCTCGCAGGTTTTGCATAATCTCTATTTCAGTCACGCATTGCACGTGCGAACATACAAATAATATGCGTTCCACAACAGACACTCAATATTTACCTCATCACGATTTCCTACATCAATATTTACAACTTAATGTTAGTACTTTAGTTTTATTTTTTGTGTTTGTCAATTTCAGTTACAACCTTTTTTATATAGTCTGTCATTTCAGTTTCAGTCAATGACGACTCCACTCCTGACTCTTCTGTTTTCTCGGTCAACTTCTTCGTAATGGTTAGTACTCTAGACTCCAACTCCTTCCGCCTATGAGCTGTACCCAAACTACCAAGGAGTTTTGATTGTTCCGTTACAGAATTCTTGATTGATCGAAGCAATGCTGTATCCTGAGAAACAATAAGGGCAGAAGAATAAAGACCTATATAGATTAAGTAACACGATAACCCAATAAAAGATATTGAAATAAGACCGAACGGCGGATAAGCCGCTTGAGCTGCCATAGCAGATCCTGTAATATAAAATAAAAGGAATCCATAGGCTGCACATATCATGTAGTTTCTAGTTGGAGTATCTTTCCCCAAAGTTTTAGCTATGGTCAAAAAGGAAATTCCAAATATTATGCCAGTAAAGACCCCTCCAAGAGAAAAAATACGAATATACATAATTGCATTAGCATCTGTAGATGGACTAAAGTAACCTAATACGAATAGAGGAAAAGTTATGTTGTAATAGACAAGAGATGAAATCATTATTGCCCAAAACTTGAATTTTCCGAATTTTTTATAAGTTTGATACAGCAATTTAACACTACCCACCCAGGTCAAAATATAGGCAATAGTAGAAGATAAAAGGGAAACGGTTTCCACATGTATGCCAAATGAATCGTTACTAAGTTCAGGAAAATAGGCGATACTATTTGAAGAGATGATTGAATTTTGCTGCATTAACATATCAATTTGGCCAATTAAACTAAAAATCCCGTTAATTACATATGCCACCATGGAAAATGCAAATATTAACACCATGACATTTCGGTTATAATTTCTATACCATGAAAAGAAGTCATAAGCCAAAAATGTTAGGATACTAATCCAGATTCCGTAGTTTACTAGATAAGGGATATACAAGATGTAAGTATCATATCTCTGCTCAGTTAGTATTTGAAAAATGATTGCAAGTATAAAAGCGTTTGTATATTGCGCGGCAATAGTAAATAATACATGACATCAAGATGGAAGGCTCTTACACGATCCGATTTATTTATATTTTTAATATATTTTATTATAAAATATGATTCTAGAATAAAGACTATTATCAAACCTAAGAATAATGCTATCCTCAAAGAAGATAAATATCCCGAAATGAAATCGGCAACAATACCAAAACAAATCTATCAGAACACAAATGATTGTAACAATTATTACCATGAAAAGTTTATTGTTATTTAATTTAGGTGGATAAAACTCTCTGAAAGAAATTCCCCGCCGGCATAATTCTACATCGTATATTTTATCCGCAAGTTACATATAAAGTGTTTTTGAACACTTTGAAATTTAGACTCAGAATTCAATAATTATGCAACCGTGAAGGTAGGGGCGAAGTTTTCGGATTCGTGTTACTTGAACAAATACATTAATACTTCGCGCTATTGTCAGTCTCCTCGATATTTGTTTAGACTATAAGATTTAACAATGGTATGCGGATTATTTCTTTGAGTGATGATTTTGATGAGAGTTAGGTATAAGCAATTTAAAAGTGCAGTATTGAAAGTCATACCAGAGTTCTAGTAATGAACGTTAATTCGAGTAATTAGAACTTTGTATGACTATTGTTACTGATTGAAGGCCATAAAATAGAACTAAAATATTTGGGATTGCGACATAATAATAATGCTTTATCTCAAACATCAATTCGTCAATCACTTTTCTAAATAAACTTTATGTCAGTACACTTTAAACCATGGTCAATAGAAAAATTTAATCAAATTTACCTGAATCAAGCATGTGAAATGATAGCCATAATGACCATGCAAATAATCAACCTCTTGCAATGACAACAGCCATTAAAAGATATAATACATCACGAGAATTATCAAGGAAGGTTACTAAAAGAGTATTCATAATAGGCCAGGCAGTATAGAACCCGACATTTACTAAAATAATAATTCGGATAGGTAGGCAGATATGTAGATACCAATATACATAGAAAACTAGTTTGAAATGTCTACTCTAATATTGATCAATAACGACCTATATATCATTGGCAAAATATCAATAGATGAAGGATCCGATTAGATAAATTTATGGAAAAGATAATTAAGACTGATTCGCCCTGCTAATAGAACTTGTTATAGAAGCTCTATGATTCTCCAGGGGGAAATTACCAGTAAATTGACGTTTTCTAATATTAAGTAATATTAATATATAATATCCTAACAATACTTTTATTTGTTATCATTTTAGAGATCCGATTTCACAGCAAACTTCATGATAAATATTCATCCTAATGACGTAGTATCATGCTCTTAATTAATCATTGATAAAAGTTAAGTCCAAAGATGATGGTATAGATATAGTTTATTTAGCACTTATGATCCGATAGAACTAATTTTCTTTGTAAAAAGAGGTATTTGAGGAATAATCAAAGTATAATCAATGAACTTATTCTGTCGTTGTAACACCAATGCAAGTGCCCATTAGCAGCAAGGATTAGCTTAGTCCAAATGTTTCCCCGTTATCATCACTAACTCTCATGACAGGGTCTCAGAAGTTTGATTTGATTCCCACCAGGTAATACATTATTATCATCATCTGAGGCTATCTCTGCTCTTGATAGAATCCAGTTTTGCTAGAGTTACTTAAATTAATCTTATCTTCAAAAGTAACACCACCATCGTTAGATGCTCTAAATAAGACTTCATCATTGTTATTGACTGTGTTGTTGGTCCACCAAGTAACGTACATTTTCGCCTGCTATAGTAGGAGGGGCAAATCTCAAGGGTATGGGTGCAAATACCTCATTCTACATATATCAGCGTTAGGAATACCTGTTATTAATAGTGGCAGCAACCAGCAATAATACCAACTCTAGATACAGGGTAAATCCATCATTCATATGGTGTATCATGGATTTGATATAAAAACAGTAGTTCATCTTGGATTACAAATAATAATCCAGAATGCAGGAGATAATTTGATATGATAATATAGTGATTTGGAGATGTTAATCGTTTTGCTCTTGGATGTTTAATTATAAATCAATGGTAATAGCACCACATCAAGTGGGAGAAATAATGAGCTTGAATCAATAAATTTTCTAATTTACATTCAAATGAGCAACATTTTGATCAGTTCAAAAAAATTATGTTTGAGAAATATCAGAGTTAATACTTTTATTTTAGAAGCTAACCAAATAACTCATGGACATGAGATGTCCGTCTAAAAGGGCATTATTATAAATCATATCCGTTTTTTCAAGTTTGTGTATTCAGTTAACTCTTGTCCTTCGCAATCAATTATAACATCGTGGAATTGAATAGAGTGGAAAAATATGTCTCATCTTCAAATTTGGTAATTAATGATTTTGGATATGGACATACGCATGTTCCAGAGAAAGGATCTTGATGCCACCAATTTTCCAAGTTTCAGCACATCGATCAATTTATCCATCTTTGAATAATGAGTGTGCACAATCCTCAATTATCCTAATACACTTGTCTTTTCTTATCCTCCCCAATACAGATTTCTTTACTTTTTCAAAGATTCTGAATCAAACCTTCACCGCATTGATGATATCTCCAGATTCATCATAAGATTTCCTTGCGATAGGATATTATTATGGTAATCATCTATTTCTAAATTAAAGGGTTTTCATAATAGTTCTCTTGATAGGGTCAAAAGTTACACACATATAATCGTTATCTTGACAATCAATCGTTTACCGTATGTTACGATTGCTCTATCTAACTCTGCTTGTTCTTCATATAATAGCAAAATATGTCTTTTAGTATTGGGAGTCGCCAGAACATTAGTATTCATGTTCTGACTTGTGTATATTTATCATGGTTTTTCCATCATCGTTAAACCTTTGATATCAATTGTCATTTACATCGCACCTATGTGATTTCAAGCAATATTCAACAATGTTATAGAA
>JARFXS010000152.1 GCA_029194465.1 Candidatus Nitrosocosmicus sp.
ATACTGCAAATACCAAGCTCATGATATATGTATTAATAGATATCAAACTATATTATCAATTGTGTTGTATTAAGCAGAAAAATAAACCTCAATTTTATTATTTATTATTCGATAAGTTAGGAACGTTGACGATTCTTAGTATGATATTAACACTAAAATTATTACTAGAAACAGAGATTGAAAAAACTAGTTAAATTCCCGAATTTGTTCCACAGTGGTCTAGGATAGTTGCGGGTGTTTGAATTCCTAGGAAAAATTTTTGATTTTGGTCAGCGGTGGTAGTTAATACGATTTTAGTTTTTGATTTACCGATTGTGCTGTTATAAAAGATGAAGGAAACATCAAAAAGTACAGGTTTTTGTAATAACATTTTAGCAGTATGTATCAAAATTAGGTTACGGATCTGGTGCAAATATTAATAGTGGATTGAAGCTCAAAAAGAGCAATTTATGCTGCTTTATTAGGAAATTTAGAGTTTGCAATATCCAAGCTTGTACCTGCAATCCTAACAGATATTATTTCAATGGTGGCAGAGTCTTATCATTCATTCGCAGACACTTTTAATCAAGTATTGTTTTTGATAGGAATTAGAACGAACAAAAAACAAGTTTCTGATAACATCCTTTTGGACATAGAAAAGGACATTTTTTTTTTGGTCTGTTGTTGTGACCATACTCATCTTTGGTATATCTGGAATAGTGTCTTTAGAATAAGGATTCAGACCATTATTTGGAGTAGAAACTCATTAGTTAGAAAATTTATCGATTACTAATGTTATCCATGCAACAGATTATTTGCGTGTTTGAATGCCTAAAATCTTGTACTTTTATTGTCATAAACAGAGGTACAGGATTGGGTATGGTCAATAAATAAGTACGAACTAATCCATTTTATATAAAATCGATTGAATTTATTTTGAGTATTGAAAATAACTCTCAAAATTTTTCAAAAGTGCCAGATCTATAAGTTCGGAAAGATAATTCTTATAATCTGGTAGAATGATCATCAATCAGACAAATTGAAACGGCTAGCGAGTTTCATCTCTGCAACGTGTATTGTATCGGTTTTCGTCATCATATTAACATTTAGTGGACTTGGTTTAGTAAATAACGCGTCGTTCGCTCAAGAACCTGATCAAACCACTGGAACTGGCTGTATTACTTTAGATTCCGATGAGGAAAATGGTAAAAACACTATTACTGTTTCCTGCTCACATCCGTCAACTCTTACCGATATATACAATAGTATTCAAAATCAAGATATTCTAAAAAGAGAAGATAATTCCAATTACAGTCCTTGGATATTAGATGCAACCATAATAGTAGAAAAAGATTCAACATTTGTGATCAATTCGAGTGATACCAAATGGCTCAAAATATTAGCTGGAGATAAGAACGGTGATGGTGACCGAGATATTGTGAATTCTATTACAGTTTTTGGTAATTTGATTATAGATTCGGTAAAAATTACTTCGTGGGATCCTGAGAAGAATGATGTTATAAAGTTTGAAGTTGACATACTACCTAGCAGAGAATTTGAACATACCGGTATTGATGCTATACCAAGGCCTTACATAAAAACAGAAGATGAAACTACTGGAACAATGAATATTACCAATTCTGAAATTGCTTATTTAGGTTATGAATGCGGTAGTGGTTGTTCTGGTATTAGTTACTACGGAAACAATGGAACAAGTATAGTAAAGAATAATGAGATTCACCATGACAGGTTTGGATTTTATTCTGTTGGTGTAGGTGGTGTAGTTTTAGAAGATAATAATGTTCATGATAACTTTATGTATGGTTTTGACCCCCATACTGCAACTCATGATATGATTATCAGGAACAACACAGTACATGACCACGGTGCAATGGGCATAATATGCTCACTTGATTGTTATAATATTACAATCGAAGGTAATGAAGTATATAACAGTGCAGGGTCTGGAATCATGTTTAGTAGAAATATGTCTGATTCTGTAGCTAGAAATAACGATGTTCACGATGAGGAAAAGTGTATATTCTTATCTCAATCGTCAAACAACGAAGTTTATGATAATGACATTAGTAATTGTGAGGGTCAAGGAATCTACATCTATCATAACTCCATCGGAAATAAAGTCTATAACAACACCTTAACCAATGCTACAGAAGGAATCGAAGAAAGCGATGATTCACAAGGTACCAACGAAATATCAAATAATAGGATTGAGTAGACGAGGTAAAATGTGGTAAATACTATGTTGAATCACGAATGCACTAATAATAATAATAATCCTGATCCAGTTTACCTCAAGGTAGCTATTATAGAACCAATATTACTGGCATGCATAGATGGTTCGTCATTCTCTGAAATTGATCGGTGCGTACAGAGGGTGATACCATCATCCGAATTAGTTCAGAGAGAATACATATTCTATTTGTCAAATAGTTCTTTCATATCCTATAATGGAATTGAAAAAAAATATTTCATTGAACCATCTGGCTTGGAACTTTTAGAGGTCATATATGTCCAAGCAGAGAGAAGAATAGTAGAATACAATGATCTTACACTCAAGATAGAATAATTTTGCCAAGGTAGTTAGTCTTGTATTGTAACTAACAAGAAGAGATTTGGAACGCGATCGATAATAATCATATTACTATTAAGTAATTAGTAGATTCGTACAGAGATAATGTCTTAATTTTAGAAACATATAGATTTGATGACACAGACATACCTTTTCAAACTAAAATAAGTCATTTGATATACAATAGGCTTACCACAGTCAAATCGTTAAAGCAATCAGATTTTTTGGTATATTTTCATTTTATTTTATCGACACAGGCTAGAATGAGTTTGATATCCTAAACCATACTCAACTTATCCTGTGGTTTTTGAATACGAGAGTATCATCTTTAATCAGCCTAATGCTTAAGAATTATGTCTTGATTTATGAATATTAGGAATGATCACCTTAATGTACATACTTTAAGTATCATCATTGTACAGATTTGTTATACCTTGCACCATCGTATTATAAAAAGTCATTAAAGCATTGAATTCATCATTGGTTGATCTTCTGTACTATACAATTTCCGGATCTAAAGATTAATAACTTTTTAAGAAAAAACCAATATCAAATGAACAGAAAAATAAGAAACTGTCAACTCATTTTCATAGTATGTTTTGTATTCCCCTTTTCTGCTTATTCAAGCGCCTACGGAGAGC
>JARFXS010000034.1 GCA_029194465.1 Candidatus Nitrosocosmicus sp.
TATAGGTCTGTTACCTAGTGTTAAAAACTAATTTGTAGGAGCTGACTGTGCTCCGGAAGTTATGCAAAATTCAAACTCATCCAGGTTTGATCCAATAAGGATCTTGAATCCCATTTCAAATCTCTGGGCTCTTAATTTGATCAATATCAGAGATTATTCCCAAGGACGGTTTGGGGAAAAATATCAAGAAAAACTCTTTTTTTTAGCCTTCATAAAGTGTCTATATACGGAAGCTTATTTGCTCCTTTGAACTACACATATCATTTGGGATTTTGACTTCCTTTTATTATGTCAAATCCTAAGAGGTGACGTGAATACAGAACCTATCAATATCTACTGATTGTAAACCCTCAGACTGTGAGTATGGAAACTAAGAATAATAATATCTCTTAATTGATTATTGTATTAAATTAATGTATTCTCCTGCTAGAAAATTTTGAATCAATTGGGAGTTTTCATGTATCAAGAGTTTAGACAAGGGACTAATTCTTAAGTTGGAGAGGTTATGATTAAGCTTGTCTAAATTCTTGTTTCAAAGTCTTATTCATTTGAGCTATCTGTTTGAGTTAGGGCATAGGTTTCTAGGAGGAAGTAAACATTGGATCTTACACTTGGTTTAGACATATTAAACCAGGGCGATTTAATAGTAACCATAATGAGTAACTTTCCTCAGTCATGAAGGAGGTGACTTGACTGTATCATGTCTGACTTTTACTCCCATTAATATATAAGAAGCCGTTATTGGGATTATAAGTAAAAACGCGACAACAAGTACAGGATCATTTAGTTGTCCAGTAATCAACTGTGTTGCAATGAATCTTACTAATATTACCGTAACTGGAACAATAAGCGAAAAATATGCAAGCAGATAAAGACGCTTTGTAAAAAGGGAAAGCTTGTGCTCTTGCCCTATGTATAAACCAAATATTACAAAAGCCAATCCTGTCATAAATACAATTATGGTTATGTAGAGCGCAACTGTACTCCCACGTCTTGACTGCTCTAAAAGCTCTATAACTCTATCGAGCTGCGCCGCAGTTTGATTAGCTGTTTTATCTGATGCACTATGATTATCAGATGATTGGGCAAGAATCACTGGATTTAAGAAAAAAGTTGGAGCTAGTACCAATAATATTAACGGAAGGCAATAAATAGATAACATTAGCAGCCTTTGTACCACAAAAGCATTTGTAACTAGTCTTTATTAAGTGGTATCTAGTGAGGAGCAAGATAATATTGGATATTCAATTCCTTATCGCCAATAGCAAGGTAATTGCATGATGAGAACAAGAAAAATGATATTGCGTTACATACCAGTAGATAAAAGCTACAAACTCAACTGTAGTTCAAAGCTTCGTAATTATATCAGCTACATCTCTATTTTACAGATATGTTTTGACAATGCTTAGACATGTTGAATAATTGAGTATTGCGTACAACAAAAAAAAGATTATTTAGGAGGTTCAGGCACCACTGCCTCCACTAGACCCATCTTCATTGCGGGTGTAAGTGCATCAAATACCGTCCATACTTCTTTGATCTTATTACCATCAAAATGAAAAATCTCCATACCATAGGTATCAAACTTCTCATGACTGGCTGGGATTCCCATGAATTCTCCTTCCTGTGTTGCTGCTACTATCCATCTAATAACGACCTTGTTTTCTTCTGCAAATGAATCTTGGATCTTGAATTTTATATCTGGCCATGTCTCTCTTGTTTCCTTAATAGATTGTTTAAAATCGATTACCCCAGTAACATATTCTCCACCATGCCAGATTATGTCTTCTGTAAATAATTCATCAATTTCATTCAATTCTCCTTTATTGCAGACATTTTCTATAAATCTCGTGACAGCATTCAAATTGTCGGTTTCAGACATATCGTAGTTTTAATACATGTTGCATTTAAGGTTTCTGTTTTGCAGTACATTTAGTAACTGTTTAGAAACAAATGCCGAAAATACTTCTACCTAAACCTGAAGGTGTTATAAGGCTACAAGATAAAAAAATCTTTTACACTTATTTCCTACTTTTCGAATGCTTTTTACTCTACCTTCTGAAAAATAATTTTGCAAGCGTTAAAGTCATCTTGTATTGTCACTGCACAACTTAACAAGATTTGAACCTTATTTTACCTTACCAAATTCCTCGCCGACATGATCTAGCCTGGTTTAGTAAAAGTCGGTTTTAACCGGTCAAATTCACTGATTGCATCGTCATAACCCCGCTGGAGCAGTAAATCTATTGTCTTTTTGGAAAAATCAAATATCTTATTTGAAATGGTGTGTTCATCATTTTTGCGGTTTACTCGAATAAGTTCATCTATTTGAAACCTACCTGCAAGAAGATCTGAATACTTTTTAAGTCTTGGAAAAAAACTAGGATTTGCTGTTTTTTCGTCTAAAAGATGATCGATGATCTCTTTCTTCACTCCGTTCTCTGTTGATACCTTGATTAGTCTCCTAACTAAATTTACGTAATCTGATATTATTAACAATGTTTGTTCTTCTTGGGAGCTCCGATCAGAAAATGTGATATCATTATTTCTGTTGATGGCTGCATCCCTATCCTGTGGAATTTCATTTTGTTTTGTTGGGTGCAGATTGACAATGCAAATACCCAATCTTGGTACATCTTCTATTAGTCCTCTGGTTTTGTACCAGTACCATCTATGTTTTAGTACTAATTGCATTAATGGGGTATTAGTCATAAGGCCTCCGTCCCAAAAATATCGGATTTCTTTTCTAGGTTCATTTTGAGGCGCAGAAGATGTCAATCCGGTATGATTTTCTTCCACGAGTATTTTACAATAGTCAAAATTTACGGGAAAGGACCCACTAGCAATGACATGATCAGCAGTAATTCCATCATCATATCTTATTGTATACTTAAATAGTGGATCTTTTTCTTCTCTCATTAAGAATTCCCCATATTCAGATTTTCTTGAACCGTCCTCAGTCGCATGACTATCAAACGTTACCGGAATACCTTCAGCAACATCAACCGCAACAAGTAGTAACCTAGGTTGATCGGCCTCTTCAGATGTAGCTATTGGAAATTTTACAAATCGCTCTAGGCTCTTTTTTAATGGTTCGTTACTATATCTATACCAAACGTTATCTGAATCGAAGAACTTATGATCGTAGGTAGGGGGATGAAGATAAAAAGCATTGGGTACTCCATAGATGGCAAATTCCTTAGCTGAGTAATATCTCCGGGCAGCTTCGGAAGTTGCAATATTCTTGTTGATCTTGTGTAAATAATCCCACCACATTTCAAAGAAAGGATTTTTGTCTACTTTTGATTCTTGAGAAAGATAATGCCAAAATTCAACGAGCCTTTCTGCTGACCCTTCATAGGTTTGATTTTCTATAACATAACTTACCAATACTGCAGAATTTATCGCACCAATTGATGTCCCCGCAACAATATCAAAAGTGGATTTTTTCTCATTGCCGTGATCCTTATCCCATTTGGACAGGAATTCATAAATGCCTCTGTATGCCCCAGCTTCATAAGCACCCAATGAACCACCACCTTGAAGTACCAATGCTCTCTCTTTTGTTGGAATAGTATTGATTTTATTACTCATATGATTTATCTAGAATATGATATCCTTTGGAATAAACTTTTAGACAGTAAAGTAACCGTCAAATCCTCATGACTGATCGATATCGATTTGAAACCTCATTTAATTTCTACATTATGGTGACAGGGGAAGCCTATGAAAAAAGTGTGGGGTTTATCAATGACATTATGGGGAAGTTCCAACAACAAGGGAGGACAAATTGTTTGAACTTGCTGCGAATATCTACAATTCCATAAATTGTTAACTGTACTATTTATGGTAACTAAATATCTTGTCGAGTTTCCAACTCAATAATGGTTGTCAGGATATGAAACTTAAGATCATTTATTAACACAAATTGCAAACCGATGATGAATTTAATACAAGCATATCTAAGGAATTGGTGCATCTCAAAATACTCAAAAAATTGATTTAAAGTTGTTATTTTGGCATAATATTTTTTTTTGGCCAAAGTCTATTCGTGGCCTATGAAGAAAAAAGATGTAATGCTACTACTGGTCTAAAAATGCTAATGATATCATTTAAAATTAAATGTCGTAAAGGTGACATTATTGGCCATTTCGCTTATCTTTTTAGGCAAATTTTTCATATCCAGTTGATCAATTTTTCCTTTTGCAACTATCAGGTAATTATACTGAAGGTCGTTTGATGGTTGCCAATACAAAAGCTGATTATCTTTATCCCATTTTATCTCATTACTAGAGGTGGCCCAGACCGTGAACTCTGGGGAATAATGAGTATCAAACGGTATAAAAATGACAGTTGGCTTTTCGGAAACAACTTTCCCTTTTAGAGCAATGGCCGCATATTTTGAATCAACGTCAAAAAATAAAGCGTATGGCTTTGCCGAACTCCTCATTGGGTATGGACGTGTCACTACGTCCATATTCCGTGGTCTTCTTTCTGGTCCAAGGAGTGAGTAATTTTCTAGGTTCCAATTATCTTTTAACTCTTCGGTATTATACAAATCATAATTCCAAATTGTTGAATTTAGCAAGAGCGCGTCTATTTGATCATATTGTAGATTCAGATACTCTCTGACTTGTTCTCCTTCTTGAAACGCTCCGAATTCTGTTAGAAAAGGAATAAATCCTCTTTCGATAGCAGCATTGTGTAGCTGTCTAAACATTTCAGGAAATTGTTTCTTGTACGTGTATATACTTTCAGGAATCGGTACAAAAGAGCTAGCAACAGCCATCGGATCATAAAAATGAAACGACAAGACACCGTTAGAATCAAAATTAGAAATCGATGATGGATCTTTGGGAAGATATGTAAGCAATTTCATTTCTACTGTCTTCTTATCAGCCATCACCTTTTTTATAAAATTCATGTTAAATGATTGTTTAATCTCAAGTGGTGCTGCCCCATAGGCCATAGGCGATCCTTCCGCAGGGAAAGTCCAGTCTACCCGAGGTTCAATGAATATAAAGAGATTCTGGTCGACTTTTCCGATGTTAGAATTTACATCTCGATAAAAGTCCATAAGATACTTTTGCTCAAATTCTTCTTTTGGTATCAGCCCTGGATGGGGTTCATTAAAAGGTTCGACTCCTAATATAGCGGGGTGGGTATTTCCGTTGTTTAACCACTGTAAATGCTTGACAGTTAGTTCAATTGTCTTTTCTAGGTGCGTACGTACCGGATAATGTACTAAACCTTCATCTTTGTTTGTCAAGTCATTTTCCCAAAAGGATTTGAAAGTATGTTTTAGGGATTTATTTGTCATGTACTTTATTTGCCATTTCTTGTCAGGGGGTGGTGGGATCTGAGTCAGTGCTGGTTTGGGATGTTCTTCATCTACCGCTATTGTCCAGTCAGGAAACCCATCTCCTCCGTATATCTCGTTTGCAACGTCTTGGTGAAAATCAAGGATAACGTATATATTTCTTTTATAAAGCTCTTTTATTATTCTATTTAAGAATGACAGATATTCTTTACCTTCTTCGGAGAGGTCATTTAGGTCTGAATTTGGCTTGGATTCTAATGCTTTCCACGATACAAGAAGACGTACAACATTAAAGCCACTAGTCTTTAGAAGGTCCAGTCCAGGCTTGACCGAATGAATTTCATCATCTAAATCTAGCTTTGATAGATCCTTTACATCAAGCGGCGAGATGGGAAGGTATGGTGGCAGTTTACTCCGACCTCCAAAATTTACCCCTCGAAATATGGTGTACCTTCCATGCTCGTCTCTAAACCATGTGCCATCTTTCCAAAATCCCTTAACGTCCTTTGGTATAGGCATGACACTCTCATTGTCGCTTGCCTCTTTTGTAACTAAATTGTCAGAATTAGTCTGAGAATTAGCTGTTTGCTTTCTAGATCTAATTCCAGCCAAAATTACTTGTATGCCACTTACTGCCAGTGCTATTGCCGTCATTATGAGAAGAAGTGCTAACCCAAATTTTTCAGAAACTATTACCAAAATAGATAGGGAAGTTATTAATATTCCCAAAAGCATGGCTTCATAATCATAACCCTCTTCTTTTTTCTTCTTTAGACTTTTTACTATCCTTATAGCCCCATTGGCAAGTAAGCCAAACCCAAGAAATAATATTAGGTATTTAGTCGCGAAGTCTGGAAAGAAAAAACCTGAACCAATGTAGATGATAAGCCCAAGACCAATGCCAATATTGATTAACCGAGATCTTTTCCTGACACCCTTGGAGGTCAAACCGCTTATCAGCCTTTCTGCCCCGAGCATCATAAGACCTATCCCAGCCAAGAAAAGCCAGATATATGCGCCAGCTGCAGTGTGAGTTCCATAAAACACAACTACTCCTGAAAGGATCAAACAAATGGTCCCTACAATAATCTGGAAAATCCAAAAGAATGAATGTCTTAAAGCGGGTGTCGGTCGATGCATTTAGAAGGGGAGTACAATGTATCATAAATAGTTTTAGAACAAACATGGGTTCTGATCAAAGTAGTGAGATAAATCTCAAGTGTATTATTTTTCATATTCTTAAAAGAAACAGACTGGCTTTAGAACATAGAGTTTGGGTCGAATTTGTAGATGATTCTTTATATTTAGTAACACATCAAAGGCCTTATCCCCCTCTTACAAGCTAGGTCACGTATCAAATGTGAAAATTTACAAAGTGTTACAAATCCAAGAATAAGATTAAAAAGGAAACATAATTTCAATTCAGATTTGAAAAGATTACTCACAATCAAATCGAGTAGCAAGCCCACTGAATCTTGATGACTGCGAATATGTGATATTTCATATCCCTCTTTGACAATTTCAAATCTTAGTGAATTACTAATTCCACTTGGTTATAGCCACTAAAGTATCATGAAGATATCTCTGTATGCAGGTTTGGAATATCCAATTAATTGGATCGAAATCTTGTGATCTTCCGATAATTTCACATATCACATACATCATTTTCGTAAGAAAATTTTATTCGTCCAACTAATATGATATTAATTTTTGACCGTTCTATCTTAATTCTTTAATAATTTCCTTTTTGGTATATTGACCTATTGAAAATGATTTTTCTAACGTGAATGTCATGTTGTTCAAGCAAGAGTGATTGAACTATCTTACATATACTTAATACATAATTTCTAGAACGATAAAAAAGAGGGTGAACGTTAGGATAATCCAAACATTAAGGGATCTTATCAAATAGGATAGCTAATATGCTTTTTCCAATATACCTACAACCAAGTCTTTGATTAATGGATTGATCTTTATATCCACTGGGATATCTGACTATTTCTGTGATTCACAATTTTTGATGTATACTAATCTTTATTATTTATAAAACTTTATATTTCCAGCAACCTATTACTACCAAGTAGTATTATGAAGTATTTGAATACATATGCAATAAATGCATTTCATATCCAACAATGCTGGAATCTCATATCTGGCATTCCAAAGTTTAGTTCCAACCTTTCTCTAAGGGGGGTTTCCATTTGAATATTGATAAATCACCTGGCTGGGTACGTATGGCCCAGATCGGTCTGGGAGCAGTTATCTTAATCCTGTCTATACTGGTCTTAATCAATCCGGTTTTGGGAGGCATCTCGGTAATTTTCATCCTGGCACTCTTATTGTTCTTTGCCGGGATCGAAAAGGTCGTTTCTGGTATCATTGGAAGGGGAAGGGCTCGATTAGCCAGTATTGGGTTAGGGATTGTCGTAATCGTTATTTCCCTGTTAGCTATGACATACCCACAAGGAGCAACCGCTATCATAGTAATATTGCTTGGTATTGCACTACTAGTTGATGGTATATCCAGAATATTTCACGCATTCCAGGGTAGAAAAGAAACCGGAAAGTCAAACATGTTTGGCATTGGTGTAGGTGTTCTTGAAATAATCTTTGCAATTGCAGTGATCGTTTACCCAAATATTGGGATCGCCCTGGCAGGAATCTTGATAGGTATCGCTCTACTTATAACAAGCATCCAAATAATCGCAGCTGGACTTACTGGTCATTCCAGAAGGAGAAATACATTGACAAAGTAGCAGGTTTATTTTTATACCCAAAAATATTTTTTCATTTTTTTAAGATTATTACCTAGTTTGTCTCTAGTCATAGATAGAAGATGGATTTCGCTTTTTCAAAAAAACAGCCAATAACAATTACTTGTTTTTACTTCCATGATAGTAGCTACTTTTTTCCTTTGATTGACTAGGACCCAAGGCGGAAATAACCATCTTTGGTAATCAGCTAAATATCCTAAAACACCGGAGAATATATGAGTGAGGTAATTTATGCTCGCAACAATAACTGTGAATCAATCATATGCCTATTTGAAAAATTTGATTGCTTTGTTCACTAATAACAAGAAAAGCAAAGGTATTGATTAGTTGAGAAAACCCATTTTTTTATCTGATGATGTGATGGATTGATTGGACCACGAATTAAAAATTCGTGTGTTAGTATTATGACTAGGCTGATGCGAAGCTTACTGTAGAAATTTAATTACATGGGTATGAAATCATATCCTACTATAGTGACTTAAGACCAAAGCAGATATTTCTTTAATACAATGACATATGGATCAAACCTACCGTGGCAGAATATCAGTAAGAAAAAGTAGAGTTAATTTGTAGGAGAGAGCATCTAATTTTCTGAATTAATGTAATCTGCATTGTTTGCAAATGAGGCTAATATTATAGATTAAGTTCTATTAATTTTATCAGTATGTTGGAGGACAAAAGATACTGGGATCAGTTATATTTTTTTATGTCTGATTTTAAAAGTATTTGTGTTGGATCCTGGTGAAGGCAGCTTAGCTGAACTTATAACACATCTAATGGAGTATGTTGTTCTTGCGCTAGAAGTGGTAATTGCGATATTTATCATAGTAATCGTTTCCCGAACACTATTTGACCTTTTCAAAAAATATGTAACAGGGTTTGGAAAGAAGGAAGTATTGCAACAGCAGCAATTGTATAACAGTCAAATAGTAACACGAATGCTAAGGGGGTTACTGTATTCATTGGATTTCTTAATTGCTGTAGATATCTTAAAAACCATTATGACTCCCTCACAAAGCGAACTCTTGTACTTTTTGGCTATAGTGGTTATAAGGATACTACTCAGCTGGGCAATGTCAAAAGAATTAGAAAAAAGTGATCCAGTAAAGTACAATACTGATTAATTAGATATCATACGTGTTTATTAATCATGGGGTTGTGATCAATAACATAGACGTGGTCGATTTGTAAAACTTCGAAGTGATGCGAACACTTTCAAATTCAATATTTGTTGAATCAGCTAATGATACCAGTCTTAATCCAGATTTGAAGCTGAGATACCTTGAATGAGCATCACCAATAATAAATCACAAGACAAATATTGAAAATTTCATGTCCAAATAAACACTTTTCAATGATCTCCAATTCTAAAAAGCATTGTATCAAAATTGATATTTCATAACAAGAATACTGCGAAAGTGATAGTTATAAAATAAAAAAATTAAACGATTTTTCTGCTATATGAATACTTGCAGATCAATTTAACTAACACTGAGTGCTAGGATTGCACTAGGTTCTAAATCCGCTTTTCAAAGATCACATTACATTTGTGATAACAATTGCATCTTCATCTTTGCAAACTCTTCGTCAGTCAACAAACCTTTTTGATGAAGATCTCCAAGTTTTTGAATCTTTTCGGTCACATCCACTTGGGAACTAGATGATTGTACATTTTGAGTCTGTTGTGCTTTTAATCTATCTATTTCGGCCTGTTGTGCTTGTGCTTTTTGCTCTGCTAACTGTTGTTGGTATTGCATTGCTTGGTCTGCTTGTTGTTGTTGTTGTTGCATTGCTTGGTTTGCTTGATTTTGTTGTTGTTGCATTGCGGCTTGACTTCTGCTATTGGCTGCAGCTCTTCCGACTGCAAATGCTGCCCATCTTCCTCTCATGGCCATAGTATCGTGTTCGTAATTAAAAAAGTTATCTGGATATCTCAATATCATTCCTCTGAATAATATCTTGTAAAAGCCTTTCAAGGATCACAATATCTGTGTTGAAATTACTTTTGCCTATATTTATGAGAATCTTAACATCAAAAATTTCTTGTTTTTTGAAGATGTCTTAGGTGGTGTATGATATTTGTAAAGAAGAGGTAGTATATGCACTTCTAGATAGATTTGAACTATACCCAAAATTATGGGTGTGGATATAGCGCTGGTGTTAAACCAATCACTATTTTCATACACTATTTATTTTCTATCAGATCTCGATTCTGACGCATTTATTGTTTCAGTGTTATACTTCGTGTCTCCTATCGTGCACCCAAATATAAATTCCAATAATCATGGCTAACAGGCCATTAATCAAAAGTACAATACCCGAGACAATGGCAAAGAACAATATTCCTGCATCAATCATTAATTTTTGTTTAATATTCTGAGTAGACACATCTTCGGTATCGGTGGATGTATTCAGGAAAGCATTAACACTAGCTGTAACCCTGTCAGCTAGTCTATCAGGAATTTTGGCTGAAGCATTAATTCTATCTGTAACCCTTTCTGCTACTTTATCAGCAGCCTTGTCTGCTAATCCTTTTGCTGATAAATCGGGGAAATTTTCGATCATTAAAATTACTTTATACGCCGATAATCCAAATATAATCGCACTTGATATAAGAATGATTATACCCTTGCTAGCAAGTATTTTATTGCCATGCTGGTATTTACATTGCTAGTAAAAGGCGTTAATAAACATGTATATAAAAGGGAACATTAATGTCGCAAATCTAAATTGTGGTTTTGCTGAGGCATCTGCATTCAAAACTCAAAAGTCAGTATTGGTTAAATCCTGTAATTAGTTACTCTAAATACTCAAAAGATGGGTCTAATGATATTCCAGGTTTCTAAAGCCTTTCCAATGCTGACTTATAGAACTTGATTGTGGTGTTAGACTTAAGACCTAAAATTATTAATGTCGCAAATCTAAATTGTGGTTTTATGAGGTGTCTAGACGGGGAAACTCAAAAGCCAGTATTGCTTAAATCCTGTAATTAGTTATTCTAAATATTCAAAAAGATGGGTCTAATGATTTCCAAGTTTCTAAATCCCTCTTCCAATGCTGACTTATAGAACTTGATTGTAGCGTTAGGTTTATGACCTAAGCTCGGTTGCATCATGATGTTGGAGAATCTCCAACACCGTGAAGATCTGAACTTAACTGGTTAAATTTTGCCTTAGTTCGTTAAACTTTTGTACGAGCGTTGTAAGGTCGCCAGCATATTTTTCCTTCAGTCCTTGAGTTGCATTTGCAACCCCTGCTTCTTGAAGGGCTTGATTGTATGCATCTGATACTGCTGCAACAACTTTGGCTGCAACAATCTTTTGTAATTGTTCAGAGATATCTGAGCTGTTTGACACTGTTAGAGACGTAATGTTAATTCCATTATTTCCAACAATCTCTCTAAATTTTGATATAACTTTATCCAAATTATCGGTAGGTTCTTGAACTGAAGTTGAGTTTACCCCTTGGGCAAATACTTTGTTAGTGTATAATCCATCACTATTCAATAGTACCATTGAAACTGCAAAAACAAGTATACTAAGAGCAATCCCGATTCCTTCTTTTTTGTAAATGATTTTCATGATTTGACTTATAGAAACAAGTATAAAGGTTTAATTCTTATTCACGTCAAAAAAACATCCATACAATTATTTCATACATACAACCACTAATTATGCGAGTCAATTCGCATTAATACCAAACATTGAGTAAATTCCGGGTGATCTAATAAAAGAAATAATTTCCGCTTTAAAATTTAGTTTGATTGAATTGAACTATACCATCAGAATATCAAAGGTAGGTCTTATTCTATATTTATATATAAGATCTATTTAATAAACCGTAATGTTATCTCTAAAAATATCTATCGTTTTTACATCTTTGATTGTGTTAATAGGATCAGTATACGTATCTAATGCTTACAGTCAGGTAAGTGACTCAAGTGGCATTATAGTTGGGCGAGATGGAAGTGTCTTTGGGTTAGTTGATATTGATTCTGATGGTCACAAGTTAAACATTGCCGGGGTTGCAAATTATATCCCTCCAACTGACAAGGTATTTGAAGTTTGGCTATATGATGGAAACTATCGTGCATCAGGGTATCCATTAAGTGTTGGAATGGTCAAGGCTGACGGATCTTTTAGTATGGAATCTACCCAGGTTTATCCATACACGTACACTGATCTATTCGTGACCATGGAACCAAAAGACGATAAAGATCCAAAACCATCTTATTCTAACCAGGTGGGTATCTACCTCTTACCAGCACCATTTGGGCAATAATTTCTTTTATTTTCTATCTTTTTGAGTATACATTTTCTTTCAGGTTATTCGGTTTAGTGTATACGTTTTGAATTTCACCCTTTTACTCTGCTTTAGAATAGAAGGGTAAAAAGGTAAAATTCTCTTGACTGAAAATAGAGACCAAAAATAGCCTACATGCAGGTTTTGAATAGATTCACTAATGGTAAATGCAAAATGACATTACATTGAATTTTTCGACGTCGAAAAATTTGAGTGATTAAGGCATTTTATATCTCAATTTTTGATTAAATCTTTTTTTCTCCCTTATTATGACATCTATCTGATTATTTATTACATTCTTGTGATGCATTAATGTCTCATAAATGATCCAGTTATCGTCAACTTCTTCAATAATTGTCCCAATTCTATTTTGAGTTATCTTAAGAGTTGTAAGAATTTTGTCAAAACACCTGTTTATTTTTAAATCTCTATTGTCTTTTAAATCTAGTAATGAATCATACTCCAAAGTTTCAGTAGCATCAGAAATAGATAGTGCATTTGCAAGTTTCCTAACCTCTTTTACTGTCATATCGTTGTTTACGATTTCAATAGCCATTTTGTGCCTCGTTGCATGGTTTTTAACATAGACTAATTCTTCTGCCACGCTAGGACTTATTCTTGATTTCGAAATCTCATCCACTACTTCCGCTGGCAATTCCAACAGTGAAAGTCTTTTTGATACATAAGAAGGGCTTTTCGAGATTTTATTGGCTAGCTCGGTTATGCCTCCCCATCCAAAATCAGTGATATAAACTTTGAATGCTCTTGCTTCCTCTATCGGATTAAGATTCTTTCTTTGAATATTTTCAACCAATGATATTTCAAAACTGCCTTTATCACTTACCTCTATTACATGACAGGGTATTTTTTTCCATCTCAGTTTTTTGCAAGCACGGTATCGCCGGATTCCAGAAATAATTTCAAATTGGCCTTCTTTGATTCTTATGATAATTGGATGTAATAAACCATATTGGAGGATCGATAAGGCTAATTCATCAATAGTTTCTGTACCCCTTTCATGAATTGTGTAATTCGGTAATCCTAAATCACTAATTTCAACTTCTTCTACTATTCCTTTCATTAAAGGACTAGCAGAGAAATTTTTCATCATGTCTTAACCAATCATATGAGATATTTAATCATTTAATTTTTTCCATAATTAGATAATTATGATATAAAAATTTCCAAATAATTTCAAATAAGACAAAATATGTGGATATCCTTATTATGGTTAGGTCTGTTCAAATCCGCTATTTATTGGCTCAATTTAAGGACTTTTTCGGATCAACCGTTTAATAAATTACGAAGCAACAAAATTTTTGAATTTTACAAATCGAAAAAACAAAATGAAGAATTTGTAATTAGTTCCAAGGGATTCGAACTTGCATTCTTGACTTAAAGATTTTTCAGAAATGAAATCGTCTAGATAATCGTTATTACTAGTTTTAAGAATTAAGTGTGAGTGATTTGTTTGCATATTGTTATTCTAATATAGTAAATTCAATATTTTCATAACCAATATCTTTATTTTTGAGTAATATCTTAGTTTATTGTATATACTAAGGCGAAGTAATATTTGAGACTCGCAGTGCCTCATTGAAATCCTTAAGACGATAGTTAGGATACGCTTCATTCATTCTGAAAATAACAGTCCTAATTGAAATACTTTAATTCATAAGTACACATCGTACCTATTCTACATAGGATATGTATTGTCAGCAAATTAAAGGAAACTAATTTACAGATACAAAGACTATATTATATGAACAAGCCTTTTGCTTATGATAGTTATATACAGTATCATTTGAATCTAGATGATACTGTATTAAATATTGTTTGTAAATTTGGATATAATCCATATAGCTTGGGGAATAGAATAAATGATTCGACAAAATCAACTTGACTGTGGATTCTTCAATTCGCTTTTTATATGATAAGTTTGTTAGTAGTAGTTCATTAAGATGTACTTTTTTTAGGATTATTAATCCACTGATACTCTTGCTCGAATTTTAAAATCGGAACTCGAATGAAAATAATGTTGGATGAATTAGCTGTAAGATTTTTAGATATTTGTGGTACTAACAAACTAGTCATTTGTTAACTTCGACAAAATATTGTTGACCCCTTTACTCTTGCCTAATTTTTCTTCAGCCAAATGTTTGCTATTTTTAGCCTGAACATTTTTGGGATCCAGCTTTAGCGCCTTGTCATACCACTCTATAGCCTCATTATATTTACCTAGGTTAAACAGAGATGCGCCTTTATTGAATGTGGCATTAAAATGTTCCGGATATATTTTTAGCGCCTTGTCATACCACCCAATAGCCTCATTGTATTTACCTAATTCGTCAAGAGCTGAACCCTTGTTGTTTAGAGCGTTTACATGGTTTGGGTCTATTGCTAAAGCCTTGTCATACCACCCAATAGCCTCATTGTATTTACCTAATTCGTCAAGAGCTACACCCTTGTTGTTTAAAACGTTAGCATTTTGTGGTTTTAGCTTCAGCGCCTCATCAAAGTACTCTATAGCCTTACTGTATCTTCCTAGAGTATAGTAAACCCATCCCTTGTTATTTAATGCGTTCACGTGTCTCGGATTCAGCTTTAGCGCCTTGTCATACCAGTCTATAGCCTCAATGTACTTTCCGAGACTTTGTAGGGCCCTGCCCTTGTTATT
Source organism: Candidatus Nitrosocosmicus sp. (assembly GCA_029194465.1). GTDB lineage: Archaea > Thermoproteota > Nitrososphaeria > Nitrososphaerales > Nitrososphaeraceae > Nitrosocosmicus. The sequence continues at coordinate 15,074 of JARFXS010000034.1, forward strand.
TAGAGAATCAGGATCATTGGGTTCTAGACTTAGCGCCTTGTCATACCACTCTATAGCCTCACTGTACCTACCAAGGCTGTAGAATGCTGCACCCTTGTTATTTAGAGATATTGTATATGTTGATTTTATTTCCAAGGCCTTGTCATACCACTCTATAGCCTCGATGTATCTACCTAGCTCATCATATGCCGCACCCTTGTTATTTAGAGCGTTCACGTTTTTAGGATCTACCTCCAAGGCCTTGTCATACCACTCTATAGCCTCACTATACTTTCCAAGACTATGTAAGGCCCTGCCCTTGTTATTTAAAGCGTTAGCATTTTTAGGATCTATCTCCAAGGCCTTGTCATACCACTCTATAGCCTCGATGTATCTACCTAATTTATCATATGCCGCACCCTTGTTATTTAGAGCGTTCACGTTTTTAGGATCTACCTCCAAGGCCTTGTCATACCACTCTATAGCTTCATTATAACGTCCGAGACTATATCGAGCCTTACCTTGGTTGTTTAAGGAAATCGCATCATCTGGCTCTATTTTTAGCGCCTCATTGTACCAATCTATAGCCTCATCATACCTTCCTAAAGTATAGTAAACCCATCCCTTGTTGTTTAAAGCATTTGCATGGTTAGGATATATTTTTAGAGTCCTGTCAAAGTACTCTAATGCATCATTATATCTTTCATGCTTATAAAGTCCAGTACCCTTGTTATTTAGTGCGTTTACATAGTTAGGATTTATCTGCAATGCCCGGTCAAAGTACTCTATAGCATCACCGTACCTTTCAAGGGTATAAAGAATTTCACCCTTGTTATTTAGTGCGTTTACATGGTTAGGATGTATTTTTAGCGCCTTGTCATACCAGTCTAATGCTTCACTGTACCTGCCTACCTTATTCAATGTAAATGCCTTATTGAGGATTGCCTCAAAATAACGTACATTTATTTGTAGAATCCTGTCGTAGCATTCAAGGGCGTAATCATACTTGCCCAGATAGAAATATTGGTTTCCCATTAATATTAAATACTTTAGCTCAAAGTCGTGTTTTGAAATTTGTAATTCCCCTATTTTAATATCGATTATCCTGGTTTTGCATTCGGCCTCAATTTTTTCGACTTCATCTAACATGTCTTGACATGGTTTGACCAACGCAATAGAAGAGTCCTGCAATTCTTGAGCTTTGTTTTCATTTTTTTGATAGTTATCCGCTAATAATTGGTATAACAGGTTAGATTTATGGGATAACCTTTGAAATAGATCTAAAACCCGTACTGAAGCATCTCCTTTATCATCAAAAATAATTGTGTTTTCAACTATTGTATAATTTAGCGATTGATTATCGAAAGTTGCTGTTCCAGAAGAAGGAGTATCATTTATATCCTTTAATTCTGAGGAGGAGATATTACCAGCTTCATTTATACTGTTCTGATCATTAGAAGGTCTCAGATCGATTCCACAGCCTGGGCATATGGTCTCAGAATCCGATTCAAGAGAATAACCACATTGATGACAGAATGACATTAATATCCTTATGGTCTCTCTATATAAAAGATAATTGCAAAAGTTTACTATTAAAAATTCAGAATAAGAGCTCCTAAAAAGAAAATATAAGAATAAAGGTTTTAAATTAGTTACATAATGAATCACAGCATCAACAAGATAAGACAGCTTTACATTAACCGTAAATCCAATTAATTCACCCTCGTCCCTCCATTGTCCATCCGAGACTTTAATTGTACACTACCATTGACCTAGTAATGGTTGACAAGAATTTGTCTTATTATGGTAAACTAATTCAACTTGGTCATAATCATGTTTTTAAGAAGCTAATAATATATGAAAAAACTTTGTACATCAAAGAAATGACAATCTTGGTTTCGATCTAAAATTCTTTAAAAACTGTTCTAACACTATCAACTGAATATTAATCACCACCATCACAAAAACCCAAAAACATTCAAAACTCAAAATCATTTGAATCTAATTTATTAACCATCCAAGTGAAACAAGGGAGTGACAAGCGGGGGTGAATCAAAGAAGGCAGTCTATGCTGCATTATTTGGTAATTTGGCAATTGCCATTTCGAAGCTCTTTGCAGCGTTATTTACTGGCAGTACATCTATGTGGGCTGAAACCTACCATTCATTCTCAGATACCTTCAATCAAGTACTACTTTTGGTAGGTGTGAAGACAAGCAAGAGGGAAGCAAATGAAAAGTATCCCTTTGGATTTGGCAAGGAACAATTCTTTTGGTCGTTTGTTGTAGCCATACTTATTTTTGGTATATCAGGAGTGTTATCTTTGGAACATGGGATAAGTTATTTTTTAAGCGATCATGCTACTCATGAAGTAAAAAATATATAGTAAATTATGTGATTTTGGCAATAGCTTTAGTATTTGAAGCCTATTCGCTTAGGGTAGCCTTCAGAATATTTAGAAAGGTGATAGAAGTTAGGGGTGAAAAATTAACTTTACCTGTATTTTTGACTGAGCTGAAAGAAAATAAAGATACTATTATCATAACAGTACTTGTAGAAGATTCCGCCGCTCTTTTGGGAATATTAATCGCTATAGTAGCGTTAGCCCTTTCTGAAATCACTGGAAATCTTGCGTATACCGCAATAGGTTCCCTCTTGATTGGGATTGTATTAATGGGTTTTGCAATATTCTTGGCTAGGGAGAACCGCGGCATGCTTATTGGTGAAGCAATGTCTAAAGGAGATTTAAAAAAGATATATGATGTAATTTCTAGCATCTCTGAAGTTGAAAAAAAATTAATACGGACTATGCACCTTGCTGCCGAAGATGTTCTGATTGTAATTGAAGTGAGTTTGATTGAGAATTTAAGTACCGTTGCAATTGAATCCATCATTGACGATATTGAAAAGAAAATCAAAGAGGCCATACCCTATACTGACCGTTCAAAAATATACGTTGAGTTATCGCAATAGAATAGATAAAAGCCTGTATTTACAATTTGAATTTGGACATATCCCCATCCGAACCATAATACACTTGTCTCAATGCATTGGTAACAAAAAAATATGAAAATACTATATTCTAGTTAATAGATGAACATTGTGACTTCGGTATCAAGTGTATTTTTCGTGCGAAATTATCGACAATTTTTATACATGTATATCCTATCTGCTGACTCGCTTATTGCTAAAGTGTTAATTAACGATCTCACCGGATGTGTTGACCGGATTACCTTGTCTAGACCAAATAGATGGGAACTCCCTGAGTGGAGTAAACGATAAGAATGCTAGTGATTCCTTGAGATTGCATTGAGTAATACTCAAATATCGTTCACATGAGATTCATAATCAATTATATGGACATTTTTCATAGGAAGATAGATTAAAAGATGGGTAAGTCACTCCAAGCGATTGAATTAATGGGATATAACATATGGAACCCTTGATTAAATACTCTGTCAATGAATTAACTGAAAGTTAATTAGAATAATTAGTTTTTTCTTTATGATAAACCCCATGTGCTAATAACTATTCTATTTTTAATGTTTGAATTGTATCATCTAGAATTGGTTGGAATTTAGGTAGATAGGCCTCATTTACGATCTTATCTGAAGAATATTCGCTTGATAACACTAATTGTAGAACATAAATTTTGGCCGATGAATCAAATTTGTACGACTTTGTTATTTCATTGTGACCAAAGTCAATACCTCCTAGGATAGGTTCTTTATCTGCTGTCAAGCATTTCAACGTTGAGATTTGAAATTGCTTATCGTTTATTGTGGAGGTCGAATTTGGACTTAGCTCTGTACATTTTGTGGAAAGAGATGATGGCCCAGAATCAACCAGCGCTTCACTTTGTCGTTGCTTGAGATCCTCTTTATCTTGTATTACCAAATTAATTATAGGAAGGGTTTCATCGTTTGAGAGAGAATTTAGGTTAGTAAAAAACTCCTGGGTTGTGGAAGGAAGTATGGTAAGGATAATTCCATTATTGCCATTCATGCTTTCTGTTGCATACCAGCCTGTTGGAATTTCAAATTCCGATATGCCATATTTGGGATTTGTATATTTTCCGCTAAGATCTTGTCTAAAGTCTGGAGTGCCTGTACCAGTATTAACCGTGTTGCTAGAATTGCTTCCGACATTTGAATTGGCAAAAGAAATTTTAGAAAAAGATACCTCCCCCTGGTTGTTAGTTGAAATAATTTTGGGCTGATAGAAAACTTCTTGCCCTATTTGAAAAATTGAATTCATAGAGTCATATCGTGCAAATGTAGCGATACCGTCAACATCGTAACCAATAGAAATGGTCACAAAAATTCCAATCAATATTAAAAGAGTATAATAAAATTTGAATGATAAGTTAAGTGAAACTTCAATGTCTTTTGTCATTGGATTGTTTAAAACATTCAAATATATATGAATGTCTGTAAAACAAAAACCTTTAATGACCAAGCCTGAAATTATAGATTTACTGCATAAAGGGATCAATGATTCTGGGTTTGTCAGGTACTAATATGGGCCGGCCATAAATGAAATTATTACAACAAGAATAAGACCGGTGTTGAATGAGTTGGTAAAGCCTTAACCCAGACAAATTTTAGATTCTTTTCTTACATTTTGTCTAAATTCAAAAGAAACCTTATCATTGACTTTACGCATTGTTACTTCATAACCTTTATTTATATTGTCAATTATGAAAGCATATTCTCATCACAACATAATTCTTATTTTTTAAAAATTGTATCTTATTGTCATTTTTTGGCTTTTATCAGTGCCTTTAACTATATGGTATTAGATCATTAATGTAACCCATAAATGGACTCATTCTTTTGTCAATAAATTTTATGCCAAGTAATCTATTCTTAACTCTAAAAGAAGATATGCTATAAACATTTTCAACTTCGAGTTGGATATTCATTGTTAACAATGCTTGTAAAGGATTATTTACAGTATGACAATTAGGAAACAGTTGCAATGACCAAAGATACCAGTGTCTTTTCGTTGAATACCCAAGCAATCATTTTTCTCTAATCTAGTAGAGGTCATTTTCATTTGATGAGAATTCCAAGATAAATAGAAAATGTTATAAAATAGGTTTGAATGAATAATGTGTGACAATTACAAAACAGGCCTTAAAGAAAAATGAGAATGCAACAATAAACAGCAAATTTGGACAAGTTATTATAATACCATTGGTGGCCTTATTACTTACCTCCACTTTCTTCGGTAATTCATTAGACCAAGATCATGATGCATATTCCCAATCTTTCAACACTAATTCCACAGCGAATACAGCAAGTTCTGGAGTCGACCTGATAAATATTCATCCCTCACCATCAGATGTGAAAGCTGGCAATACTTTTGAACTATTAGCAACAGTAATTAACAATTCCACAGACACAATTATGTTACCTGCTGGGGTTTGCGATTCACCTTTAACTGCGTTCTTTATGGCAAATGTGGTTATAAGACAGGATCAATTCCAAGGCTGTACCGCACCTTCATCTCCATTCGAGTTAAAGCAGGGAGAAGAGGTTACAGTAGCCGGTCCAGTTCCTGGGACCTTATACCAAGCAATCAAGGCTGGGAAAACTCCAGCAACTGCCACTGTATATTACCTAACAGAGAATATGGAGCCTGGTAACGTTACAAAATCATTTGTCTTTACCATTAGTTAACGCTAAGATGACACTGCTATGATAGAAGATGACTAAAGATCGTTTCTCTTTAAAATAGCCATTAGTGTTCCATTTGTCTGATTTCGAATGTAGTTCTCTGAAAGACTTCTATCTTTCAAGAAATCTTGATAGATGGATTCCTCTTTATTTGTCTAAGCTTAACTCCTTTTCAACCATACTGATTTGAAGCAAAGTGACATGCTTCGTTCAGTTACAGCTACCTCGATCGGAATTCAAAAGTTACGTTTGATCGTGTTGGATTTGTGGTGGGATCCGCCCATGCTAGTATAGTATACATCAGCAAAGATCTCGTCTTGGCCACCCCAGTCCTCGTTCAAGTTCGCGCCGATAGCGCTGTCAGTGAAGAATACTGTCCCATCTGGGCCGACAATGCCGCCACCACTGGGAGCACTAATAAAATCTTCAGACCCTGGGTCTTCGCCACGTAACCGCCAATACACCGTCTGTTTTGGTACGAAGCCAGAACCGCTAATTTCCACCTTGTAGACCCCAGGAGACCCTTCAATCGGAGTAATGGAAAGCTTTACTACTTCAGTCATAATGTTACCTCCTTTATGAACTCCATTTTTATACCGTAAATGTTCTTACTCACTGAACTATGAAATCGGACTATAGCATATAAGTTTATATAAGCAGAGAAAAACTTTTTCACGACACGGGTATTTGCTAATTGTTTTCTAATTTAAAGACGGGTTGAGTAACCTCATTAAAATTGGGTTTAGCTTTGAGTACTGTTTTTTCATAGCCTCATAATCTTCTTAGAGTAAAAGAGCGAAGTCTTCAAATTCCTTATGTTTGATCCACGTATTTTCGATTGCCTCGGGCAGAAACATTTCGATGTAATCGGAACTTAATTTATCTTCAAGTATTTACTTCATAAAAGATATCAAAAACAAACCGTTTCCTTATCAAATGTGGAGTTAAATCTCCAATCATATCTAGCTGAATCCGTTGTCAAGATATTTGAAATTTGGACAAAATTATTGAATTTAAATACTTTTGTTATTTAACTTACTAGGTTAGGTTAGATTTGTATAGTTTTGCTTTCTTTGTTGAACTTTCCATGACAACAAAATTCATCATTGAGATTGTCTCAAGCTAGTAACTTATTTTTGCAATTCGATTAAATCTAGATCCTATTTCCGTTTATTTTTAAAAAATTATACTCATAAAGATAATAGTTAAGCAACGTGTCAAATGATTGAGGTTTTTATCATGTGTTCCATCTGTTATCGTAACCACTGTCTTGGTTTCGGAATTTCAGTCTAGTTTCCAAACTTTGAAAATTTGCCGAAAACTGCATGATAGGTCTTCCCTTTGACTATAATTGACTAATTCTTCATAGAAAAATCTGAGACCGTCTTATTAATATAATAGTTCTGCGTATAATAGATATTCAGCAACAAATGAATATGAAATTGCAAGATTTTATATGCTTTCTTTACAATAATAAAATGATAAATATACACAATCTATTAAAAGACGATGAAAACGGATTCATAAATCGACTAAAATTACAGAAATATGTATTTTTAGCACAATCCTCTTTACAAAATGACTTTGGCTATGAGTATAACATTTATAGAAATGGTCCATATTCGCCTGACTTGGCAAATTATTGTTATGAAGGATTAGATCTTGATAGGATATCTTCTGACACAAACGAGAAGAAGTGGACTAATTACTCGGCCTTTACAGACAGATTCTTGACTCTGTATAAAGACAAGGAGCCTGAGTGGTTAGAGGTAGCAGCTACTTTAATAGATAGTACAAATTATTGTGAAGATGAACAAGAATCTCTAAACAAAGTCTACGCTATTAAATCGATGTTTAGTAAGGAATACATTGATAATATTTGGAATGAATTAAAAGACAAAAGTCTAGTTCATTACGAATCTAGTCTCAAATCAAAGAACTTTCTATCCATATTCTGATTATTAATGAATCTAAATATAGCAGGTTTATCACGATAGGATCATAATCGATTAACAAAGTACAGCGTTTAAGGATATCGATTTTATTCTCTTGTTATGTTATGTTATGATGACGGGCAATCTTAGTGTTAAATAGATCTTATGCTTGCAAATATGCTACAATTAATTTTTTAATACTTGTGGTAATTTTTAGACATATTTACCATATTTGCACATCCCACCACCTTTGTTGGTTCCAAATCTAAAATCTGTAGCCCAATCCTTTTGATTGTCAATTGCTGGAAAGCAAAACCTTGAGTAATGAAGTAACATTGAGCAATGTAAAGAGTTTATGAATATCTACTTGGCCAGTATAAATAAATATGTAAATTAGCCAATCTTATTTTTTCGAATAAATTCTTGGCATTTGACTCTTCCTTAAATGCTTTAATTGTGTAAGCCTTTCCATCTGGGCATTTTAGCGATAAATCCTTACTATAGTGGTCTCTATGTCTGGAGCATACACTGGTGGTTCTACCTTTTCTATTTTGCAACCTTCCTCAAGTAATTTCTTTATTTCTGAAATACTCTTAAATTTGACAAGAGAAATCACTATTAATATTAATTACTAATTTATAAAAGGATTTTTAATTATCTGATCTATCATCAAAACAGGCAAGTAATAATCGTAGTAATTTATGGCGATTACTAAAGGAATCAAATCCTAAAATATCCATCCTCCAACGTCCATATCGCTATAATCACCTGTATCGCCTGTATCAGAAGCGCCCTCCTGAATCTTCAGCACCTGCTCACCCGAGTCACTGTTTGTGCCTCACCTGAACATTTTCACTTGGATTCATTGACATTCCCATAAATGACATCATAGAAGTAAACATCACTGCATTTATCAATCCCGAAAATAACATCATCGGCATCCACATCCTGTTATCGTTCATATAACTTTGCATTTGACCTCTATTACCTGTTTCATAGAGTTGTTGAAGATACTTGGATTTATTGACTAGTTCTTGTTTTTTTGATTCCAGTATTTTGAATCCTGTGTCGGTAGCATAAACTTCAATTTTCTTATTACCAAAAAAGCCTTTTTTCGTCTGTTTAATGATTAGTTTTTGGGTTTGTAGATCATTTATGATCAATTCTACTTCATCTTTTGATAACTTTGTAACCTTGGCAATGTCTTCCATCTTTTTGATACCTCTAGAGATTGCGTCTAATACCATGAAATGATTGGGACTTTCTTTAAAATTATTATTTGATGACATGTATGTGTATAACTAGGAAATTATTTAAGTTTTGAATGAGTAATAGCTAATTTCTCCAGATACTTACAAATCAATTCATTTGTTTATTTAGAATATAAGAAATCTAAACTAGTAACTTTAAATATTTCCTCCATTAACGCTCAGCACATTTGTAGTTTTGTTACCTAAGCGAGATTCTATCGGGTTTTGGGATGTAACTTCGAGGCTGATTTGATATGACTCGAAAGAAAAGCATACTGGTTTTACCTATTTGAACAAATTTATAGCAAAACCACAAATGCATCGAATCATTCTTATCTTTAGATCTCCCCTTTCTGTCATTGGTATACCACAAAAAAGGAGGGTAGGCAATGGGTGATGTTTTCTCAAATCCGATCAATTTAATGTTTACTTTTATCTTCAAATACCGTAGTCTTTGGATTCAGGTTCTGACTTATCAAAAAAATAGACATGACAACCTGAATGTTCCAACTTGTACAAAAAATTTCAAACTCATTAGCCCTTATGATGCCATAAAAGAAATAGAGATTGAAACCTGCTCTTTGTAACAATGATTGATAGATACAAAACGGTTTTTTACCGTTTGACTTTCTTATTCATAAAGAGACTAACGATCAATTTCCAACTTCTACTCCACAAAGCATGGCTCCACAAAACTCAATATGTCAATCACGAAGGGGAATGGTCGTGTATTGAGTGCATATAAGAATTCACAGCCAGTGAATGCACTGGTTACGAATTAATGGGATAATACAAAATCCATTTTTTATAATGTATGTTAATAAATTACCTATTCTTGTTAGATAAAGTTAATTGTAAATTATTAACCATAATAAGAAAACGTAATCTTGTTATTCGATATTATTCTGGTTGAAAAATTTAGTATCATGTATCTAAGCTATAATATAGTTAATTCTAACTAAATAGAATGATTATATTGAGTAACATAACAAGAATACATAAGATAATAATTGTATTTGCAACACTTTTGGCTGTTTCTATGATTACAGCACTCGCTACATTTGATCATAGTATGGCTCAAGCAACTAGTGAGAAAAACGATAACGCAGGACAGCAAATTGATAAGCAAGGCCAATGGGTTAGTCAAGGAGCACAATGTGTATCTGGAGAGGCTGTTTCGTTTTCATGTAACAATGTTGGAATCCAATCTCAAGAACAACACGGTCATTTGGCTGCAGGTCAAAAGTGACCCTCCTTTTTTACACTATTTCAACATTGAATAAGTGCTTTAACTTCGAGTAAGGTGCGTGGTTATGACATTAAGCTGTTAGAAATTCAACGTATTGAAAAAGTCAAAATCGATCTAGCTGAATTTGCTTGAAATACAATTTATCTTCCAATACTCAAGGCCAACAACAGACATATCGTAAATGTCCTCTGAATCAGTAAACTTATCTATCTTCTTTAGTAAATTTTGAAATGTCGTAGTGGATTCATTTATTTTATGGGGCAGTCGCTTCTGTAGTAATACGTTTTAATCTCTTTTAGAATAATGAGCCTCATTTCATGTTAGAGTTACTTTCGTAGTTATAACAAAGTAACGATCAGTGTCATATATCATCTTCAACAAATATGCTGAACAATACTTGTCCTTAGCATGTTACTAAAGATGGTTCTAATTCATTATTTAAAAAAATTATGAGGCCAATATAAACAAACAATTGTATTTGAATCATAATTCTAGAATGAATCAAATCCTCCGGTATCCATTCCACCATCAGCACCCATATCGCTAAAACTGCCTGTATCGCCGCCCGTGTCAGAAGCACCTGTATCAGATGCTGCCCCTGAATCTTCAGCACCTGATCCTCCTGATTCATCCACCTGACCCTCGGTCTGAGCACTTTCGGCTGGATTCATAGCCATTCCCATAAAAGCCATCATAGATCCAAACATTACCATGCTCATTATGCCCGAAAACAACATCATCGGCATCCACATCCTGTTATCGTCCATATAACTTTGCATTTGACCTCTGTTTCCGGTTTCATAGAGTTGTTGAAGTCGCTGTGATTTATGTGATAATTCTTGTTTTTTTGAATCTAACAGTTTCATACCCGTTTCTGAAATGTGAAACTCAGTTTTCTTATTACCAAAAAAACCTTTCTTGACAACCGCATTTATCAATTTCTGATTTCTTAGGTCATTTATGATCAATTCTACTTCATCTTTTGATAACTTTGTAACTTTGGCAATACTATCTATCTTTTTCATACCTCTAGAGATTGCGTCTAATACCATGAAGTGATTTGGACTTTCATTAAAATTATTATTTGAAGACATAATTATTTATAAACAGATAATTATTTAAACTATAGACGCTTTGGTTTGTGCATCCCGTAAATATGATAATATAATTTAATGAAATATTTTCGTATTACCTGTGTGTGGCTGGACTAGTTTCATTGGTATTATTCGAACCCAGACCTAATGTCATATTCCCTCCAAGTAATGATTCAAGAGTTGGTTGTGTTTGATTATTGTCAAGAGGTTGTGCCAGTGCTGGGATCATAACCCCACTTATCGCAGTGATAGATACTAAGAGACCGATTAAAGCAATAAGATTGAGAATCTTCATACAAATAAGAGGGCAGTGTAGTATAAAAGTATTGTTATTGAATCCATTTTTCTTGCAATACCATCTTGTAATGAAAAATAGATGAATAGATAATGGCATTCATATTAGAAATTCTAACCTTTTGATGCCTAATGCTTACATCTGATCCTTATCATGATAAATATTGAAAGTTCTGTCTGCTCCTATCTCATCTGTTGATGGCTTGTGTTTGCAAATAATTGCATTTGAAACTTAATGTTTAATTCTCATCAGCTGAGCTTGTTTCTTAGTGGGCTGTAAAGGACTATGCGTAAGATACGATAGAGTAGGCGGAGGAAAAGAATCTGTTTACGCTTTGGGATATAAGCGGTGCTCAGGATGCAGTTTATACATTAAATTTAGTGGTACACGCTGTCCTTGTTGTAATTTTCCATTGCGAACTAAAAAGAGAAATTAATAAGCCAGGTTCAAATCTAGACAAACAAAGGATATTATTATATTACCAGGAAAATTCTTTTGGATGCATGACATTGGAAATCCGAGTTCGGGCGAATCCAATAAAACTGCTACCATGACTTTTAGGATTGATGAAAACGTCTTAATTGTCCTGAGAACAGAATCGGATAGGAGTCAAATAACTTTGAACAGTCTGGTAAATCAGCTCCTCAAACGCTATGTTGATTGGGATATGTTCGAACCTAAAGTTGGCATGATACCAATAGCAAAACCAATTGTTGTTGAATTATTTAAAAAGATGAGTGAAGAGGAAATCACGAACATGGCTGTAAATATCGGTAAGGATGTAGTTCATGATATCGCATTATTTATGAAGAACCGGATGGACCTTGAATCATTTCTTTCATGGTTTGAGACAAGAATGGCTAGTTCATTAACTGAAACTAATCACACGTTGCAAGATGGTTATCAAGTCTACGTATTAAAACATGAACTTGGGGAGAATTGGTCATTATATCACAAAATTATATTAGAATTAATGTTTAATGAAATATTCAATATGAAAGTAGATATTACGATAAGCAGTACAACAATCAGGTTCAAGTATAAGAGTTGAATTTCAAGAGAAAACGATCTTAATATCTATTTATTCAACTCATTTAGATATCTGAATCTCACAAATTTAGGTTATTTCATTTATGGACTATCTTGATTACCATTTTCAAAGTAATTTGGGGAAAAAGGCAACTCTACATCAATACTTGCATCCAATAATTTAGCTATGACCCTGAAAAAATGAATTTAGATATCCGCACAAGTAATTATTCTAGTCTGTAGAAATATGTCCAACCTGGGATCTTGAATGGAATTCCAATATTTTTTGTTTATTGATCATTATTACTCAATAATGTTACGTTACCCAATTACAAAATAATATACTATAACTTTTTTACTATAAAATATTCTATAAATGTCTTTATATAGTTTTTTATGTAGTATAATTAGATGAATACTAAATCATTTTCAAATAAAGCTACAATTACGACAACCGCTCTGGCAATCTCATTCATCCTTTTGATGGGACCTACTTCAATGACACTAGGTGTTTTCGCACAAGGCAACTCACTTAACCAAGGCATCGGCCAATCACAGGCATCAACCCAGTTAGGAATTTGTGTATCAGGTGACGGAACTCTAATTTCATGTAATAACCTTAGCGTACAAAACCAAGAAAATGAAGGAAACAATGCAGCAGCACAAAGTGGAGGAAGTGGTGATGATGACGATGACGGCGGTAACAGCGCCAACCAAGGCATCGGCCAATCACAAGAATCAGAACAAAGTGCATTATGCGTTTCTGGTGAAGGGACATTCATATCATGTAACAACCTAAACTTCCAAAACCAAGAAAATAGTGGAAGCAATGCACTATTACAAAGTGGAGGAAATGGTGGTGATGACGGCGGTAACAGCGCCAACCAAGGCATCGGCCAATCACAATCATCCAGTCAACAAAGTGGAGTAGTCTCTGGTGGCGATTCAGTACTATCAGGTAACAACATAAACGTACAAAACCAAGAAAATAGTGGAAACAATGCAGCAGCACAAAGTGGAGGAAGTGGTAATGGTAATGGTAATGACGATGATGATAACGACAACCATAAGGGCAGCAACGACAACGGCGGTAACAGCGCCAACCAAGGCATCGGCCAATCACAAGACTCTGATCAAAAAAGTGGAGTAGTCTCTGGTGACGATTCAGAAGGATCAGGTAACAACATAAACGTACAAAACCAAGAAAATGAAGGTAGCAACGCAGCAGCACAACAAGATTAGCCTAAAATAACCTTCATTTTTTTATTCTTTTATTATTTTTCTGAGAAATTATCAACCTCGGATAAAATTTAATAAATCCTTGCCATTTTCATACCATTTCTAGCGAAATTAAGGATTGTCGGTAACAATTAGATAGAAATCCAATGAAAATAATACTTTTTGATAAACAAATATTTGTTTATCAAAAAGATGATCAAGTAGATCTCTAGTCATTGTCCTGTACCTGAATGACCTGTCTCATTATTAAACTAAAAAAAAATTTTGATATCAAAAAACTCAATACGAAAGGTTAGTCGATGTGTGGGTTCAATGAGTTCTTGTCTAATGAACAATTCTTAATTCTTGCTCTGGTTTCCAGAGCCTAGTGGTTTAGAAAAAGGGTTGTCGTTCTTGCCTACTCTATTAAATGGCCATACCATGTTGTGAAGCATTTGTATATGATGGTTTTGCTAGAATAATCAAAGAATTTTGAATTACAAATGGCTAGCATTAAGTAATACAACCATAGGCACCCTAATGGCGTCTCTTGATAGGAATATCGTCATAATCGCTCTACCATCAATTGCCAACGAATTGCACACTTCGCTGATTACACTTGTTTGGATAGCAATTGGGTACTGGGTAGTAACGGCTTCGATGCTATTGACATTTGGAAGACTTGCTGATATGTTCGGGCGAGTCAAATTGTATAATCTCGGATTTGCATTATTTACAATTGGATCTGGACTTTGTTGTATATCTCAAACCGGGGAACAATTGATTGTTTTTCGAATTATCCAAGCACTCGAGCCGCTTTCATTTTTTCAAACAGCTTCTGCCATTTTATCGGACTCATTTCCAGAATCTGAGAGAGAAAGCTGGGAATAAATCAAATATCCATTGTCGTGGGGTCAGTCATGGGTTTAGTGATTGGTGGGGCTTTGACCTCATATTTTGGGTGGAGGTCTATATTCTGGATAAATATTCCAATTGGAATTTTCGCTACAATATGGGCGTTCTCAAAACTAAAAGAATTGGGAACGATAAAAAAGGAAAAAATTGATTGGCTAGGAAATTTGTTATTTGCTGGGGATTAATTTCCATCTTACTCGGAATAACATTTGGGTCTTTTCATCTATTAAACATATTCGAAATAGCTATGTTTATACTGGCAGGAATCTCCTTGTTAGTACTATTTTACAAGAATGAGAAAAAAGTTAGTTTCCCAATGATGGATCTTAGCTTATTCAAACTTAGACTATTTACCAGTAGTAATATTGCGATTTTTTTTAACTCTCTTGCTCGTGGAGCCTTTACCTTCGTGATGGTGTTTTTTCTTCAGGGCCCGACAATGCTTTTGAACCCATTGGAATCGGGTATTTATTTAATTCCAGTCTCACTGGCATTGGCCGTAGTTGCCCCGATAACTGGTTGGTTTTATGATAAATACAGGTCTCAGATTATCTCTCAGACTGGATTGATAGTATCTGCGATAGGTTTTATCTTACTGGCTACAATGGGATCAAGGATTTCATATGCAGACGCTATACTGCCACTAGCACTCATAGGAGCAGGCATGGGAATATTTACATCGCCTAACAGAGCCACCATAATGAACTCTGTACCGCCCAACAGGAGAGGGGTTGCTGCCGGTATCAGCACTACCTTGGTTATGGCTGGAAGCGCATTTAGTATCGGGTTGGTTTTTTTGATATTCTCATCTTTGTTACCCGCCGAAGTCGTCGTTATGCTCTTCTCAGGCTCGACAAACAGCACTCATCAAGATTCAATTCAATTCAATGACACCGACCTTGATAGATTTATTTTATCTATTCATGCAATATTCATAATTTCTGCTATTTTGATGATAACTTCAGTTTTGATTCAGCGCAAGATGAAATAAGCGAATTCTGAATCGAGTTTTTCATTTGTATTATTGGGTTTGAAAAGGATATAAACAAATACAATCGTTCTCCTTTTTTGAAGGGGTTTTGTAAACAATTGGTCATTATATTTAACTATACTATTTATATTAGACGACTTCCATTAATCTTACTAGTGATAAATAAATTATCATCGACAACAAATGAGCATTCGCTAGCATATTTGTTAAATCCATTTTGCTTTTCTGATGTACTGGGTATCAGACTCCGGTTATCATTAAAGGAGGGGTTTTCTAAATAATACCATTTGATTATGAGAATGAAAACATAATCATAAATGCAGTTGAAAAAGTTAACAAAGATGTAGTAAATATAGCCAGCGTAAGAATGGTCAAGGATCAATTATTAAGAATATTTCCAGTAGAAGGAGTAGGCTCTGGAGTAATAATAGACAAGAAGGGATACATATTGACAAATAATCATGTCATTGAGAAGGCAAATAAGTTAAAAGTTACAACCACAGACGGAAACGTTTATGATGGAACCGTAGTTGGAACCGACAGTATTACTGATCTAGCTATAATAAAGATCGAATCCAAGGATGCATTATCTTATGCCGAACTTGGTAATTCGGATGAATTGAAAATAGGACAAATAGTAATTGCGATTGGAAATCCCTTTGGGTTGGATGGGGGTCCATCTGTTACCGCAGGAATCATAAGCTCATTAAGCAGAAAATTGCAATTTGAACGAGGTATCATGGAACTTGTGCAAACTGATGCATCGATCAACCCTGGTAATTCAGGGGGTCCACTCATAAATACCAGAGGACAGGTGATTGGCATAAATACTGCAAAAATGCCTTATGCGCAAGGTATAGGATTTGCAGTGCCAATAAATGTTGCAAAGTTGATAATAAATGATCTAATTGTTAATGGACGCGTTACCAATAGACCATGGATAGGCATATCCACAATAAAGATTACAAGTGAATTAGCACATTCTTACGGACTACCGACCAACCAGGGATCTTTAATTGCAGAGGTTCAAAGAGATGGTCCCGCATACATCGCTGATCTGCGTAAAGGAGATATCATAGAATCAGTGGATGGAATTAAGATAACTGATCCGTATCAGATTTCTAATCATATACGAAAGAGGAACATTAAAGACCGAATAATTATTCAAATCAATAGATATGGAAAAAAAATGAATAAGGAAATCCAATTGATGCCTCATCCCACGAATTTTAATTAAGTAATTCCTAGAGTAACATTTTCTAGCTTGACTTTAAT
>JARFXS010000153.1 GCA_029194465.1 Candidatus Nitrosocosmicus sp.
CAATATAACAATCTATTGAAATTTTTAATCTATGTTGCACTACTAACTATAATAATTACGCTTTAGAAATTTCCAGAATTTATGCAAATACTTTAACAGATAGAGAGGCTATTATGGGCCAGTTCCGTGTTTGGCCTTTCCTCTCTACCACAATAATGACTCGGTGAACGGAACAGAAACCCGGGTCATCCTTTGCATCAGTTTATTATTAACATGTTATTTAACCATAGATTCGGTATATGGCTCTATTCACTTTAACATTTGACTAATTGCCCTTTTGGTCTTATTTCTGTTTACTTTAATCATTTTCTGAAAAAATTTATGTATTTTGACCAAAAATGATTGTTAAATTTTTTACAAAGCGCATGCGTAAATACAGTTCCACCAAGCAGTTGCAGTGAAGCCTATATTGAGACACCTTCACCAAAAGGTCCTTCGGTACCTATACAGGATGACGGGGTTTTAGAACAACCAGATAACAATCCAAAAGGAGGTAATATTTTGAATAACTTAAAGGGTAATGAAGAGGTTTTGGAGTCAAACTAAATAACAATCAATTTTTTTTGTTTTGACTGCACACTTAGTTAATTATCTAGAACCCCCCTCACAGGACTGTTATCGTCTAGAAGCCCACCGGTCCCGATCCATTGATGAGCTTCCGACCTGGATTGATCATAACTTTGTTGAATAACAACTACACAAAGTTTTTAAGAAATACTATTCTCTAATTTCATACTAGAATCCTCTTTAATGAACCGATATCAGCACGAATCCCCACGCGCCCAAACTAAATGATATCTCATCAGGTAATGATAAATCTGAAAAGGACTATCTATCAGAATATTCATCTCCTTCTTACTAAGTCTCCTTGAGTTTTGCCACGGAGTTCAAATCCGTCTTCCAGACCGACTTCTCCTAAATATTACACTCCTCAAGATAATCTAATGGATTCAGAGCCTACTCTCACTTATCGTAATTAAAAGTTTTGCTGGTAAACAAATGCTCAATCTGGACTGTTTGTTAAATAAGATTGACCAATTGTTTTTATGATAAGGTAATAATCATATCTCGATTTCGAAGATTGAAGTTGGGTTGGGTTTATATTCAGAGTATGCGTTTTGTTCAATATTTTTTTGGTAACCCATCTCTTGATGATAAAGTTGTAAGAATCTTTATTACTAAATCATATTGGCCCAAACTGAAGTAAAATTGTTCTTTATAATACTCTTCAAATGATTGTGCATGTAATAGGATTAAAGAAGGGAAAAGAATAACTATACATTGATTGAATGTTTTATTACAGGTTAAATTTAGATTATATATTAACTCATGTTAGTTGATTAATCGTTATATCAGTTTTACATAATTTGTAGACATGGGTACGTATTTTTCAATAATCACATGCCGAAATTCTGAGGTAAATATTGAAGATTGTATCTTATCGATCTTTAACCAGACACTAAAACCCAAATATATTATAGTTATAGATGATGGTTCCACAGACAAGACCTCAGCAATATTAAATGAAATGAAATGTAAGATTCCCAATTTGTTTGTTATCACAAATCCTGATTTAGGATACGACATAACACGGGTGCCAATAAATTTTAACAAGGCAATTAAATACAGCCAGTCAAATAATTTGGGAGTTACTGACTACCATATGATTGCCAATGATGATAGTATCTATGAAAGAGATTACGCCAATAAAATTATTAACTTTATGGACAAAAATAGAAACCATGTATTTGTTTCTGGAAATTATGAGGAGGCCCAGTATTCTGCTCCAAGAGGGTCGGGCAGGATTGTTCGTAATTATTATTTTGAGAATTTTTACCAATACTATCCTGAAAAATTGGGATTTGAGACAGCAATGATTCATTGGGCGGAAATGTTTGGTTATCGTTACGCTGCTCTAAACTATGCTAAATATGAGCATAAAAGAGGATTGGGTTCTCAACATCACTTTTATGACTGGGGCGTAACCATGAGAACACTGGGATACCATCCAATATTTGTATTAAACAGATTTCTTGTTTCATTTATTTCCGGTAAGCCTATGGGGAGATTGGGGGCAATCAATATGCTATACCATTACGTTTTTAGCAGACCAAAAGAAGAAGACTATTTCAGCATGTATGACAAGGATCTGCGCAATTTTATAAGACGAAATCAAATTGCTCAATTAAGGAAAATAAGGTTCAAACGGACATCCGCCTTTTTAAAGAAAAACTTGTTAAGGGCACTAAATATTAATTTGTCAAAATGAATAGTTAGTCTCTGAAAACAATTATTCATTAATACCCTGACTCGATAACTGATTTGATCATGATATTAATCTTCTTTCCTATGTTCTCGATATAAGTTGCAATTATGAAGATAACCAAATTTTCACAAGTATGTGGTCCTTGATGCGGTTGATAAGAGATTCAATTTATCTATGTCAAAATTAAGAGTCGGGACTAAGTTAAAACTGTTTGATCAAATTATTCGATTATCTTTGTAGGCATATCCCATGGAGAATTAAAACCAACTTTGATTCAAGTTCTATTAGTTGATCACGAGTCCATATTTCTAGTGAAGACAAATCGGCATTAGAAATTTTGATATTTTTGACTAACTGTGGCTTTTTGAAATGAAATATTCTTTTTAATTCCAGTATTGTTTCTACGGTAATTATGATCGATTTTTCATCTAAAGATCCATTACCGTCATTTTTTATTTTTGGAAAATACCCCTCCCAATCTATGGTATAAATTCCATCATCCAATTCTTCTAGCAGGGATCTACATTCGTTGATCATGGCAATGCGATTTGGAGTTTTATATTCTTGCTGTTCAAAATTGGTAGATGAAATTGTGGCCATAAAGTAATGCTCCCCTTATCTCATAAGTGGATTTGATAAAATGATTTCATGATTTTCTTTAGGTTGATATTTCAGATCAATTAGAATAGTATTATTTACACATAAAAAACTAATCTGTTTGAATATTGTCCAGCGATTTGCATTCTAACAATGTATATTCTACATGAAATTCACAGTTAGTGGTCCAGTCAATATCAGACATGATATAAAGAAACCCTTGTTCTCCCGAATACTGATCAGATTACCTCTTATCATGAATTTTTACGTCTTACTATCCTTAATACACAGGATATTGGTAGTATAGTTATTAGCAAT
>JARFXS010000154.1 GCA_029194465.1 Candidatus Nitrosocosmicus sp.
AGTAAATCTAAACGTCCAACATCTGCAGCTGGTTTAACACCTGATGCCTTTTTATCCGCAACACCCCCAAAATTTGAAGAAATCTCTAAAGTAGGTAAAGCTTTACAGGTCTCGTCTGATAAGCCTTTATTCAGGCCTTCGCAAACTGAAGATATTCCAGTAGATACAACTCAAATCCCGACTTTTGAGCAAAAGTTGACATTTGAGGATACATCTTATGGGTTCGTTGAAAAAATGAAACAAAATATTGAGGCCAGTCAAGCAGGGAGAAGTCAGTTACTTCCTAAACCTGAAGATCCTCGTAAAGAACGCCGCCAACGTATTGATAACAAAGTTCAAGAATTTGAACAATTGAATGAGTTATTAGAAGTAGATATCAAATCATTAGTTTTGAGACCTATGACAAATGAAGAAATTATACGAATGTGTGGTGATGTTATCATTAATCCTGAACCTTTAACAAGTTTGACTGATGCCCGAATGACAAGTCCGGGTTATTTGCATGATCCTCAACTTGGTGCAAGTACAATGTGTAATCCTTGTCGTAAATGTAACAAAAATATTGAAACTTGCCCTGGGCATTGGGGTATGATTCAACTAGTCAAACCTATTATTAATCATATTTACATTCAACCACTTCTTTTGGTATTGTCATCTGTTTGTCATAATTGCAGTCGACTCTTGATTAAAAAGTATCGTTGTCAAACATGTAAAACGCCAATCGATGAATCATTGGTTAAGACCGTTCTTGATCCTGAGGCTCCTCGTGTTTCATGTATTAATCAAAAATGTGATTCTATTAGAGCATCTAGACCTTTATCAATTGAATCTTTTATTGAGAAAGTCTCTAGGGGTTTACGTGGAATTAATCGTCTGAAAAAGATTGCAGATTTAAGCAAGAATGTCTCATGTCCTGCTAATTGCAGAAGTGAGAAAGGTAAGGCTAATCATGATCAAGGTATTATTACTACTACTAAAACAAAAGTCGAGCGTGATAACAAAATTACCATAATGGCGAGTAGCAAAAATGAGCAAGTTTTACCTATTTGGTATAAAAGTGATCCCAGTAATCCTGCCGATGTCGGGTTTAGTGTTGAGATTATTCTTAAAAATATTACATATGATGATGCAAAATTGTTAGGATTTGAGTATGGCTCACATCCAATTAATTATCTTCTTTACAACATTCCAGTTTCACCTGTTCGTCTTCGTGAACCTCGACATGCTGGTTCTGATACTGTGCCAAGTTCAGAAACTAAGACTTACAACAATATTATCACTTACAATAGCAAATTGACAAAAGCTTTGCTTGAAGGTGGTAATTATGACAGTCCGGATGTTGTTAATTTTTATGATAAGTTGTTTATTTCTTTTACTAAACTTTGGAATGGCGATCCTAATGATCCTAACTTCAAGGGTATTAAAACAAGTTTAGGTACTAAGAAAGGTTTGTTACGAACCAATGTTGGTGGTAAACGTACTAAATTCTCTGGTCGTACGGTTATTGGTCCAGATTCAACATTGAAATTCGGTGAAGTTGGTATTCCTGAAAAAATGAGCGAAACTTTAACTGTTCCAGAACTTGTTACTAATGACAATATTGCAGAATTAACTGAATTAATTCGTAATGGAAGTGCTTCTACAATTTTAAGAAGAAATGGTTTAATTGAAAATATCAAACCTAGTAACAAATACTATTTGAGACCTGAAATTGGTGATACTGTCAACAGAAACATCCGTGATGGTGATCCTGCTGCATTTAATCGTCAACCTAGTTTGCATAAATATAGTATTATTGGTTATGTTACTAAAATTATTCCTGGTAGTTTGAATATTCGAATTACACCAGCTTCTACTAAACCACACAATGCAGATTTTGATGGTGATGAAAGTGTCGTCCATATCGCACAAACACCAGAAGGTGCTTTAGAGATTAAATATGTTATGGGTGCTAAATATAATGTTATTGGTACTCACAATAACAATCCTTTGGTAGGTTTAATTTTGGATCATGTTACATCTATGTACAGATTAACCAATACTACTAATCCTGTAACTGTTCCAAGCAACCAGTGGTTTGATTGCTTGTCTGTTTTGACATATACTGAAGATTTGCCTACACTTGAAGCTAGATTGTCTTATCACGGTGTTCCGTTGCGATCTGGTGCAGCATTAGTCAGTGCTCTTTTCCCTGAAGATTTTTCATACATTCGTGCTGACAATGTTAGGGATGCTTTAGGTCATAAGAAAAAGAAAAATATTGTGATTATTCGTAACGGTGTTTTGATTAAGGGTCAATTAACAGGTTCCGATATTGGTCCTAAGTCTGGTGGTATTATTCAAGCGATTAACACAGATTACGGTGCTGATCGGGTTGCAGCATTTATCACTGATGCTCAATTTTTAATGAATCAATGGGATTTTCATAATCCCTTTACAATTGGTATTGATGACATTCCTCGAGGTGAGGAAACTGTTAATAAACTTGAACGTGAAAAGCAACGCTTGATTGATGAAATCACAACTATTGCTAAACCTAAAGGTCAAAAACTTTTGGATATTTATGAAAGAAAAGTTGTTAAAATTATTGATGCTGGAACAAACAAACTTAGGAAATTGGTCATGGATTCAATTTCACCGAGTAACAGTTTCAAGGTTATGGCTAAATCTGGCGCTAAAGGTAGTGATGTTAACGCTGCTAACATTTTGGCTGCACTTGGTCAGCAAATGTTCTTGAACAAACGTGTTGGTACTTATTATCGGCGTATTGCATATTACAGTCAGGAATCTAATGATCCGAGAGGATTCGGTATGATTGTTAATTCTTATGCTAGTGGTTTGATGCCCGGCGAGACATATATGACACATCAAGCAGGTCGTGAAAACATTATTGATACTGCAATTAGTACTGCAGAGGTTGGTACAGTTCAACGTGTCATGGCTTATGTTGCCCATGATATTAGAATTGATAAAGATGGTTCAGTCAGACTAGGCAGAGGAAAGGGTATTGTTATGTTCATTTATGGCTTTGATATTTCTAAACTTGAAAATCAAGAATTTCCAACAGATGCCGATCCAATTCCATTCTTCATGAATATTAATAGAGCGGTCGATAGATTGAACAGCAAGGCTATTTACGAGGCCACTAA
>JARFXS010000155.1 GCA_029194465.1 Candidatus Nitrosocosmicus sp.
CGCTTATCTTTGTAATCCAATCACCGAAGCGTCCTGCTTAGACCGTAGAGAGTTTCTGGTGTAGCCAATGATAAGGTAACGGAGCTCAACCCGTTACCTTTTTTTGTGCTTGAAAACTTAATTTTGATTACCTTTACACTATGACAGCAAGGGAGATGCAGGAGGCATTACAGAGAATGCAGGCTATTACAAAATCGAAGTCTGGTATTCGGCATTTCACGAAGATGCTGTTAACGATAAACAAGTCTTGTGTTGGAGTAAATGCGATGTGGGAGTTTCAGAAGGGTAAGAATGTGACTAATAAATTGACTTTGAATATTGGCAACAAGCCTACGATGAAATATTATCAATTACATTTCAGTCCTGATGGGACGATTGAGATTTACGACGAGGGCTTACAACCTGCCTCTGGCAAATCATCTTCTGTTGGTGTTTCTCCCTCAAGAAGATAATTCAAATTTTCCTTTCTTAATAAATTGTTGATTTCATTTTTTTGGGGACATCAAAAGAATAAATACATTTGCTGTAACAAATAACTCAAAAAACAGACATCGCCCCAAAGCGATGACCCGCAAGGGTAAACATGGCAAAAAAAGCAACAAAGAAGAAGCTTCTAAAAAGAAAGCTGAAGTCTTAAACCCTCACAGTCTGTGGGGGTTTTTTTATTATCTTTGAATTATGAAACTTCGTCAGTTAGATAAGAATGTTGCAGTGGTGTTACCAGATGGTAGGATGGTTCACGTTAATTCAGCAGGTGCAGGTGCGGTAGATAGAGGATTTGACAAGTATTACATAAAGAGTGACAGGATAGCGTTTATGAATAATAGATTTTTAATTAGAGTCACTATAATGAATGATGGCAGTATAGTTGTAGTTAATAAATAGCCAAATTTTCCGCCCTTCAAAAATTATCATATATTTGTTTATCCATGTCTGGATATGCACTTACACTGCTAAAGGCTCAGAGGTAAAATCTCTGGGCTTTTTTTATTATTAAAATTGTTATACATTTGTAATGCTCCCGCTAAGGATGTAATTACGACACTCTACAGTCACTTTAGATTGCGTAAAGGAAAGCCCAGATGAAAGTTTGGGCTTTTTTTATTTAATCAAACTCAATAAATCAAATCAAAAGAACCAAATAATAACATTTTGTCAATGCAAATTGTAATACAGCGACGTTTAAATAAGAGCGACGTTCATGTTATATAAAACAAAAGGGGTGCAGTAAAAACCACACCCCTTACAAACAATGAAAACTAGAGAACAGAGCAGAATCGGTATTTCTCGCATCCACCCTTTTTTGGATTAACGACTGCTACCCGAACAGTAGGATAAAGGTACATTGAAAGGAAAGGTTCTTTAAAAAAGTATCCACTATTTATTAACTGAATTGAGGTATGGTTCATTTAAGTACTAATGGCTGACAAAATAAAATGCGAAAATGTGGGTAAAATGTGCGGAAATAAAATGCAGTTTGCTATATCAAAACTACCATAAATTGACATATATTTTTAAATATCCTCTGCATCCTTAGAGCCGCCTGCATTTCAAGAAGTGATAAAAACACAAAACCTTTGAATGTATAATAAAATCAAATATTACAGAGCATGATAGAGCGACGTTTAAAATATGAGTTGGATAATTCGTCATTTTTGAACTATGTTGATAACCTCTGAATCCTTTAACTGATAAGGCTTACAAGCGAAAACATTCATTTTAAAAAATAGAATTTTAAAAACATGAAAAATTGACCACATATCCAATATCCCCTGAAACCATTGATATTACTGGGAAGTAAAATTCATCAAAAACAACACACAATTATTATGCAAAATAATTTCGCTTATTGTCAAAAATAATCTAATCAAGATAAAGTATTCAAGTTTTTTCGGGAACATTCTTTTCAAAAAAGTGCAGGTTTTAACTTATTATAAAAAATAATTAAACTGTATAATATTCCGACATTCAAAAAATAATTAGAGCGACGTTCATAAAAAGAGAGCGACGTTCACGTATATAGTCATAACAAGATAGTATTTCAATTATCTACTAATCAAGATTTTAAGGCTATACTTTAATTAAAAATTCCTCGATAAATGGTTGCTTTGCGCCAGATGGTCGGTTGACCCATTTCTTTATCTTCCTTTCAAAATCAATGAAGTATATTTTATTTGGCTTTCGGTAATAGCAGAGGTATTTGTTTCGGTTACGTAGGCTAATCATTTCGTTAAGTTCATTAAAGCCAACTTGATAGATATAGCTTTCTTTGAACTCCCATGCCCATTCTATGATTTTATTGTTGTGGATATTGACTTTTTCGTGCGTCTTCTCATTGAAAAACACGTAGATATACGGGGACATAAACTCGGAGTAATTCCTGTATGAGCCTGCATATTTCAAATATAATAGTTTTGTTACGCCTATCTCTTTGTAGAATTGTTTGATTTTGATAGGTTTAGCTTTAATAGGACTTTTTTTATCATCCATTGTAATTTAATTTAAAGATTATTTGTCATCAGTATCTTCATAATCGACGTGCGGTAATATTTTCATTAAATCTCTGATTCTTCCTAAGTTGGCTCTTTTTAATTTTCCTTTTTCATCAGCGAGCACAACGTAGTTACTATTTCGTCCAATTATTTGATATTTAATGGTTTTACATTCTAAATCAAAGCTTCTGATAACGGACATAGCTTTAGGGGCATATTTTGTGGGCATATAAATTCCATCACTTTGATAAGCGAATATATTATCATCGCAGGCTTCAATTGCTTTGGTAATAACTTTATAGGTAGTCCAACAAACGAAATTCCAAACCCAGTTGAATGGATTTTCAATAACTTGTTTTTCAAGTACTTCATATCCTTTTTTCTTAACTATTGTTTGTCTTTTATTCAAGCAGCCGACTGATATAACCCTTGCATCTCTATTTTTTTTATATTTCTCGTATAATTTTTCGGATATAACATTATTAATAAACAAGATACGCCAATAACAATGGTCAACATCAACGAGGCTAACTTCCCGCCCTCCACTTGAAACGTATTCGGCTAACATTTCATCGTTTCTATAATTAGTTTTGTATTTCCAACTTCTTAATTTTCCGTGTTCTTCCTGAAACTTAATTA
>JARFXS010000035.1 GCA_029194465.1 Candidatus Nitrosocosmicus sp.
TAAGAGATTTGTTATGTTTTTATTCCATTATTCAAAGTTTCATTTTAACCAAATGTTATATTAAAAATTTTTGCTACCACTCATTGAATATAGGTTTATTTAAATTCATAATATTTGTTAAATATCTTTATCAAAACACGATTATGACTGAAAATAATGATAGTCAGACTAATTATTTATGATGATGTCATAGTTATTGGCGGTGGTTCTGCCGGTTTAGAGCTTCGCATTGAGGCTCACGACAATGGATCAATTGTTCTTCTTATCAGCAAGAGTGGTGTAAGGTGATCTCCTTGCAAGTACTTGCAAGAGAGGAATTAATGCTGCACTTGGAATAATGGACCCAAGATAACTGGATGATACATGCCTCTGATACCTTAATAGAAGGCGAAACATATTGCGGGATTATGCGAGGAGAGTTGAAATTTTTGCAAAAGTGCTTCTGATGCTATCTTTGAATTAGTTAACTGGGGTGCTAGATTTCACAGGGAGGAAGATGGTAGACTAACACAACGTTTCTTTGGGCTTCATACATTGAGAAGAACTGTTTTTTATGAAGATTGGACTGGCGATGAGATAATCCGTACTAATGCAGCAAGTCAAGGAGGAAGAAAGATCGATCTCGTGATAATATCTATATTACAAAGTTGCAATTAAAAGACAATTTAGAAAACATTGGATGGACATCCCAATTCTTCATCATCCAAAATAAAAGGAGCGATTGGTATTGACATCAGGTAAACAACTTATGAAACTTAATTGCAAATCTTTAATACTTGCTTCAGGGGATATACTAGAGTATATTCGATAAGTAGTTCTAGAAATTATGAACACTATGGTGAAGGAATTGATCTGGCATATGAAGCAGGAGTAGACTTAGTAGATATGGAAATGGTTCAATTTCACCTACGGGTATGGTATGGCCTGAAAATGCATTAGGCATACACTTGCTACTGAAGCTATCGAGGAGAAGCAGGTATTTTACTGAATTCAAAAAAAATGAACGGTTTATGAAAAAATATTATCCAGAAAGGATGGAATTAGGCCCTCGAGATGTAGTTGCACGAGCTATTTACAACGAGATCGCAGGAAGGGGAGAGGCATTGTCCATAAAGGAGTTTGGTTAGACGTCACCATCTTCCCTGAAAAATTTCTGGACAGATTGCCCACGATGTATAAACAATTTAAGGACATAGCCGGAGTCGATATTTCTAGAGAGAAATGGAAGTTGGCCCCACTGCACATTATTCTATGGGCGGATTATCAGTAGATATAAATTGCAAAACAAAAAGTTGAGGGTTTATTCGCAGCAGGCGAGGTAATAAGTCAGATTCATGGTGCCAATAGGCTAGGTGGTAACAGTCTACTAGATACCTTGGTTTTTGAAAATAGCGGGAAGGAAGCCTCGATTTTTGCAAACAGTTGCCGACCTCACAAGAAGATATCCCATCAGGGTCTGGAAGCACATAATGACGACAAAAGTTTGAAAAAGACATTTTTGTTGTATTAGATGAGCCATTAAGTTTTCGCAAGAAATACAAGATATAATGGATCAAGTTGAGGAATAGTAAGAAGTGCAACAAATCTCAAAAAGGGTTAGAAAGAATTTTAACTTTAAAGGATAGATTTTATTCTCAGATTCGGATATTTCAAAAAAATGAATTAAATAATGATAACCTCATCAAGAATTTCATTTGTGACTTGGGAAGTCAGGTCATCTTTGGTCGTATGCGAATCAATAATAAGAAGTGCTTCTATGCGAAAAGAAAGCAGAGGTGCTCACTTTCGTTCTGATTTTCCAACTATAGATAACGATGCGTGGCATGTTAATATCTATTGTACCAAAGAAGGTAGAAAAATGATACTATATAAGCAAAATGTTAAAGAAGTAAAAGGTATTCTAAAAGAAGTAATAAGAGATCATTCAAAACCCATTCATAATAATGAGTCTGAATAAGGAGTAACAAACATCATTACACAGTATTAGGACTTTCAATTTTGTTATTGCTGTAGTCTATTTCTTAATAATGATAGGCGGAATTACAATTAATATTCTATTGTGGACATTATGCTAAAACCATCTCCTTATCCTCTCCTTTTGACCATGAAATAGATAATTACTGTGTTACAATTCCGTGACCCGGCGCGATTCAATTGGTCACATTGAATGAGTTATTAGTTGTACTTTCTGGAAGTTTTTCTAAAGTCCACTGTTGACCCAAACCATTATTTTGTGTCCAAGTTTGTATAAAAGCACCTGGAAGAGGGTTTGATGCTCGAATTTCAAGAACCATGCCATTAAGTTTACTCTTTATGAATCCATCATCAGTGATTGTCCACTGTTGACCCAAACCATTATTTTGCGTCCAAGTTTGTATAAAAGCACCGGGACGTGGATCTGCTCCTGGAATATCAAGAACCAAGCCATTAAGTTTACTCTTTATGAAATAAGTTGATTCACTGTACGCATAGTTTAAATGATTTGAAGATAGCAAGAGTATGCTGACTATTCCTAAACCTAAAGATATTGCTGTAATTAAATAATAATTGTGTGTATTTCCCTTATTTTTTGTCATAATGATTGATATATTGTGTGATACTGGAAATATATAAACAAATTAATCTTAGGGATTAAAAATGTTTAACCAATATACCATATTTCTAACTAAATCCTTTGATTCAATTATGAAGTTTGATTTGTATTGAAAAGACATATTTCCTCTGAATTAATGCTTTGTATCTAGTTTATATCATCATGATCTAAAACTAGTATTAAACAATCTCCATTTTACAATAATGCAAATTAATTCATTAATAGACATCTAGAATCTGGAGAATATAAACTGGTGGAGATTTTAACTAATAAGAGAAACGAAAGTACTCTAAATCATATCACAATTTTTATACAAATCTTTTTCTAATATTTTGATCTCACTTTATTCTTCCTATATGATTTTCCCTTTTACCTTCGATTTAACTTTAAATCCTACAAGAGGGAATATATAAAGGTCATAAAATATGCGAAAAAGTATTATCTATTGCACTATGCTTATTTTCGTTTCAATTTCTTGTATGATTTTTGTAATATATGCGGATGCACAATCGTCAACTAATAATAGTATAGACATCAGTGGTATTTACTTGTCAGACAAGCAGACAATTTATGATGTTAAACAAACAAATAATACGGTTTGGATATTAGGTACTGCAGCTCCAAATGTTAAGCCAAGTACCATTGCAGACATTTTTAGTGGAACGTTAGCAAATAACAATAGTAAAATAATCGGAAAATGGATAGATTCTCCATTATCAAATAAATCTAACGGTGGTAATGTTGATTTTGATCTTTTGATTGACGATTCGAATAATAATATGACTTTAACTAAGAACCTGTCAACATCAGGATCAAACAACGTTTACCCAGCAAATATACTGACCAAATATGATCCCAGTCTTCATGGTCCTTTAACAATTTATGTGTCAATGGAAAACATATTTGTCAATGAAGCACGTGCTCCTACTTCCGATATTTTATACGTTGGTTTAAGTGGTCAAAAGAATAATGACAATCCTTTAACCGCAACTAAATACTTAGGAGCTAGAGGAGATGGTTCAAACATAACAACAAATCTAAGAATTGGACCTTTTATTTTGAATAATGAAAATGATTCCCTTAAAGTAGAAATATTGGGACTAAATAAGGCAGACAGTACAATATCATTTACAATAATTAATCTTAGAGATACGCTTAATCAACTAATGGAACCATCATACAATATTTCTGATTTGGTTCAGGCGACAAACGTCATTAGGTCCCTATCTCCCGGATTAATTCCAGGAGGATGTAATGGTTTGGTATTCATAGATGAGATACCTTTATCGTCTGAATTTTTAAGAAATTCAACTGCCTTTAACGAACAACACATTATAGAAAAAACTTATCCTGGAACGACAAGTCCACCTGGATGCGGACCGCCATCAGAGTATGTTGTTAAACTATCCATAACTGCTCATAAATAATTCTATAAATTCGCATCCATTGGGATCATGTTTCTCGTGGTAACAGGGTTGCATTACAACAGGTATAAAGACGTGATTTGATTAAAGTTGCATTGAATTGTAAGGATTGTAGTATTACCAAATAAGCTTCATTGGAAGACTAAACTACTGATACAATTCTATCTTAATAAATTAGGAAGAAGGATATGTGATATGGTCGATACTATTCTAGTTACTGGTGCTACCGGAACTGTTGGAAGCGAAGTTGTAAGACAACTTTCCAAAGTCAAGAACGGTATTGTTAGAGCTGCAATTCACTCTCCAAACAAAATTGATACTCTCAAACAAATTGATAATCATAGAATCGAATTTGTAAATTTAGACTATTTGGAATCAAAAACAGTTCATGAAGCACTTGCTAACGTTCAAAAGATTTTTCTGGTAACAACACCTTCACCTAATTCCGTAGATATAACATCTAATTTAGTAAAAGAAGCCAAGAAAAATGGAATAAAGTATATAGTAAAATTATCAGTAATGAATGCTGATGCTCAACCTGGGTATGCAATGGGAAAATTACACAGACTAGAAGAAAAGATTATAGAAGAATCAAATATACCACACACCTTTTTACGTCCAACTTCATTCATGCAGAATTTTGTAAATTACTTTGGTCAAACCATAAGAAATCAAAATGCTTTCTACTTTCACGGAGGTGATGTAAAAATTGGTTTTGTAGATGCTCGAGACATTGCGACTGTGGCAGTCAAGATACTTACTTTAGACGAGGACCAATATACTTATAATCATAAATCATTTAATGTTACTGGTCAAGAGATGCTTTCTTATAATCAAGCGGCAGAAATCCTGTCCAAAGAAATCGGAAGGAAAATATCCTATGTAGATATCACTGGAGATGACCTCCGCAAAGGAATGAAGCAGAGTGGTATGAGCGATTGGCTGATTGATGTTATCATGGATAGCTTGAACTATATTATTAGAGGTGAATACGGGTCACAAACTAGCGATGTGATTGAACAGATTACAGGACGTAAACCAATATCTTTTGACCAGTTTGTCAGAGATTATTCTCGTTACTTCAGATAGAAAAAGAAATGAGAAGACGTGTATTAAAACAGGGCGGCTAAACTCTAATCAGTTTGAATTGGAGAATAGTTCCACAAGTTTTGTCAATGTAGCATGAGATACCACATAGACTATACCAGAGATGGGCATTAGAATGGCATTATAGGTTATAATTTTGTTTTGCCAAAATCCCATGTAGAAAAGAATTTGGGATTTATTTCGATGACTACGCCTTCTTCGCTCTTTGAACGATCCATAATAATTTTTGCTACCGGATGATCTAATGATCCTAAATATTTCAAAATTATCATTTCAACTGTAGGTATGATTATCTTGGGATCTTCGAAAATGGTAGCTACACCTTTGCCTTTTACACCTTTATATGGACTGTTTCCATCTTCAACACAAAAGTAAATATTGGGTCTTTCTCGGACATTCCGACTCTTATTAGTGGATTTACCGGTCATAATGAATAGTTTTTTCTCATCTTTAGTGTAGTAGAACCATACAGGTTGAATGTTAGGATCGCCTTTATTATCAATGGTAGCAAACTGTAAGTTTAATTTGCTTTCGAGGAATCGATCAGCCTCCTCCTTAGTCATGCCAGGAATCTCAGGACTTGCATTAAGGATCTTCACAATATTTGAGATCTTGCCAATATAATAAAAACATTGTATTATCAATGTTGAGAGAGTTAATTTTATGATCATTTGTGGGTTGATTCGTCGTAATGATAGGTATTGTAACTCTATGAATCTATGATTAATTTGTTTCGACATTAAAAGAAATCTTACTTATCGGTTAGTTCTCATATCTGTATGGATTAAGTTTCTAATGATAACAGGGTTCTTATATTAAATATTGTGATTAGCTGTTTAGTTATGGACAAGAAGCAGAACGGTTTATTCTTAATACTCTTTGTTATCATTGGATTATATTCGATATATTTACTAGGTGAATTTTCAAGTGCAAAAGGAACTGTAGCTGGCGATAATCAAGATAAAGTTTTTGTAATATATGCTGGGTCCCTAGTAAAGATATTCGAAGATGTAATTGGACCTGCGTTTCAAAGTGAATCTGGATATCCATACGTCGGAGAAGGGAAAGGCTCTGTTCAAGTTTCAAATTTGATTAAGGATGGATTCAGGACACCTGATGTATTTGTTAGTGCTGGAACAGTACCAATGACAAGGCTAATGAATACTACTCCCCCTTTAGTAGATTGGCTTTTAAAGTTTGGATCAGCTGAAATTGTAATCGCTTACTCGCCCAATAGTCCACACTTTGGTGATTTAGAGAAAGCACGGATGGGTGAAATTCCATGGTATGAAGTTGTTTCTCAGGATGGTTTCAAATTTGGTAGAACAGATCCTGAGTTAGATCCAAAAGGATACTATGGAATCATTACCGCCGAATTAGCAAATTCCTATTACAAAGATTCATCTATCAAGAATAGAATATTTGGAGAGGATAGAAACCCCAAACAGATATTTCCAGAAGAAACACTCAAGACTGTGTTAGAAACTGGTTCATTGGATGCAGTCATAGCATACAAGCATGAGGCTATATCAAGAGATCTTCCCTACATCACTTTACCCAAAGAGATCAATCTCGGTGATCCTGCCTATTCTGATTTGTATAAACTTGCAAATTACACACTACAATCCGATCAAAAAACAATTTACGGTGAACCAGTCGAGTTCTCGATCACTATACCAGAGACGGTGAAGAATATGGACGGTGCAATCTCTTTTGTAAACTTTATGCTTTCCAAAAATGGTTCACAGCTTCTGAAAAGTCAAGGACTTAATCCAATAAACATAACATCTGAAGGAAATACCAACGAGATTCCTTTGCCTATAAAAGAGGCAATTCCATAGTAAGGCAGGCAGTCTTGTAGTCTTGTCCATTGTTGAGCAAATAGGTACGACCAAATAGCTTTGCTCATCCCTGTGTGGAAAGTCCCTCCCTCGTGATAGTCTTATTCCAATGCAACTTACTATCAAATCTCACCCTTCCGCATTTGTTAACAAGGTGAAATGACGGTCTAATTCTCATTCTCTAGAATGAGAGTAGCTTTTATGTAACTTCAAGCTCCTTTTTTATTAATGGATAACAAAAATAGTTTATCGAAAATACGTCTACTTTTAGCTATTACTGGCATGTTGGTTTTATCGGGACCCATCTTGTATGTTTTTTCTAACAATGTACTTGCGCAAACAAATTCGACTGATAGTATTGATGTCCAGCCAAATATTAATGCAGAAAACATTTTTAACACCAAAACAATGACGCTAGGTAATAATATAAAAAATCTTGTCATCCTTATTCCTAATGAAGGTCATCATGCTGCTGGTGAAGACAATGAAGCCAGATTTTTGGATCAACACTTTGTACCAGAAAATGCTGTAATTAACACTGGTACTACCGTACAATGGTTTAATGGTGATGTAGGTCATGAACGTACGATAGATGTTAAAGATACTGATGGTAGCACTACATTTTTTAATACTGGAGAGATAGTCGACAGTCAAGCATCAAATCATATTACATTTAGTAATCCAGGTGTGTATAACTATGAAGCAGAAGGTGACCCCGGTGTAACAATGACCGGTTCCGTAACAGTGGGAAATATTCAATCATCAGTAACACCGTCTAGTACAGCCGTCTCCTCAGGTTCAAACTCTAGCAATATTGACACGTTAGGAATTTTGATGGTACCAACACAAGATATTGATGACTACATCCAACAGATAACAGGTGCAGGAATTACTGTTGACAATACATATGACTTTAAAGACTTGAGAGGTGGGCAAGAAGGAACAGGCGATACACAAACATTAATTGTATGGACTACAGGTGGCAAAGATTTAGGTGAAACACTTTCATTCTTAAGTGGACTGTCCGCTGAATTGCCTTATAGTTAATAATTAACTATTTTTTTATCATTACTTTTTATACCTAGGATTATTTGACCATTTATGAAATAATGATACACCAATCTGATCAAGTCATCATTCTTTGTTAAAGTTCCTAAGGGTAGCAGAGTTTTAGGATGATCTAATTATCTCGTATGAAGACAAAGATATTCTATGAGGATTAGTGCATACACCAACATGTTTAATAACAAAATCCTAGTTGAGAAGTATTAAAGGTATCAATATGATATGGCGCCGTCAACACCATGATTAGAGTTTTCAAGTCTCATGCTTTTGTGCCTATGACCAATGGAACAAGTAGTTGCGAATCTATTGCTTTTGACGATAGATACTTATCACATGAATGTAGCCTTCAATACTATTTCCCTAGGACATGGTAAGAAATTGGTAACTAAAGTTAATAAATGATATACTTAATTTATTTGAGAATTATGAAATAATCATTTAATCAATTATTCAAGAATATATCATCTTATTTAATAATAATGATACTTAATTAATATAACAAACAGAATGACAAATAGGTCTACCTTTTCCTTTTCTTACATATCATTCTAATTCGGCTGGTAAAACAATTATCAAGATTGAAAATGCAGATAATAAACCTCCTTT
Organism: Candidatus Nitrosocosmicus sp.; assembly: GCA_029194465.1. Lineage (GTDB taxonomy): Archaea > Thermoproteota > Nitrososphaeria > Nitrososphaerales > Nitrososphaeraceae > Nitrosocosmicus. Next base: position 8,637 of record JARFXS010000035.1, read on the forward strand.
GTATGGTTGGGTACCCAGTCGGTTTACAAAAATCCATACAATACTTTAAAAGAAATACAAAATGTATCAAATAGCTAGATCTTTTAGTTTACTGTCTCTACGGTACCTAGTGTATCTTGTGAATACTATTATGTTTGTGTTTCCGATGTTTTTTTGTAACAATATAATATCATATAGAAAGAAAAAAGATCGTCATTTTCCTATATCATTTACCCAGATTACGCTTTCAATTCACATACATATTTTTTTATACAGATATTGATATCCATATCTCTATTCTCAATAAACTTTGAAATTTATTTTAAAATTCAAAAATTAATGGTATTTACAGTCAAAGATTATTTTGTTGGATGTGAATCGATTTGCTTTTGTTGATAAAGAATCAGAGCCATAATAAAGGCAAAATGTCTGGAAGGAAAGGAATCGGAATTCTCTTTGATACTTGAATTGATTGATTTATGGTAGCGGTCATAGCAATTACTTATCATTTTTATGAAAATAAATTCATCGTCTTCATTAAGACATTCAATGAATTTATACCAATCCTGTATTATTTTGTTAAATCCAATTTGTATTTCAATTTCTGATTCTTTGCTTGACTGGCAGATTTGAGAATCTTCATCCTTGATATTGTTATTTTCGATTTGTATCGATGTATTCAATGTGCCATGAAATATCTTGAAATTGTTGAAAATGAGACTTAGAATAATTGGTTCAATAGTTGTTGGATTAGATAAATTGGATGACGCATAATGATATAGTTTAGGGACTGAAAACAATCTATCAAATCGTTGTCTGTCTTCTTTACAGAGTTCTTTTTTAAAATCTATCCATTCTGATCTTTCAAGCTCTATTAACATTCTAAATGAAGAGACAGAACGACCCATCAGGCTTCACTCAAATTAACTAATTTTGTTGGCGGGAAAACTTTATCCCTGTCTAGATATGTCAATTGTTTGGTATTAACAATATTTATAGAATTGTTGTTGTGGCATGCTACTATTTGTTCTATTTTAAAAATCTGTTCATTTTTATTCTTATTCTTATCGGTAGAGCACTTTATGTTGATAGTGTTATTGAATTTGAATGCTATAGAATTGTCCTTAATATTCTCATAATCATCGCAAGTTAGAATTACGAAGTATTTTACTGAAAGACCGATCAAAACATCAATCATTTCATTGATTATGTTTATATTCTCTTGAATAGCATTTCTTGGTTTTTCTGAATAATCATTATTCTCATATTTGTTCATTCTACTTTTTACATTTGAAGAAACCAATGTATCGAACAAATCCAGTACAATGATCTGTAGTTTGTTACCTATTTTTACCATCTTGGGAAGTTCATAAATTAACATATTAGCCAATTGTGAAAATGTGAAGGCTCTAGCAATAATAATCTCATCAAGGATACTGTTAAGATCTGTTTCTTTCTTTATTGCTTGATTAACTAAATTGATATAGAAACTTCCTAGATTATTACCGCTTCCTGCATCTATCAGAATGGTTCTTTTCTTTTCAACTTTATTATCTTTATCACTTGTTTTACATAAATGATAATCTATACAAATTCTTGCAATAATACGATTCAAAAAATTACTGCTTTGACGGGATTGATTTCGGATACAAATGTTTTTCTTATCTGAAAAAGATAAGAGTTTATCGATCTCAGGTACTTCAAATAATTTCCTGTTTATATCATTAAATTCATCAAAGGCATTACAAAAATTATTATCTACATTGTGATTGTTCTCTAGACAATAGGACGCTTGCATATTAACCTTACACCTCCGTATAGTTGTTTTAGACAGTTTCCGTTCTAGACGGTGAGCGCTTGAAGATTTTTCGAACTGGCCTTGTTGTAGAAACTATGGGCAATTTTATTATTATTTTTGAATTTGTCATACTACTATATGTTATAACATGTTAATATATATTACGCTGCGTAATACAGTACATCCTATATAGTGATTATCATAAAACTAAAAATCATGTTCTCATATTATAATACCTAAAATGCATCGAACAAATGGTGTAGAATTAGTTGCCTTACAGGCAAGTGTCGTAAAGCACCAAGAGAGAAAGGTAAAAGAATCGGGGCATTAACTTATTTAAGACTTAATTTACGGAGCCCTAAATTGCACTATCCACACAACACATATTCTTTCATTCATATTTAAAAGTAAATTATTTACTAAAATTAATATCAAAATTCAGTTAAAGGTAAAATACAATAAACAATAAAGAAATTTGAATTCTTTGTTATTAACATAATCATAAATACTCTCATTACCCTATATTTTGGAAATGTATGATCTAATACAATTCAAAAAAAATTTTGGTGTATCTTTAGCTTTTATTTTTATTATCTTTTCTACAATCCCAATAACAGCTTATTCTTATGATGGATTCGCATTCACAAAAAATGATACAGGTCATGATGTCTCTAACTCCTCCAAAGTTTTAGTCAATATAACTTTTGATTCCCTTTATTAACAATGATAAGAATCTATTCGGAAAGGTTTATGGAATTTTTCAGTTGATATAAATGATAAATCAATAGATCTACTTGTTAACGAAAAAGGTAGATGAGAGGGACAAGCAATCAGGTTTATGGAAAAACATCTCATTAATAATGCCAATATCAGATACTCTTTATTTGTTTCTCAGCCTTATTATGTTCAAAAAACAGAAAAAATAGGTATTCTTGATTGGATATCTGAAAAGTATAATCAAACTAATAATTTTGGAAATGAAGTCATTTGCATAACCGATGATGGTAAAGAGGATACGGTTAATATTAATTTGGTGATTTACAAATACACTGTAATCATAAACAAGGATCCTGATTATGTTTTGAAATGTCATATAAAAGCAACTCCCATGAGCAATAACAACATGACGTACTAACTAAGTTACTCCTCTTCTATAATCATGTCATGTAGGAGTTCAATACTGCATCATTAGTTAATGACGGTTAAGTATGTTAGGAATAGGTCTGGTATTGATATTTTAAATAGGATTCTAATGTCAATAGTAGAAAGATATACTTCAGTTTTTCATAGATAAATCAAATTATGATCGACTAATTCTTTTTGCAAAATTTGATACTGGATATCGGTAAACAATTTTGGCACGTAGCTATTAATGGTAATGTAATCATCAATATGTCTATGATTTTCATGACCGATGATGGTAATAACATCATTAGATGAAATACTTGGACGTAGTTCACAATAAACATACATAGTTCTTTGACTGATTTTTATTTAGAAATTTTTGTATTCGATCAAATTCAACAATAAGAAAAGGATCTCCGTTTAAAAATTAAGGTGCCTCTCGTTATTTTCATAAAGTGAAAAAGTTTCCCACTAAATTTCTTAATTCTTCCTGAAAAACACCAATTAGTAAATTTATGGCAATCCAATATATAATTACTCTATCTTCAACATATTAATGGTATCACTAGGAGTTTGGATTATTAATCCTGAAAATTGAAAATATTCAAAAAAATAGTAATGTAGTCTCGAAAGGCAATATTAACTGTAACCTAAAGATACTTATCAAGTTCGCACGTCAAATTTCGATTAAATGCATATCTATTATCCATGACATTTGAAATAGAAAGATGGCTGAATTAATTTGTATTGTTGGGTATAAACCTAACTTACTGGCTCCATTTGAAAAGATTTGCATCAAGTATTAGATACACTGATTTTGACTTCTTCAAGAAAGATAATGATTGGATAATGTATATTTCAGACATCAATGGGCAGTTTAACTTATGGAGATATAATTCTAATTTGACTTATGAGGGACAATGCTCTCCTTATCCATTAACTAATTTTATTGATCATTCAATAAGGCACTTTTTTTCTTCTCCGGCAGATAACAGTTTAATCTTTTTTGCGGATCATCAAGGGGATGAAAATTTCCAGATATATAAAATTGATGATATCTTCAATTCATGGTATGAACCCATAACCTCGGATCCAAAGATAAGACATGAATGGGGTTCAGAATGTTTTAGTCATGATGGAAAATACATTACTTATGGTTCGAACCGAAAGAATCCCTCAGACATGCTCTTATATGCAAGAAACATGAATCATGAAAAAGATTTTTGCATTACGGATAAGGAGGGTTGGTATATTCCTGGCTACTGGTCTCCCAATAATAAAAAACTAAACTGTTCTCAATTAATAACTTTAACTGATTATGCTATATGGATTCTTGATGTAGAAAATAGAAGTATGGAAAAAATTAATTTAGAGTATGAACAAAAAGGCAAATTTATTGTTGGACCCTGGTCCGTTAATCAAAATGGCTTTTACCTCTTATCCGATTTAAATAGAGAGTTCATGGGGCTTGCATTCTACAATATTGATACCTCAAAACTGGAATGGATATTAACCTCTCCTTACGATATAGAATTAATCGATATTAGTTTGGATGGAAAACTGCTTCTATGGACAGAAAATGTGGATGGTTATAGTAAATTGTACAAGAAAGACATGGTAAATCAAGAAATTACAGAAATTACTCCAACCTTTAAGAAAAATAACAAGAGTATTCCTTTGAATGGCGTTATTGAAGATCTCAAATTATCTACAGACGGAAAAAGAATCGGCATCATGATGGATATGCCTACGTCTCCAACCAATATTTATTTGATAGATCTTGAAAAGAATGAGGAGGTTAACAATTGTACTCGCGTTACTACATCTTTATATGGTAATTTATCTGATGATGTACTAGTCAAGCCACAATTAATAAGATACAAAAGTTTTGATGAATTAGAGGTTTCTGCATTCTTATATGTTCCCAATAATACTAATTTCAAAAAAATAAATGAGAAGGATAAGGCAAAATATGGTGCTATTTTGTCAATTCATGGTGGTCCTACAGCTCAAGAAAGACCCTACTATGATTATTCCGGGCTATATCAATATCTTTCTAATAATGGACTAACAGTGATTGCACCTAACTTTAGAGGAAGTACCGGGTATGGCAAAAGTTTTGAAAAAAAAATATATCATGACTGGGGTGGTAATGAACTAAAGGATCTAGAATATGCAATTAAATGGCTCATGTCTCAGGATTGGATCGATCCTAAAAGGATAGGGTTATTTGGTGCTAGTTATGGAGGATTTGCAGCGTTAAGTTGTATAACTCGTCTACCCCAATATGGATTAAGAGCTGCAGTGGATATTGTTGGTCCAAGCAATCTTGTAACATTTGTCAACACGGTACCTGAACATTGGAAAAGTCTGACTATTGAGCTGGTAGGAGATCCAGTCAAAGAAAGAATTTTTCTAAGTGAGAGGTCCCCTATTACTTTTGCAGATAATATCAATCCATTGACTAGTCTGTTGGTGATACAAGGAGCTAATGATCCCCGAGTAGTTAAAAGCGAATCTGATCAGATAGTTGAGAGAATAAGAGAAAAGGGAATGGACGTAGAGTATATGATTTTTGAAGACGAAGGACATGGTTTTACCAAATATAATAATCAAATAAAGGCATTAAAGAAATCTGCAGAATTTCTTTTAGAAAAATTATCATCATAAATTTATTTCAAAATTAAAGTCATTTCGTGGATAGCATTAAACTGGTCAAATTCACTATGAATCTCATTAGAAGCTAATTTTTTTAACCCTTGGTAATACTATTTGGTGATCAATTTTAATAAATGAAATAGTATCTACCATCATCACTAATGATTTCTAACGAGATTTCTTACAAAATTACAAGCAAGGAGTTTGGATTAGAAATAATGCCTATCAAGATTGAGCATCAAATTAAAAAAATATTCGTGTCTAGCAATCTGACGAACAAAGAGTATGGGACTATGTCATTTCATATAGAAGAAGGATTTCCACTAGCACTTTTCACAGAGAGTTTTCTTATTTTTCCTCTAAGATGCAAGCATAATGTCATGAATATAATCAAAATTCCCATAGAGTCGGCATATGAATGGAGGATTATGGACGGAATTATGACAGGTGCTATTAAGCATAACAGCGGGATGGATACAAAATACTCAGATAGTTATTTTGGTAGCAATTGTGCTATTTATTTTCCTCTAAGAGGCAAGATGAAGAATTCAATTGGAACACGCAAAATTCAGATAGGTCTAAAAATTGTACCTGTATTTTTAGAGAACAAAAGGATGAATCCAATAACAACCGAGTCAACAGGATCAGATGAGATATCTAACATGATCGTTTTAGATTCTGAACAAGAGCACAAATATCTTTTGGAAATGGTTCTTGGAAAATTGTGTGGATTTCGAAACAGAAATTCCTATGAAGTAAAGCTGCAGTGCAAAAGTATAGTTAATGAGGGACAATTTGAAAATAGCGAGATTTCTGTCCACTCACAAACGGAACCTGATTGGAGTATCGATCATTACCCTTCTAAGCAGTTATTAGATGAAAACACTCTCTGTTTTACGTGTAATGATACCACGGAAAGCTGTGTCATGTGCAATATTAAGATAAATCTCAAGTTATGGAATAACCCGAGTCTTGATAAAGTTAGAATTAACTTGGATAGTGATCGATTCTTTTCATCAGAATATGTTAATCTCTCTACCAATTTATTTGATATCATGAAAGTTTATGAAGATGCTTTTTTTGAGATTGAAAATAACGGTAAATCAACTTTTAAGTTTAGAATATTGAATTGTCCCATTCCAAAAATTCTTGACACCATTTGGAGCGCCACTGGTGGTTCATTTCCTTGCGGGAATAAGGGAAATTCAGTAATATTTCAATCACCTCAAGAAAAGGATTTGCGCAAGTCTCCAATATCTCTTTCAATATCCTGTATTTTTCCATCATCAACTTCTGATACATCACCGAAATTAGTGGACCAAAGAAAAATATTACTTTTGAGAAAAATGGTATTAGGAGGATAAGACAATATCTGTGGCATACCTCACATATGAAATTGTAAATTAGTTTCAATTAACTTAACATTGGCTTTGACTTTTATACTTACGGAACCGATCTTGAGTTTGAGTAGTTACTAGAAGAACTTTAAATTATTTTATCCAAAGTAGTATATTCAACTGGGTTTATACAGGAATGTAAAAGTCTGAAATGAACCTAAAGCCATGCATATGTAGATTTGTTAGAATATGCTGTGGAATTGATCCTAAACCGGTAAACCATTGAGATGTCTAAAACAAGGAAGGACCTAAACCAGAAGGAGTTATCAACTGTTCAACAAGAATCTGAGAATCAGTTTTTCCTTGAGGATCAATATTCCTGTAGACTTGACTTAAAAGTTAACAATCATATTTAGAGTTGGTATCAATCTAAACATGAAAGTAATTATTTGGGACATTGTCTAGGGCGCATTTATTCGAATTAAAAGAAGTGTGATTGTATAATGTTTTTATTAGGATGGGCTTAAATTATTTCTCAATACTTTTGAAATTATTAGAGTACCCATCCGTCTAGATGTAGATAGGCAGAATTCTTTACCATGAATCTTAAATTGATATCGTCAATTTAAAGAATTGGGATATTTTAACATCCTAGTCAAAATCGATTGCTATAGATTATATTACATAGTAGAGTTGAGATAGATTATATTACATAGTAGAGTTGATAATGTATAAAAATGGTAAACAAATCAAATCCTGACAATAACAAGCTCAGACTCTGGAGTCACCTTAATTTAAAAAAACATGCACAAAATTACGAGAGACGTGTATTATTCTCAATTATTTCGGTATTTGTTTTATCTACAGTTTTCGTATTAACAAATGTTTACCCTACAGATAATGCACATGCACAATTATATCCTTTTATAGCATCTAGCCGCGGTTCATTTGATATATCCAATGGGAATGATACTCAACAAGTAGAATTGCCTTCGGTTCTTTCAATTTTAAACAGGAACGATTGTCCAGGAGAACTAGCAATCTATGTTCACGGCATATGGGCCAATGATTCTCAAGCAGAAGAGCAAACAGACAGAGTATCCTTATCATTGCGAGATTCGGGTTATAGTATTCCGCTGATAGGATTTAGCTGGGATTCAAATACTGCTTTCTCTCTTGATAACTTAACATTATCTTATGATGGATGGATGATAGCAAAAAATATAGCTAATGAAAATGGGCCAATATTGGGAAAATTTATTTCTGATTATAAGACAGAGTGTCCCCAAGATAACATAAGGATTATTGCACATTCGCTTGGATCAAGAGTAACTCTATCGGCTCTGCAATGGATTCATGACAACATCAAAGAACAAAATGATAACAATGCTACGAAGGAAATAACATCAGTACATCTGATGGGTGCTACAGTGAACAATGACCAAATCTCTACAAACCCAAATGATTGTATTTCTTACACGCCTTATCTTCCTTGTTCTGGAGAGGTTATTCAATCCGAAGTGGGATATTTTTCTAATTTGTTTAATCCCGAAGATAACATGTTAGCAGGTGAAATAAATCCATTCTGTTGGATATGTGGTTTAGTAAAAAGCCCCTATGAATTAAGTGAAGGTCATAATGCCCTTGGAGCTTACGGAGCTGCATCTACCATAGGTGTACCCTCTAATTTTGACGAAACGGATGTATCAAACCTAATCATTGTTGATACCGATTCAAACAAAGATGGCGAATGTGATATACAATATCCTGTTACTCATATTTGTACAATTTCTAAAAACGGGGATAATCATTTTGGATACATGGGATACAGAGATGATATCGACAGACAAACTGTTTATGATAGCGGGGCAATAAAACAAATAGTTAATGATTGGCAAAGCGAGAACAACTAAACTGATCAGATATTATTATATGACACGAACAAATGTTGGAAATTAAAATGCAAACCAAATTCCTCTTCGTCGAGATTAAGCTCCTATGGGCACCTGGATTTGATAATATCAAATGAATCAAGTTTACATATTAATCTCTGTAAATGACGAAATGGGTTATGCAACATAATTATTTGTGCTTCTAATCATACTAACCATTTAAATTGACTTTTGCAACTCTCATTAGGACACACTAAATGTTATTAAAATTATAATAGTGAAATAAGATAGACTTTCCAGATCCCTATTAGAGAAAAGTCTTGTATCCTTTATGTTCATTTTGACTTTTGAATCGATTATTCAAATACTATATTCAAGTCATTTTGGAAATTCATCACCTTCTTTATAAGTGATTTTATGAATTTGATATTACATGGTAATACAACCCAATAATACAAATCATAAATAGTAGTACGTTATTGTAATATTATGCATAATTTATACAAAACCAGCATGATAGCAATAACTATTCTCTCAGTAATTATAGCCTCAACAGCTATAGTGGGAGAATCATTTGCAGACCACCCTGCTTCAAAAAAACTAAAAGATAAAGCCAATGCTTTAGACAAGGAAGCAGAACAGGCAAAAAAGGATGGTAATGATGTAAAGTCATTTGCGAAGAGTCTTACAGCTCAAAAATTGAGAGAAAAAGCCTAATTTTCCCTATCATCATATTTTTCTTTAAGACGAATATGTACTTCCATGATTTAAGAACAACTGAATTAATAAATTTGAGTTCCAAAATGTATTATCTTGATCAAGATGGTTTTATATGGTTACTGACCATGCCCAAGTAGAACAGAATTTTTGGTTACTATACACATACTCTTAGTATGTTCCAATCAGCCATAAATTTGATTTAATTATTATATTCTTTTATTCCCGGTTTGAACGTGAAGAGTATATAATCGAATGTTGGAGTTTATTTTCATGCCATCTTCTTATAAGGCAGTTATTTTCAATACTATCTGCAATGGTTAAAATGATGGATTTGGACCCAAATGTAAATATTAAAACACAGTTAGAGGAAGGCAATACCAACCCGGTGATTCTATTAAACAAATTCATTGTAAGACCAGAGGATATAGAAATATTTCTTAAAGTATTTGAGAACACGACTAAAATAATGAAACAACAACCCGGATTTATATCCGCACAGTTACATCAAGGTATTGCTGGAAGTCATACGTTCTTTAACTACGGAGTTTGGGAGTCTGCTGCACATTTTAAGCGGGCCTTTAATAGTCCTGAATTCCAAAAAGCCATGTCTGAACTGCCACAAGACACTGTGATGTCGCCTCATTTATTTAGGAAGGTGGCAATATCCAACATATGTGTAGACTAGAGATATATTTTTTTAATTCTGAATGTTTACTTTGAAATTACAACAAAAAGTGCTTTGGGTAATGGATTTAATGTACCCTGATAAACTGTTTCTTTAATGCTTTGTACTTTGAATCCATTATTTTCAAATGTTTTTTTTATCATATCATGTGAAAATCTGTAAGGTCCAGTATCTCTAACTGGTTCTTTTTCGCTAAAGCACTTCAAGAATAATAATCCTCCTTCTTTTAAAATTCGGTTTACTTCCTCTGTATATTTTGATCTTTTTTCTGGCGAAATTACGTGAAAACATCCCCTATCAAAAATAAAGTCAAATTCGCCACTACTTAGATGAGAATTTATAATATCATCAACTATAAACTTGATTTTATTGGTATTATAACGAACTGATGCTTTATGGATTGATGTAGGTGACAGATCAGACGCAGTAACATCAAAACCTCTTTCAAACAGTCTTATTGCTTGTGTCCCGGGTCCAGTCCCAAGATCAAGGAAGGAGCCTTTTTTGATTATCATTTTATTCAATTCCAATTCTAAATCAGGATCAAGAGATTCATTATACCAAGGCATGGATTTTACCTCTTGGTTCTTGTACAGAGTTTCCCAGTCAGGAAATGACCTTGTATTTTCTGTCATAAACAAATTCTATATAACAGGGAATAATATTAACAAAGTCTTTCTTTTGGATATTATCTTTTAGATTCTGAAGTCATTAGGACATAGACATCATAAGTACAGAGAATCGAACTTGGGACCGGAATTCCCCTAACGATAAGATTATTGTTGCATCTCTTATACGATATATTTCACAATGTGATTAAAAGAGATGCAATTATGAAGTGAGCTGGTAGATATTAAGGTCCCAGTGGTAGTAGAGTCTAATACAATGGAATAATGAATGCGGAGATAAATGTTAATGAGACCGCCAATAGAGATACAAAAAAGGTTAAACTTAGTGCCACTTGAATCAAAGGGTCAAGCAGAGGTTCTACCAACAATGGATTGATCTAAACAAAAATTTGTAGAATTTAAGTGGAATATAAAATGGCATTTCTAATTTATCAAGTATTCGGGATATCTAACCCATAGGGACCCATTTTTTTCTATCTGATTTATTATAAGTCAATTTTTTGGATTGCTAATTAGCATTAAATTCTATTGCAGGACGGTTTTGAAACGATATCGACTACTAATTGGAAAGCTCAATTAGACATTAAATATCTCATGTTTGAATAAGAAGGTCCAGTATGTGGATCTTACGGGATGGAAAATTAAATCAACTGGAAGGGTGACTCGAAAGGTTGTTACATGCCCGGTAAAATACTCCACTAATACAAATAAGACATCAAACGCGTATAGTCTTTTATACAAATTGATCGCATATGTACCATAACCGAAGGGGATTCATTTGACGATTAAGGGTTATGATCATCGGTGTACATGGTTATTAAACCCAAGAACTTTGAACTATTAACTTTGAGTGGTAATGAATTTGTTTGATATAATATCTTAGAGATATCAAAACCATAAACCCATAAAACCTCCTATTTTGGTCTACCTTTTACTCGGATTAAATGGAGAGTTATGAGGAAGGACGAATGGTTTGTAAAATCTTTTACTTTGGATTTGGTGATAGTGCAGGTGTATTCTGGTGTAGTGTGTGACAGAGTAAGTATAAGAATCATGTGTTATTATGCGCCTCTTCAAGACAATAATTTGCATGTGCTTTGCTTCCCTGTTCTATGACACAATGAGGTTCTAAGATTTTCTTAGTCGAGTGGGCCCTCGTCTATGGAGATGTTTCAATAATTACCACCATCTATTGGATTCTGAAAAAAAATGTAATTATTTCTTTGTTGAAATGGTGATAGAGAGCTGCTTGAACACCCCACTTCACCTCCACCAATTGGATAGTAAAATGGTAGCCGGGGGCTGAAATCGATTCACCCATAATCCACACCCGATCTTACCATGTGAGTCTTGGTGAAATTACACACTCAGGAAGATGTGAATAACAGCACTAATGAAAGTCGTCCGCATTATGATAATCGATCACAGGGGATGTGCTTTTATTCAAAGTAAAAGATTTTACAATAGTTAATTATGGTCTAGGAGCATAAAATATTATGAAGGCGCCTATAAGAACTATAAAACCTCCAATTATTTCAAATCTGTCTGGTCTTTTTTTGTCTATTATTAAGCCCCAAATAATCGCCATAACAACAAATATTCCTCCGTAAGCGGCATACACTCTACCAAAAGTTGATGGCTGAAGGGTTGGAATCACTCCATATACAAATAGTATGACACCTCCAACAAGTCCGATGCTCATTTTTTTCCTTTCTCTTAGCCATTGCCATACAAGATATCCCCCTCCTATTTCAGCAATTGCAGCAACTAAAAACAATCCAAAGGTGGAAATGATAAAGATCATGTTATAATTATTCGGAAGTATTAATTCCAATTTTTTCTCCCTCTTTACGTGGATAGTAAAAAATAATGATGACTCCTATACCTGCAATGATAGTTCCAACTATATCATAAATATCTGGAACCACTCCTTCAAAGAGATAACCCCAGGCAAAAGCCATTATTATGAAAATTCCACCATATGCTGCATATGTTCTGTGAAAATGAGTTTTTTGAAATGTAGGAATTATACCATATAAAAACAAAATAAAACCACCTAATACTCCAAATATCCAGCTGTAGCTTTCCCTTAACCATAACCATACAAGGTAACCACCTCCTATCTCACATATACCTGCAATAAAAAAGAAAAATAACGAATAAAAAACGTCCTTTATTCTAATATGCAACTATCATTTGATGATGATTTAACCTATTTATTTAGTAGGTGATTTTCTCATCCACGTAATAAAGTGATATGTGGATAATATTCCATAGTCACTAAAAGAGGTCACTCCATAGGAATGCAAACTTAACATTAGTTGAGAAAATTTGTATGACAAAATAACAGTCTCGTCCTGGGATCAAGCTATTCATGAAAAAAGCGTTTGAATACTTATTGTACCAAAGGACTAGTGGCAAATCAATGGTCTGAAATATTTGACACAACAATATCGGAGGATATTTAGTGATTTAATGTTCTTTAATTCTTACTAGATATCTGATTATTGTTTTATTTCCTAAATTGTAGTCAAGAATGCTCCAATCAAGATATTTAGGTATGCCAACCCTTTTAGTCTTATAGAATAATCCTTTTTCCGCAATGTAAATCTGTGCTCTTTATTTTGATTTTCTTTCGATTGTCCTCCCATTAGAAAAAGCTTATCGTCGCTTAGGGATATCTTGTTCTTTATGGACTTTGCAGGATTTCCAGCAACAATATCTTTGTCTTCCACATTATGAATTAGGGAACTTCCTGAACCTACAATCACGCTATTTCCTATCTTTATTTTGTGTTTTATTGTGCTATTAAGTCCTAGCCAACAGTTATTACCAATAATTGTACTTCCACCTACAACTACTCCTGCAGTAACTTGTGTATTTTCTCCAATGTGTACATTATGAGCAATATGGCATAAGGCATCAATTTTGGTTCCTTCTTCAATTACCGTATTTGTAAGAGAGCCACGTGCTATAGTACAATTAGCAAAAATTTCTACGTTGTCTTTGATAATAACCTTCCCATAGTGTGGAAATTTTTCAAGACTCATACTATTATTATCTCTCTCAAAAGCAAATCCTACTTCGCCTATGATACTTCCTGATTGAATGGTGCAATTTTTTCCAACTATGGTATTTCTTAATACAACTCTAGAGTCTATTATTGTATTATCCCCTACCATACACTCATCACCGACTATTGCCAAATCTCCCACGTAGCAATCTCTTCCAATTTTAGCTGAATCTGCTATAATGGCATGTTTAGAAATACCTTTTCTAGTATCTTTATAATCTTTCATTAGCTTGACTATTTTTATAAATACAAGTCGCGGATTATCTACAAATACAGAGTTTTGGCATGTTATTGCTAAAAAATTTATTTTTCTGACTAATCCTTTCTGCAAGGCTTTTTTTGCACAGAATTGTACCTGAACTTGAGCTTAAGATAGATTGTAGACCTTCATTATCATCGGAAGAGCAAAAGGAGAGATGACTGGATGTACCTTTATCTATAGGTGCAATATTGACTATTGGATTTCTATCTTCCCCTAACAAAATGTAACCATATTCTAATTGTTCCAAATAGGACTTTATAGTCCGCTCAACCATAAGATAATCTACAATCAAATTACCAAAATCTTGTATTTAACTATATTCTATATTCTAATAGTAGACATTAGTTGGACCTAGAGTTTTCCATCAATGTAAGTGAAATTTGACATGTTTGTTCTTCTACCATTATAACAAGATATTAATAATAAATGGATGATCACAAATCTTTTCAAGCTTCAGTTGGCAAACACTTAGATAATTTGGGTGTCATTCAATTGAAGAGATATTGCAGAGAATAAAGTAATTAAAAAATAACTTGTTACTATGAATAAGATACATACTAGACTGAATGTTTCCGGAAGGAAAAAACAAGAATTAAATCTTCCTAAAATTGATGCTTACCGGTATTTACATTCAAGATACAATTAATCATTTTACTACGGGTATAATAAATTGCATATTTTTTTAATCGTTACTAAATTGAAAGGTGTTTAAAGTTAAATGCATGATCTAATTGATTATCTACATCCTTTTTGAATACAATAACTACCCTGTTTCCTGATTGTTCGATCATCCTCCATTTTAGTTTGTCTCCTTTTTGAATGTCTAAATATGAAACAATCCCTTGGGGTATGGTAGCTCGAAGTGAATTCGTTCCAATTTTTGCAATACTAACCGTGCTTTGAAGATCCATAGAAATTATGAATTATTCCAATATATCTATCTTCTGTTTGGCATACAAACGGTAGAAAGATATAGTTTAAAGTATTGATTCATCGTAGGATACTGAATTGGAAGCAAGCGGACTCGAAACTTGCATATAAATGAAACGCGATTTCCAGTAGATGGATTAAACTTCGTTCTGATTATGATCTATTCAAAAATTAAGGAATTTATTCATTCTGCCCCTATACCTATATATCGTTCAAACGGTAGATTTCTATGCACCTATTTTAAACTAGATATAGCCAGGACGATTTTTTATCGTTAATTAAGGTTTAAGTTTCGTATCACCTGACCACTTTAAAATTATCTACCTATATGGGTAGTCATGAAAAGGTGTAGCGTAAAATTCATTCCATGATGTAACTAAAGTAAAGATTATATTTAGTTCTTTTATGGGCTCAGTTCATGGAATATAATTTATTGATACTTTGTTTTGTCGTATCATTTGGATTCTTCGTAAGCATCTATTTGACCAAGGGAGATGTATTATTCGAAAGTTTAGATAGATATAGCAATTTTACCCCCACACACAACAAACTATGACTAGGGAACCTTAGGGTAACACAACTGAAAGCAAAACGTAATGACCGTTTTTAGCTATAGCTAAATAATATTCCTTTAAAGAACACTTTTTTAAAGATATTTATATTCCTAATAGTAACATATAATTAGGTCAAATTCCTTGTCGAATTACAGTAAAGGTGTATATGGTTTGGACGAAATCAAAAGAAAAATAGATTTTGAATTATCAAGGGATATGGATTGTCAGTTACGAATAGGGATGTTGATTATTAGTTTATTTGTAGTTTCGATATTCTCTATGAATTATGTTTATGCCACGGTTTATGCCACGGTGGAAAATAATGAGAATCAAGTAAATACATTGTCTCAAAACACACCAAACATTAATGCTAAATCCATCTACGATACAGGTACTGCTGTATTAGGAAATAATGTTAAGAATTTAATAATATTAATACCTGATGAAGCCCATCATGGCAATGGGGAGGCCAAGGAAAACAGATTCATTGAACAATCGTTTCTACCCCAAACAGCAGTAATAAATAAGGGAACGAAAGTTATTTGGTTTAGTGGTGACGTTAGCCACGAACATCAAATTATACTAAATAATGATCAAAGTTTATTTGATAGTGGAACGTTACCTGAGTTTGCCGAATCTAACCCTATGGTTTTTAATACCATAGGGAATTTTGGGTATATTAGTCCAGATATTGATCAAGAAGCAGTACAAAAAGGATTTGTAATGAAGGGCGATATTAAGGTGATAGATCAATCTGCTGTCTTAAATTCAAGCGCAAATAATACTGTCATTGGATCTGGTACTATAACTACTCCATCAAGTGATGAAGCAACACAAGCAGCAGCAGCAGCAGCAGCCACCACTACTCCATCATCTTCTCCGGCTTCTTCCAATAACAACAATATAGAAACCGTTGGAGTATTTATGGTTCCAACCAAAGATATTGATGAATATGTTCAGGATTTTAAAAATAATGGCTTTTCAATAGACAGCACATACTCTTTTAAGGACCTTCGAGGTTTAGCAAGGGATACGGGNAGTATTAGGAAATAATGTTAAGAATTTAATAATATTAATACCTGATGAAGCCCATCATGGCAATGGGGAAGCAAAAGAAAACAGATTCATTGAACAATCGTTTCTACCCCAAACATCAATAATAAATAAAGGAACGAAAGTTATTTGGTTTAGCGGTGATGTAAGCCACGAGCATCAAATTATACTAAATAATGATAAAAGTCTATTTGATAGTGGAACGTTACCTGAATTTACCGAATCAAACCCTATGGTTTTTAATACAGGAGGGAATTTTGGATATTATAGTCCAGACATTGATCAAGAAGCAGTACAAAAAGGATTTGTAATGAAGGGCGATGTTAAGGTGATAGATCAATCTGATGTCTTAAATTCAAGCGCAAATAATACTGTCATTGGATCTGGTACTATAATTCCATCAAATGAAGCAACACAGGCCGCTGCTAATACTCCATCATCTTCTCCAGCTACATCCAATAACAACAACATAGAAACCGTTGGAGTATTTATGGTGCCAACTAAAGATATCGACGAATACGTTCAGGATTTTAAAAATAATGGCTTTTCAATAGACAGCACATACTCTTTTAAGGACCTTCGAGGTTTAGCAAGGGATACGGGTTCAGAACAAACACTCCTGGTATGGACAGCAGGTCCAACCATGACAGTTGATATGGCAATTTCAGCATTAAAAGATATAGGAGAAAAGTTACCATACAAGTAACATGATACGGTATGACAATAAATCATAGGTTTTATTTATGCAAACTCCAAATTTTTTAACAATACATCTAATCTCATTATCGGTAGCCTTTATCGCTGTATGTTTTTTATCTTTCTCCTTCTCCCTCTCCCTTTATCCTATAATGGCAACTAATGATATTAATAGTAATAGTTTGACTACCTTTCAAGATTTAATTAATGAAAATTCACAGATAAATTCTACTTCCAACTCTCTTTTGGATGTAGGCTCACAAAATAGTTTAGTTAACAACAACGGCAGCTCTCTCGTTACCCCTAATAGTACAAGCAAGAATTTAATTTCTACTGAGGAATATGACAAAATTAAGAATTGTAGTCCTGATACCGATAAGAAACCATCTTCCATAGAATATTTGACATTTTTTAACTGTGGTCATGTCAAGTCTAGTAGTAGCAGTCCAACAGCTGCTGATAATGATGATGATAACAACAATCAACTAACTGCTAATAAAAATTTACTTTGTCGTGACAGAGGAAAACCAGTCTATACCTCATTGCAAGTAATGGTTTACGTTCTGCCAATCATGGACTTTAATGGCACAATTTCTGGTCCAACCATGTGGGTAACAGAGGTAGATCTTGGTAAAAATCAACGTAATAACAGTAAGGAAAACAACCATACGCATTCACTGCATTTACATTCAATAGCATCTCAGAGGATGGATGGAATAGATGGACCTGGAGGGTTTATTAAACCAGGTCAAAACTTATGATATTCTTTTAACAGCTGGACCATATGGTGTCTATCCGGGTATCACTGTCATTCAATGCCTATTGATCATATACTGTCAAGGGCTTCATGGTGCTTTATTATTGACCCTGAAGCACCAAGACAAAACATGACCGAGATACATGTTGGATGAAACGGATATGATTTAGACTATGGAAAAGAAGTGAATAGGACCAGCCGTATTCCAACTCCCTCAGGAATTTGAAGAAGACTATATACACAAGAATTTGTTACGGAAATGAAGTAGACACTGTAAATGGTGGCGCATTTGACCATGTGGAACCCAATTCTATTCACACGAATAAAGACCATCGCATTCACTCGATTAATATGTTAGAGTTTGATCAGGTTAATTCATTTCATTTGCATGGAAATATGTAAATACTGCAAGTGGAACTTCCAAAGACCCTTCCTTTGTTAATGACATTGTTACACTAGGTCAAGGCCGATAGAGGCATAGTGGAATCAATTATCCTTATCCTGGAAAATACATGTTTCATTCGCACATAAATGAATTTTCAGATTTGGGATGGATGGGATTATTCAATGTAGTTGAGTAAAGATCTTTTGAACTCCTTTTATCGACTTTTATAGAGGTGTCTGAAAAACCTGAACCAATAAATGAAATAAATTCTAAATAGTGTAATGTATTACAGAAAATTTTGATTTAATTTGTTTCTCCAAAATACATTGCCTATCTACTAAATTTATCCATTGCTTTTCACTTTGGAACCATTTATTTTCTCCACCTTTGGTTTGACTGCCATCATAAAAATCAACCCTATTAAATAGATTCCAACAAGAATAATCTGCCCCAACAAACTTTCTAGTGTAGGATGTATACCAGTCATTGATGCAATACTGGAATTAAGCATAGGAATTGTATCCATTACAGGTGTAATTTGTATATATCCAGCTTCTTGAAAAGATCGTATAGCATTTCCTATGAATACTACGGACATGAATGCTCCTATCCCCATGGTAATACCAAAAATAACTCGCAAAGGAAGTTTTTTCATAATTTTTTTAATTAGTATTGCGATAGTGATTACTACAATTATGCCCAAGACCAAACCAGATACTATGTAGGCATCGATATTGCTAGTAAAATTAAACAAGGATTGATAAAAAATAACAGTTTCTATCCCCTCTCTGAAAACAGTAAAAAAAGATATAGAGATAAACATCAATACGCTACCAGTGAGTGTGGCTTTCCCTACTCTTGATTTAATAAATTCGACCCATTTTTTTGACTCCATTTTATTTAATGCCCAAAAGCTTACCCAAAATAAGACTGCAACTGCAGCCATTCCTGCAACTCCCTTCAGCAAATCTTTGTTGATACCAGAAAATTGAAGTGCATAGTCTAATAGGAACCAAATACCTAGAGTGGTGGCAACTGCGATCACTATTCCAAGGTATACGTATTTATTGAATTTCTCATTTCTAGAGGCTTCTAAATATGTAAATATAGCACCCAAGATTATTGACGCTTCCAATCCTTCTCTAAATATGATTGAAAAAGATGAAGCAAATGCAATGGTAGGAGTCAGTGAAGTATTAGTACTTGACCCAACTTTGAATTTCTCATTTCTAGAGGCTTCTAAATATGTAAATATAGCACCCAAGATTATTGACGCTTCCAATCCTTCTCTAAATATGATTGAAAAAGATGAAGCAAATGCAATGGTAGGAGTCAGTGAATTAGTATTATTGGATACAATCAATCCATATGCATTCAACTCAGCGTCAATTTCTTTTACTTTGTTTACAATTTCATCGTATGGTCGGTGCACGTTAACCAAGTCGAATAATTCTATGAATTTTGTTTCGAGTGCTAAACTAATGTCTGGTTTAATCGGATTTAATGGTAAAATTACTTTTTCATATGAATCCTTGTGGATAGATTGTGCCAGATCTATAGAAGCGTTAACTTGTTGATTCTTATAAAGTGCAAGAAATTGATTTAATCCTGCTTTAATATCCTGTAAATTATTCGAAACAGGCACTTCTTGTGTTTCAATATTATTTATGTTATTGGATTTGTTAACCCCAAAGTTAGGTACCTGTTGATTCTCGGTTTTTAAATCATTTGTAGACGGAGTTTGATCATCTGGTGACTGACCGTAAGCTTGCCAAGAAGGATAATAAGTTATCAAATAACCAAGCTTCAAATGCATGTTAATTATTTTCGTGTCTAAAGCATTGAAATTGCTGTTAAGGAATGCACTATAGATAAAGA
>JARFXS010000156.1 GCA_029194465.1 Candidatus Nitrosocosmicus sp.
ACCCTACTATACTGAATGAAACAACGTAATAATTTGGTAATAACTTTTGGGTTAGTTGCAATTCTTGTAGTACTTTTATCCAGCATGAATACAAATTCTAATTAGCCAAAACTTTAAACCTCTTGTTCTTACAATATTACTATGGCTAATTATGAAAATATAAAAAAGCGTTTAGAAGACAGTGGTGAAGTAATGATAAGACTAGACAATAATGAAAGTATAGAACTTCACAAGCACAATGTCAAATTTGATGATGCATCACAAGAAATCATTATTGATGCAGGAACTGAAACCTACTGGATTGGTGCTGATAAAGTATCATACTACTGGATTCATAAAGAGGGATTTGAGAAGAAATAATAACAAATACTACATTTTCTTTGTTTAATCTCGATTCAAATAATAATGAAAAACTTTAATTCAGAATAATTGTCATTGTATAATTGGACTCACATACATGCTAAGCTGAGTTCATGTATAAGCGTTATGGTTCGACAACGTTAGTCAGGTAGTTAGTAAGCATTTCAACCAATTCTTACCAAGTTGTCGATTCATTTCGCATTTCGTTCTATTGTTTAACTAGTCTAACACGTTAATTTGCAAATTTTGATAAAAAGTTTACAAATGTTGAAATAAGACCCTGATTTGCTTTAATAATTTCCCATGCTTTTCCTATCTTAATTTTTGGATCCTGTTCCTTTATTAATTTCTCAAACTCACTAAGTTTTGTTTCTATGAATTCATTGATCGCTTTATCAACATAATCAATCCCTTTATGAGTTATTTTGATTGCTAGTGAATGATTCGATCCAATTGGACCTTGGCCTATGATTAGTTCGCTATCCTCTAAATACACAATATCACCATAAATTACATTCTTATCTATATCGTTTAATTCGGACTCTTCGATTACACTTTCGGTAGGGTGAATATGACCTAGCATGTTGCTGTAATGTTTATTATATAAAGTTAAAAGAATACGAAATCGAATTTCTTGATGGATCAACTACACTACTTCTTTTAATAATTTATTTTGGTTCTATTTTAGTATACTTGGAATCTATTTGATTCATACAATCTTTTATTATCCGGATCAGCTCAGCTAGGGGGCATTTCTTCAAGTAATCTAGTATACTTTGTTAATAATATTCCGTAAATTCTTTAACGTTGTTATTACTCTTATTCAAGAGATCGTCATTACTAACCAAAATCAATCTACAAGATTATATCAAAATATTTCTATATAGCTTTTTATCTGCTGACAATCAGTCTTTTATCTTTCGAATTCTTTTATTGTAATTTTTACTGTTTGATTTTACTGCCTATTCTTTTCATATATTTACGAGAAAAATGTCAAAATCAGGGGTAATCAATTTGATTTCAGTCTAAAAGTAATTTACCGCATTTATTACAATATTTAGATCCAGTGTGGTTCATTAGATTGCATTTTGAACAACTGATTGAGAACCTGCAATCTCGCTATCATAATAGCTAAAGGAGTTTGAAAATAGCTTGGAAAATCTTAAAATAAATTAAGTCATTAATACATACAACATGTATTTCACAAAAAATGTATGATTTTCTTAGTTGCAACACACTTTTGGCTTGATTACAGCTTACAGTATAGGTAGGCAAGATTTTGTGAACATTGAGACTACATTTTTATCAGTAGTATAATTTTATCAAACCATACAAAATATGATAGTTAAACCAATTTTTTCAACTTTTATTAGTAACATTTATTCAAATAAAAGTTGTATTTTTATTCCATCTTGATCATAAACATAAAATGATGAATTTTCGTGTTTCCTAAAATCTGTCGCTTTTTCATCAATAACCACTCCATTTTTTGTTAAGTGATTTTTTAACCGTTCTATTGTGTTTTGTTCGGTAGAAAGTCTTATTGCAAAATGAGCAAGACCAGGTTTTTGAAGATCATTTGCGCTATTTGGTATCAGGTTTGTTCCAATCCATGTGTTTGTGGCTATATGATGATGGTAGCCATTTGCAGCGAAAAAGTATGCACCAGGATAAGTGGCAGTATGGTATAAACCAAATGATCGCTGGTAAAATTTTTTGGCTTTAGCAAGATTGGATACATGTAAATGAACATGGCCTATCGAGGTATTAACAGGCAAACCCGTCCATTTTTCATTACCATGTTGGCTTGACAGACTTTGAACATCGAGTGGTTCTGTTACCATATATACCTTGTTTTGATCTAACCATTTCCATTCGGATGGTTTTCTATCCCTATAGACTTCAAGTCCATTGTTATCAGGATCATGAAGATATATGGACTCGGATACGGCGTGATCTGCCATGCCCTCATAAAATTGAGGATCTAAGTTCTTTTGAATATGTTGCAGAAATGCTGCCAAGTATTTCCTCTCAGGGAGCAATACTGCAAAATGAAAAAGTCCGGCCTCCTTTCTCATGCGATTTGGTTGATGGATCACTTTCGTGTTTTTATTTGTTTGAGTTAGAATCAATATTGAGGAAGAAATTTCATTGTTATCGCTAGACATTGGTTTCAATCCAAGATAAACGGTATTTTCTTTTGAATCCATATCAACTACGTCAAATCCTAGAATGGACTTATAAAAATGAACAGAATTTTCCAAATTTGATACCTTCAGATGGACGTGATCGATATTTAGAAAAGGATCAGAAACAAAAGCTGCTTCATCTCCATTAATGTTGATACGAGTAGTAGTATCCATATATATACTACGGGATCGATGTATATAATATCAAAAGTCAGTTCAAACTTACCTAGTATAAGGCCATATCGAGTAAATCTTTTTTATTTATGGCTTTGCTATTCTAAGAATGAGTTTAGAAGGAAATCTAAAATTGATGAAAACATTGGATGATGCATGGAATAGCCAGGATTGGGATACATTCAATAGCCGTCACACCGAAACCGTGGCAGTATACTGGCCAGGAAAACCGCAACCAACCAGAGGAATACCAAATCATAAAGATGAGGCAGTCGAATTTTTTAAGGCGTTTCCTGACAACCATATTGAAAATGATCCTTATAAAATCCTGTTTGGACAAGACAACTGGACATGCTCAGTAGCAAATTTTACTGGTACGTTCAAGGG
>JARFXS010000157.1 GCA_029194465.1 Candidatus Nitrosocosmicus sp.
GGATACCGAAATCAAGGTGACTAAGGTCTAACTCGAGGTTGACTTGCATTATTTTTAACATTAGTTACAATTTATACAAAAGAGCAAAATTGTTACTGCACTAACAAAGTCCAACGAAATAATCAAGCATTCAATAGGGATTCGTAGTATGCTACTCGAAGGAATCAAGAGACGCCCCATACCAACTTATGTGAGAACTGCAAAACCCTAGAGTACAGGTTCCCACATCTAAAACATTAATTACATTCCCTATTAAGAGAATCATAATTGAGAATACTCTAAATTACATCAAGAATAGGACTTGACTCAATGCTTTGATGACATCTTCGGTTGTAATAGTAGTACGTGATATAATCCCTTTCATATTAAAACTGGCAAAACCTTATTGCATACCCTCATAACAAAGTTTGTAAGCATTACTCTGTATTTCTATAGTTCACGTTCCCTCCAATAGAAAATAAGAATTAGATTCTATATTAAATACAATTCATTCACCGAACTATTCAACAAGAAATATCCCTTCGGCAAGAAAATTTATCATCGTCTAATTTCCTACATTGAATCTTCTTATATATTGGATGAGGTTCTAATAAATCGATGTCAAACAATTCAAAAAAAAATTCGAAACGAAATGTCAATAATCTTAACATCCTGTTAATTTTGGTATTGGGATTGGGATTTTTAGCTCTCAACGTGATAATCATGGCGCCTACTGAGGTAGTTGCCCAAGCCACGATTTCCGACCAAGATAATAAAACCCAATTAGCATCTCTCAATAATACTTTATTTGTATCAGGTTCTGCCACGGACAAAGTGAAAACCGATTTGGTAACTATCTCGATCGGAGTGCAAACTACAAATCAATCTGTAACTGATGCAGTAACTTCAAATTCGAAAATAGCAAACGAAATAATCACTAGTTTAAGAGATAATGGCGTTAAAGAAAATGAGATCAGTACATCTCAATATACTATCCAACCTAATTTCAATTTTACAGAATCAGGAATTAGTGTACAAACAGGGTTCACTGTGTCTAACATAGTGACAATTCAAAGTCCTAACTTTAATAATATTTCATCCTGGATTGATTCTGCAGTTACTGCAGGAGCCAATACCATCAATGGAGTGGATTTTAGGGTTTCTGACAAGTCATTGGAAAGTGTTACAAATGCACTCATAGAGCAAGCTATTATTAACGCCAGACAAAATGCAGATGTAGCCGCTTCGGCAATAGGGTCTACAATCATCGGTATCAAATCAATATCCGTTAATACGGATGGCTTCAACCCTGTGCCTTTTAACGATCAGATTATGCAGAGATCATTTGCATCTGTGGTGACCCCAACCCCAATACTCCCAGGACAACAAGAGGTTTCTGTCACTGTGCAGATAACCTACTTGCTTAACTAGATGTTAAGAACACTCTATTTTTTATTATTTAAGAAGATTAAAGTTTAGCAAACTATTGTGCACAAGCATTCGAAATTGTCATAGCCCAACCTCTTCAACCTCACTGTAAAAACAAATTTCTCTTTAATTTCAAAATATTTTAGCAAAATATAATTTGTACTAATAAATTTGAGGTAATAGTTACCTATTCGCCATAAACAAGTTTAAACGTTATTCCTGTTTCCCCCATTCGAGCTCTTATTTATCTACCTTTATTCCCTGCTTAATCTCAACCCTCTGCTATTGTCTCTATGCTATATTTGGGACAGTGAATAAGATTAAGAAACATCAACAAGATAAACACCCTAGCTATCAAAAAAGGTCAATAGTTATTTCATCTGATGTTGAAATTCTAAAGAATAAAAATACTTGAATGTTTCTATCGATGGAACAAACCTTTAGAAAAGCTAGTTCACAAATCAAAAATCATTAGAATACAAATTATGGTAAGAAGACGTTAGTCTTATTAATTCATTGTTAACTCAAAATGTAAATCCGACGACACGTAAATGGATTTTTGTTAATTAATGATGTATATGAAAACGCAAAAGGCAAATTCATAGTTGATAAAAAGATATCCTAGAGATTTTTTAGAAAGCAGTGTGAAAATCAATTTTCTAAACCATGATTTATGAAACACCCATAGAGACTTTTCAAATCCCACATGAGTTGATCATTATCGATTAGAAAGTTAATTTCATCAAGTTATCCCTGGCAAAAGCAAAGGGTAAAGGAAAATTGTAAATACCGATATCATAATAATTGCAAATACGGTGAGTACAATTCCATTTTTGATCATGTCTTTGATCTGTATTTTACCTTTTTCATAAACTAGTGCGTTTGGAGGAGTCCCCATTGGCAAGAGGAACGCAAGGGAACTTGATAGTGTAATCGCAGCAAGAAAAGGTAACGGAGGCCACTGATTAATTGCTGCCATACTGGCAACAACGGGTATGAATATAGCTGCCGTTGCCGTATTTGACATGGTATTACCAATAATCATCGTAATAGAAACAATAATTATTACTATTGCTGGGAATGGCAGAATACTTAGTACTGATAATTTGGTCCCCAGATAGTCTGCAAGGCCTGATGTTGTGAACGCCAATGACAGGGAAATTCCTGCACCCAGAATAAACAAAACACCTAGTGGGACTTTTTGTACATCAGACCAGTCTAGAAATTTTTCGGTTCTATTTTTTGGTATCACAAAAAGTGATACACCGCCAAGAATTGCAATTACTGCAGTTTCAACATATGAATCACCACCCGCCCAATATGGAGCTGCGAACATCAATACTAGAATGACTAGTAAAATTATTAATGAAGCTTTTTGCTCTCCTGTGATTTTTCCTAACTTTTCTTGTTCAGCTACAATTATCTTTTTGATGAGCATTTCATCGATTTGCTCCTTTCTAACTTGACTTGTAAAGTATATTATGGATATCATTAACATTGTAATTGCCAGTGGAGCAGCTACTGAAGACCAAGCGCCGAAAGTAATTGTTTTGTCAAATAACTCATGTACTATTTCTGCATACATT
>JARFXS010000158.1 GCA_029194465.1 Candidatus Nitrosocosmicus sp.
GAAAGATAGAATAATCCAAGGAAAGTCGCGATAATTATGACTGGTATTAAAAGTTGACCATTAAATGTTGCAGCTAAATTATTCGCAGCTATTTCGTTACTTTCTAAAAATGCATCGATACCTAAGAATACTAGCAATCCTGCGGTCAAACTCAGAAAGAAATTATACTGATTTCTTGTTATTTTCCTCATAAACGGATACCAAGCCAGTCCGATTAGTACTGGTATTACCCCTACGAATACTCCCAGCATCGCAAATACTGAGAACTGATTGATGTTTGGAATTGGTGCAGGAGCAGCGGCATCGATGAGCTTGCTAAATCTTGTTCCGTCAGAAGTAGTTATTCCTACTTCATAAGGTTCTGCCGTGTTCCAAAAAAAGGGTATTATGACTTTAGCTTCAGAAAGTCTTGGCAATACTTGAGAGGGTTCAATTGCCGCAGATTGTATCCTATCATTAATGTCTGCTTGAGAAATCGTAACTTGCTCGGGGCCTGTATTGCGGATAAAAGCCACTACTTGATTCTCATGAAATTCTACTTTTTCTATTGTTACCTCTGGTAGGGGAACACCAGTGTTTATCAGGTTTTGCCCATATAGACTTGAAAGAAAATAAATCATCCCTGCTAGGATGATCAGTGGTGTAACTGCTAAAATCAATGATTTAGTTTTTATTTTATAGTTGTTATCAATAATCTTGTTACTTGAATTATTTGCGCTATTCGATGATTTTCTTTCCTCATTTTCATTAGTACTTGAACGGCTTTTGTCGATGGAATTATCTTTATCACTCATCATGTTTCACTTTTTGAATTCAAATTTGGCTTATCCGAGTTAAACCGTTTTAGTAATTAGGAACAAGATCATTGTTAATCTTTGTAGATTGGTAAGAGTTTTCCGTATTGTTGAAGCCTGTGTTGTTCTTGCCATTTATTACTGAGAATAATCCCATCCATCCCTTTTCCGCGAATTCTGTTTTATGAGAATGAAACATGTACTTTCCCGGATAGGTGTAATTGAATTCAAGTATTCCTCGTTCTCCCTGACTCATCGTAATTATGTCTGTATATTGATCTGGTTTTAACATAGTTCCACTTGGATAATAGTTAAACAAATTAGCGTGCAAATGAAAATTATTTATCGGATCAAACTCTAGCATATTCACCAAGTATATTCTTATAGGTTTATCTTTTCCAATTTGTATTGGGTTATACATGTAATAATATGGAATTCCATTTACTGTGTAAAAGTTGTTTTCCGTGTCAAAGTCAGTATCGTAACCATTCATAACCATAACCATTTCATCTGCTGGAGGTCTAGGTGTTTTCGGATCTACAATATAGACACCGTACAAGCCATGTGTTATATGTTCTTCTAGAGGTGTCATATGACAATGATAAGGAAATACACCAAAAGGCTTTGCGATAAACTCGTATGTAAATTTTCCCTTCGGAGGAATCATTTCAAATACACCGTCCATTTCAGATGGATGAATTCCATGAGTATGAATAGAATGAGACTTAGACCCGTTGTTAATGAAATTAATCCTGACTATATCTCCTTCTGTTGCTCTAATAGTTGGTCCAGGTATTGTTCCATTAAATGTCCATACATTGTAAAATACTCCTGGTGATATTTCCTTTACTAAGTTATCTGATGCTATCAAAGTAAATTCTCTTAATGTTGTTCCATTAGCCAATGTGGATACCTTTCCATAATTGAATTCACGAAGAAACTTCATTGGTTCTACAACAGCATCTTGCATATCCGTTTCCGCAGTTGGATCTAAAATGGTGCCTTTAGATTTAGCGAGTGGATATCCAGGTGTATGACTACCAATAGTCTTCATCTTACTATTTTCATTTTCTGAATTGTTATTTGCACTATTATCGTTTGTTACAGCGCTAAAAATATCTTGAACATTTGGAAATTGATTGATGGAAATTAAGACAAACAAAATAATACCAACAAGTATAACACAAAATAGACCAATGAATGCAATTTTGATCATATTCTTATAAATGTTATACTATCTTATAAATCTTAGATTAGGTTAACATTATTATAAAGGTCTACATTTTTGCAATTTATTTTAGATATTTAGCCAATAAAATTAGATTTCTGTAATGAAACAATAGATCCTCAGGATATGGGGTCTCTATTCAATAGAAATGACTGCAATACATCTTTCCAGTATTTTTTGTTATTATCATTCAACTCTCAGTTTGCAAATGAAATCTTTAAATTTATGAAGTTGAATTATTTAATAGTTGTTCAGTAGGTCCACTCGAGATTGTAATGAGAATTATTGCATTAGTTAGATTTAATGATAGAAGAGTACATTAATCATAATAATCAATTAAATAAAATTGACACTAACTTGTTTAATAACCAATTACTATTCAAGATCTGTAATTTATTGAATAAAAATTCATGATTTTTATGGCTGTGAAATGTTATACTTTTCTCATTTTTGTAATTAGTTACCTGATCATCCTATAAATATTTCATTCTATTTATAGAATTTACGATACACACTTTGTAATGACTGATTAATCCGAAAAATCCTGTTATTAGAAAAAACCGTTTTGAAATCACAGCAAGTATCTAACAAATATGACTTTTAAAAGGTGGTTCAGTTATGATTAAGATATCAAATGGTAAGATTATCCTTTATATAATTAAATATCTAAACAAATAATATAACTCTTCAAAATAATATTAGTATATGAAATTTGGAGTTTTTATTTCTTTTCTGATATCTGCGACTATTTTATTACTTGTTTTTTCATCTAACTTGGATTTTCATAAAGTATATGCTCACATTTTTATATCTGATGATGATGCATCCTCAATTCTTACACTTTTAGAAAGATTAAGAGTTGAGGCTCTATTAGCAAATAATACTATGTCACAGAATATTACATACGGGCAAGAGCATTTATCAAATTTAATTGACAGTATTAACGACATTAGTAATAGTGAAAATGAATTTGATATTAATAGCAGACAGTTTGACAATTCTACGGTCAATGCATTATTAGTTGCTAATCTTATTGACGAGGTATTAAGAAATTATGGCATGTCTTATGGGGTTGTACCTAGCATCATGATAAATATGTCTTATGTATCTCCAAATTTAATAAATACTGTTAATAAAAGCGAGTCATTAATTGATATTGATAAATATAGGGTTTCAAAAGAATATGCCAAGAGAGCATTTGAGATTTATGACAAGACATTACGAATTTTTGAAAATAAGAATAATAAGAACTCTATGAATAGCCTTGGTGAAGGTCTAATGGATTTAATC
>JARFXS010000159.1 GCA_029194465.1 Candidatus Nitrosocosmicus sp.
GTTCATGAGGATAAGAATGTGGATATAATCGTTTTTTCTTTCTTTCCAGATTCAAGCATCTACGACTTTAAATATATTAAGAGTGAACTGGTAGTTCAGAAAGTTGATTTAGAAAATAGAGGTATTGTTGAGGGTATTGAAGTGTTTTTTCCAGGACTGTTTAAACAGTACCTCGGATATGAAAAAATACAACCCATACTGCGCTTTGGCAGACTGTCCTCATTACCCGAGGAACGGATTCATATAAAGGAGGAGGATGTTGAGATTGAAGGAAATTTTTACCTGATTGAATGCACTTCTTTTAGCGGTAATAGCGGCTCACCAGTATTTTTTAAAATTAATAAACCAGGTGGATTTAGTCTATTCCTGGGTGGGCTCATAACTGCAAGTTTTCACGAAAATAAACCTCTTGGATCAGATGCAATTTTAATTCAAAATACAGGAGTAGCCCTGGTTACTCCCTCATATAGATTGACTGAAATTCTATATTCACGGAAGGTTCTTGCAGATAGACAAAAAATGATTTGAAAAAGAATTCTATATGATTTTCCACAAACTAGATTGGGACTCATAAAATCTGCTTTTTTTATAATCCATGAAAGTTTCTGTGACTATTGTAGAGTACAGGTAACCTTAATTGGTCTTCCTAATTTTGTTTATGGTTCAAATACAATCTATCTCTTCCCTGTAATTTATTCATAAAATTACACCCTATCAGTCTGGAAACAATATGTGGAATTAATTTTATACTAGATATTAATATCAATTATCCCGTAAGATTTACAATAGTTGAAAGAATTTGATAGTAATCATAAACAGTTACCTCCCAGTATTTTTCATGTTTCTACAGACCTTAATCAGATAAAAAAAATTTCAGTTCTGCATTTGACGCACATCATTTCATCTGCTTCTTTCTATCCTTCTATAGACATAAAGGTAACACAATTACCACAAAATATGAAATCTATCAGATTACCTCTATGATCTCTTCACTCAAGTTTTTCCTTTGCTTATTTTACCATTAATTCCTAATTTTCTACTACTTTAAACGTATTTTAAATTTGTTGCAATTCTAACTTTTCGCTTATCTCTATTGCCTCATGAGATTTACATCAAATTAACTTATCTCTAAATCTAATTCGGCCTTATCTACTAGCCTTGATGAAAGTTTTACTTACTAAGAATAATAAAATTGAAATGTAACTTTACTCGAATAGTCACATGAGGCTACGCTAAATGATTAAATTTTCGCAATTTCTTCCTCATAAGGGAATGAATTGCGAATAAAACTAATATTTCATTTTTCGCATACATATAAGACATACAAATTTTACATAGTAACGTAATTTATCAAAATTTATTTCAGATGGTATTTTGATCGCTGTTCCGATCAAAATAATCAATTTTTTTTGAATAGATGACTTGCTATTCTATCCTTCCTCACTTATAATAGGACCTGAAGCCGACAAACCAAAGGAGTCAATCATGTGCTCTACCAACGGAACATACTTATCATAACTAGGTTGATCATCAGCATGGAAGATAACCCCAATAAATCCATCATTATTTTCGTCGAGTGTCATAACTTGTAATGTCTTTGTAGCCGATGACTTGTATCCTAATGATGCTTCCAAATTGGTTATTGTATTGAAGTATGTTCCAGATGCTCGGATTGCCGGGTGATCGGCCAGTAATGTTGTACTATTCCTGTAGTATTCATTAAACCTGAAATCTTCATTTTCTTTCACAAATTCATCTCCAAAATTCTTTAAAGTTTCATCATCTTCTCTCGGTTTAAAATAGATGTATGCTGATGCGGTATTATCAGGTGAACTAAATGAAACAATTTGATAAGCGTTGCTACCTGAACCAACTTCCCAATTACTAGGATATTCGAGACTAAATCCTAAATCTTGATCCTCATACTTCGAAAATGAGTTTGAAGTCGTGGTATTTAACACTTTCAGAAGTATCATCCTCACTTATTATTTTGGCTTCAGGAATTCCCAATTGAGCCTTGTACTTGAAATACTGTTAATTCAATCACATAGTCAAGAGAGCAACGACGACGACTAAAAAAGTTAAGTTTTGGCATCTTTCCATTATTATTTACCTTGTAAAATCAGGGTGGCCTTCGTTTCCGTCAAAAACAATTGAGCCATTTGTAATCCTGAATTTATATTATTGGATGCTTGGGCTAAAGCATCTGAGGTGAAATTATTCTGCTGTGAATTAGATTTAAATAAATTATTCAGGCATCTAACGCATTACCACCTGAACCAGATGAACCAGATGAACCAGATGAACCAGATGAACCAGATGAACCAGATGAACCAGATGAACTAGAGGAACCTGAGGCGGAGGTTATACTTAAGTCACCAGTCAA
This sequence comes from Candidatus Nitrosocosmicus sp., assembly GCA_029194465.1. Classification (GTDB taxonomy): domain Archaea; phylum Thermoproteota; class Nitrososphaeria; order Nitrososphaerales; family Nitrososphaeraceae; genus Nitrosocosmicus. Next base: position 2,387 of record JARFXS010000159.1, read on the forward strand.
ACACTCCGTCTTGGTTTCATCATTTTCTAAAGTCTCGCTGTTAATATCGAGTTGCGCTTTAACCATTACCTTGGATCCTCGCACCTTCCTCCTCTTCAACCTCCATTAATAATCCAGTAAATAAATAAGAACCAGATAAGAATGGTGCTAATTGACCATCTTCGAGTTCATACTCACAATTATTTGTGGGACATAAGGTGCTATGGGACTCAAATTCAATCCAAATCAGTCCACTTGATAGTAACCGCATGGCAAGTGAATTTATTATCATGTTCTTCCAAAGTTGCTTTGGCGCAAATTCTTCAGAATTATTAATCGTATTGTTGTCGACGGAACTTTGAGCAGAATTTGTATTGCACGTTCGATTGACTTGCAACCGTAGGTATTTCTAGACTATATGACTTGGTAAATTGAATATTTGAATAAATGACTGGTATTATGGCAAGGCATAACAGAAATAGTGTGGAATAATGATGAAAATACATTAATCCCACAACTATGGACGTATATTTATGAATTTTTCCTAGAAAAAGATTCTACTACAAAAATCTTGAGGATTGAAGTTTCGAATTGTTTATCATATTGATATTCCAGCCTGATTTTTAAAAGTAAAATAATGATTCATTTTGCTTAAGGCCATTTGAGTTGATATCCGGACTATAACCTTAAATAGAAATCTAAAGAAAATAATGAATAAGATGAATGTGACGTTTTCAGTGGTATTTTGACTTTGTTGACGATCATTGTAGCACTACAGAGTAATATTTTTACATATGCACAATTCCAAGAAAGATAATGTGAAGAAATAAGGAGTATTATTTCGACTCCTAACCCTGATTCACAGGTAAGGTAGGGGTTCTAGTTTCTTCCGATCAGATTCTTTTAACATTGTGGGAGAAGTCTTGAATAAATCTGATGAAACTAAAGAATATGAAACTTTTCGCTACACTTACGACCAGCAATAAGTAAGTGATAGAACCGATTTCATTTATACTGAACCATTTGCCATTTCCACAAGACTTGCCCATTTTCATGTATATAACAGATTCAGATGTAGATGCCATTTGGATTCGATTGCTAGTTTTAAAACCAGGTGAGTAGTCTTTTGATTGAAAAAAGGGAGGTAGAAGATATACTCATTTATAACTTTAATTAAATTTGAATCCTCTAAATATATTTGAAAGTAATATATGCTGCAAAATATTCTTCCAGATCAAAATTTTCTAGTTTTTTACTAAAATATGATGGAAATCAGATATTGATAAGTTATGTCATGTTTTGCGCCGATTCTTTCACTGGTTTCGTTTGACTGTATCCTCTTTGTAAGTTCATGAATTTTATTATTATTAAAGAGTAGCCAGATGTGTTCTATAAACATACATTGTTCAAAATATCTTATTTGTCCATATGCTCAAATTTTGAAATTACCTGTAATATGTTATTTAATGCATTTTTCACATAATAATTGTAATTTGAATAATTTATTTTAGAGAATAACCTTTCTAAAGAGTTATTAATCAATTAGTTAATTTAGCAATAGAAGGTCAAATGAATTTTTCCTTTACCTTCTGGTAGGTGTTCATTTTCAGTTTTAGATTGTGAATTCTCCAAATCGGTGGAACATGAATTTGTTCGATGGAACAAACATATTCCTCAATACTTTTTCTATATTTCCATCGTTTGAGTTTACACGTATAATGGATTTCTGACCACTCGTATATTGAATCGTTTCCAAGTAAATATCTCTGGTATCTTTTCCAACACAGCAAAATTCAGATTGATTCATTTTCTGTAAAAATTCTGTAGCCTTGAAAAGCAGTGCAGGAGTGATAGACTCTTTATT
>JARFXS010000160.1 GCA_029194465.1 Candidatus Nitrosocosmicus sp.
CAGGTGTATGGATTGATGGGAACAGATGAATTTAGACGAGATATAACTTTTGGAATCATGATTGGAACTCCGGTAGCTCTTCTAATTGGCATCGCAGTTGCTTCAACCGCTACAACTATTGGTCTTTTCTACGGATTGATTGCTGGATATAAAGGGGGGAAAACAGGAACCCTTATGGTAATAATGATTGATCTTTTTCTTTCGATTCCGACAATGGTATTATTCATAGTATTATCACTTAATTTTGGAAGCAGTTTGTTATTTTTGATTGGACTCTTTGTATTATTTGGATGGCCAGGATTAGCCTTGATAAATCGAACATTCAGTGTCCAAATCAAGAATTATCCATACGTTGAAGCTTCTAAATTGATGGGTGAATCTGACTTTAGAATCGTGTTAAGACATATTATTCCTCAGTTGGTCCCTTTTACCCTTGCCAATTTTGCCCTCGCAGTGCCAGCAGCAATATTAGCTGAAGCAGCATTAAGCTTTTTGGGATTTGGAGATCCATCTTTTCCCACATGGGGTCAAATGTTGCAGGACGCTCACTTCTCATCAGCTGAAATTTTAGGATATTGGTGGTGGATTTTGGCTCCTGGACTTATGATTTCCATTACAAGCATGGCGTTTATTCTGATAGGAAGATCATTGGAGCATAGAGCAAAGTTGAGCAAAAAACAATAATTTCTATTAATTCCTTCTTTCAAATAGCACCTCCCTTCCTTGGCTATCGTATGCATGGATATCTTCCTCCTCGTAGGGATGGCATATAATAATAGAGATTAAGCCGTAGAAATGATTCAGATCCTCCAAGGAAGGTTGGCTTGAACCACTAGGATGGGAATGAGCAGTCCCAAGATAATTTAAGTCAAATGGTAATTCGTTTATTGGAAACCCGGAATAGAAGGGCCCATGTACCGAGAAAGGGGGAATAACCAAATTGTTTATGAATATCTCTGTTTTTTTTCTTTCACCCCCTAAAATAAGTATTCCCTCAAAGGGATGATGCATTTTTGCATAAGAAATTAGCCCGTTTATAACATTCTGGGTAATTGCAATAGTTTTCCTTTTGCGTCTATTTTGGTCTGGATCTTTATTTTTTTTTCCACCTAGAAACCCAAAATCCATATTAGAATTTAGAACTTACTAACATAAAAATAATATTTGAATTTGATTTATCTCCTACTTGATTTTTATACGACAAACATTACCTGAATTTTTATGCTATAGTAAACGTGGTGATAAAATAACAAACTTTTAATATTTTTGGAATGCATTATTTTTTTAGTTTGATTTATCAGATTTCCATCGTTCTTATTTTTCTACTTTTATATTTCTTGGGGGCTTTGTCGGTGCAAGCGCGCACAAATTCTTCCACAATCCAAAGTCAAAATTCGGATACTGCATCTATTACTGCTCCTTCATCTACGCCTTCTTTGGTAAAAACCCTTACAGGACCAGAATTACAAATCCCACAAATGGTGACCAGGTTCTTGCTAACGGTAATAGATTACTTCGATAAGCATAGGCAAGAGGCTTTCCGTTGAGGGTTTTTCCATATCAAACAATGGTAATTTGACTAACTGTGATGTTTCGATTGTGACTAATAGCATTTTTCCCTATCAAAGTGCAAATGGGTCCGGTCCTATTGGTATTGACTATTCGAAATGGAATTACAAATTCAATTCCAATTACACAAACCTTCATGAGGGTCTGTAAATAAAATCACTTCAAAATTAGCTTGCGAAGGGGGCACGTAAAGCGCTTACGAAAGTCAATGTAGAAACAAACTTTACTGGGACGTTTTCAAATCGTCCACAAATTTGGCCTCAGCTAGCGAAACTTTCGAAAGTATCTCAGAATAATTTAAGTTCCTAATGTTACCGATTTGCAAGTGAAGATTTTAGCATTTCGTGACTGGGATCGAAATCGAAATCTCCCTCCTAATGGTGATAATTATATTGATAAACCTATTATTATTAACGGCAGTTCAGAATATCAAACAATTATGATTGTGAAGCATTCTTAGCAGATGGGAATACTGCAGGTGTAATTGCACCAACTAGCGCGAACCAATCTAATTTTAAGAAAACAAACCCTGGAGGTAATGAACGAACTAGTGATTATAGAAGTTGAGTATCGTACTTGAACCTGGTTTAAATAACCTCAAAAATGGCTCACAGTCATTAACCGCAAAATTACAATGCTATTCTCCATTATCTTCTGTAAAATTTGCCGTTAAGTAAACATTATTACAAATACTTCAAAACCCTTAGGAAGACTCAAATCAATGGATGTCAGTATTGACAAAACTGGACAAGGTGCAAGCAAAAATCGTTATTGGAGTAAATGACGCAATTATAAAATGATCCTTTGGCAACAGTGAAATTATTGGTTCAATTAACGACGATCCTTTCTCCGCACATGGATTCCTTGGGAAATACGGTGTAACTGCCGTTGAGTGTCATAGTTCTGGTGCTACCATTGACGTATCTGTTTCGACATCTGCTGATGGTTACAAGATTAAGAAGACGAGCATTTCTTTTAGAAGGTTCACCTGCGGTAACTGACGAAACAACACCGCACGTCCGATACCGATAATCGAGATATACTGCAAATAATGAAGAGAGATCTTGCAGATAAAATATTTGATGATGTGCAAGAAAGCAACTAGTGAACAGGGAATCAATATTCCTCTTCCCATTTGATAAAATGCGTAAAGGTTAGTTAGTTGTAAATTATTTGGAATTGATTAAAAACACATCAACACTCGCATAGGCTACAAAACGTGATTATATTAATTAGATTTTTTAACTACTATTCCTT
>JARFXS010000161.1 GCA_029194465.1 Candidatus Nitrosocosmicus sp.
GTGTATAAGATCATCTCCTACACTTAATGCGATAAACTTTGTCCAACGTTTGTTAATTAGGATATTTTTTTATATGTTTTCTAATCCTGGTCCATGCTTGTCTAACCTCATAATTACGTAGCAAACTATCAGACTCCTTTAAAGTACCAAATCTACGAAATTCCATTGCAAAGTGTTCCTGCAGGTAGTCTAATACTTCTTTTCGATCTGTCCCTACTATCATAGTTTCAGTAGTGTTTATACCAAAATCATCTGTGATTTCTTCTGTAGGGATTTTGATTATTCCCAAATGAATATCTATTGGAATCGGATGAAATTCATATCCGTCTATGGGGATCTGGCTGGAACAAAAGGGTTGGCATTGATAGGTAAATTGTAAGAGGTCTTATGTAGGAATTTTGTTAGACATTCAAAGACATCCTATAATGTATTTCTGTCATCTTGATAAATATCATTTACACTATTGTTGGTACTAAATTTATAATTAGTATATTACTCATTAGAAAACATGAACTTAATAAGTGAAAAACCCTAACACTTTGTTAATTCGTCGATGGGTATCTGCTAGAATAAATGGAAAGGGAAAAGAAAGAATATTAACTACTACTTTTTACAGTTTCCAGTCTTTTTATCGCCCTGGGCTTTGCTGAAATCGTGTGGTATGTTTCTATTCTCTTTTAGGTGTTTTTGAGATAAATTGGTCAAGATATTGTGCCACTATCGACAATTATAATTGATACAATACATTAAATGGTTATTTGCAAATATCGATTCATGAGAAATTTGAGTCATTTCAATATGTCTTGTTACATTATTTCTGAGTGTTGCAATAACATCTAATATATCAACGTCATCTAATAATCAAGCATTTGCTACACTGGAAGATAGCAATACCAAGACAGTAGATTCAATTAAGAAGGCTTGTCCTAATTATGAAGGCAATAATAACAACAATATCAAAGGTTTAGTAACTGACATCTTAAAAGCATGTTTGCCTCAAGAAAATCAACCCCCTATAACACCTGACCCCAATCAAGGAACATTCACCAGAAATATCTTGGACTTTTACGGTGATTTTACACAAGGAGGAGAGATTGATACCGCTGAAATTGTAATTACAGGTACTACAGATAATTTAACAGGATCATATGATTTGGGCACTGGTGGTACAGTTCATGATACATTCGTAGTTCCCGTTGGTGATGATTATCAGATAAATGCTACGACTAACACTGAGTATTCGTCTGATATATACGATGTAACATTTGAATCAGAAGATTGCCAACAAGCCGATCCTAATATTAGTGTCTGCACTGGAACCATGGGTACAACTGGACAGTTAGTTACAGTGTCAATAGACCCACAACAACCGTAAAGACACCAATAATTTAATTAACCATCAGTCTGTAAAAGAAATGTGATCCTTAATTGGTCACAACTCAACAATGAAAATTATCCATTATTTTGGTTTTATGAAGACCCATCATATAGCGGGATTTTTTAAATCTCTGGAAGGCTTTAGTAGATAAGAGAAAGTGGACTTCAATTAGAATACACAATGATATTCTCTAACATTTCAGAAATACTTTCTTTCCATATTCTTCATGATTGGTTAGAGGATTTTTAGATAAGGGGCCGTATCATACAAGTTCTGTAATTTTTTGAAATCCTGACACTTTGACTTAATTTGCCGGCTCTAGTTATTATAAATTCTTATAAACGATCAATATGACAAGGTTTGACGATCGTCTTTAAACCGTCCAGGGTATCGTCCATTGATGAATTCAAATTATAATACATAATTGTGCTCATTTCGTTTCACTTTTGAATACCATTGGACGATAGGACGATTAGGACGATGCTTAGCCCATATTTGTAGAAATCCCCTATTAAGATAAATCACATAAGGCAAATTATGGTCCAAAAAATTATTTTGTCTAAGTATTATTCACAAATCCTAAGAAATATTAAAAACAATCGTCCAGACCGTCCAATCGTCCCGAGTCAGATCTATTATCGAAAATGACTATTTTTGTGCTTAAAATGACTTGCTTTTTGATTTTCTTTGCAATTGCGAATGGACGATAGTATGGACGATCATCGACCAAGTATCGTCTAATCCTTCTTGCATGGGTGTTCCTTCATAAAATGAATATCACCTGTTAAAGGACAATTTTCACATTCAAAAGTGTCTGAACTGCCTATTCTATTAATATTTAGATTAATGCAAGAGGATAGAGATTCGATAAGTGTATCTGATGATGAGTTGAAATTGTGGCCTTCAGCTTGCCGTCTGGAAGATTGATTAGAGTCTAGCCTTTTAATGATTATGACCCTTTGACCTTTAATCTTTTCACCAGTGACAATCGCTATACCCCGTTTTGACAAATTAGGAATTATTTAGTTGCTTTTAGGAATCCTATAATACTATTCCATTTGTCAAACTTGTTGTAAGCCAGACTTTTTAAATCAATACATCATTGGATGTTCTTATTTCACCTTTTCGTGCGTAAATTTCCATTATTCTTTTATACTTACGCATGAGTATTACTACTTGTTAGGAGTTTATTTTGCTAAAGTTATCTAGAGTTGTACTTAATCGAAACATCTATTACATGTCTTAATATGGGTTAAAAAACCACGAGGGGATGGTGAGTAATATTTATATAATTATATTTATTATACCATATAATAGTAACACTATTCCAAGAAAATATAGAATAGACATGAAACCTACACTAACCCACGGGCATAGGCTATTGAGTAAATTTCTACGTGGTATAGATCTATTCTAAGATTATGATATCTTTAGTCAAGGTTTGGTCTATCACAATTAACTATATTTAGAAAATATAAATCAATACCTTAAGTTAGGAGCGTTATATCAACTCACGTAGTTAGAATTCATCTATTTTTCCAGATTGTCTCGACGCACACTCTTTGTATTAT
>JARFXS010000162.1 GCA_029194465.1 Candidatus Nitrosocosmicus sp.
AAACTTAAAAGCATGGGTAGAAGCAGAAATGATCGGTTCCATATATTTATCTAGCAAACATGATCATATAAGTATTACTGACCAGTCAGTCAATAAAACTGTTAGAATCGATATTGAGAAATACAAATCCATTAAAGCAGCTGAAGGTATATAGTTATGAGCTTTAATTGCATGAATAAATGATAGTGGTCTTCAGATTACCCCTTAAAAATAGAAAATTTGAACAAGTTTGGTATTAAATAGATAAAATGTCGACCATCACCTTATTGGTACTAACTAGATCTCGTAATCTCTTTTAAAAGATGGGATGTACTCTATAATATTATCGTATTTTCGTACAAAATCATTTCCCTTGGGAGTCGCTATGAATCTTTGCTTTTTTTCATCAAACAATAGCATATTCAAACGTATCAAGTCTGCTAAATATTCATTCAATCTTTTATACGAACTGTAATAACTAAGCTTATTTTTGGTTTGATATTTGCCTATACAACTCTTTACAATCAAGTAGAAGATTTGACACTTGTCCCGATACTTTATTTTACCCCTTTCTCTGCCCTTTATCAGCAAACTGATTTCAATGACCCTAATAGTCTAGTTAAATTAAATATAGGATAAAAAAAAATGTACTCATTGGTTAAATAATAATCGTTTATTGTCCATTTTAGAAGAATCTTATCTGTTGGTTTTAATAGGATTTTTTTCTCCAAAGAACAAATTTTGAAAATAAAAAAGTAAAGACATGCAGTTCTTTCTTTGCTTGTTTATCGGGACATCTTTTAAACACAGGATATTGAACCTGATCTGCACATGGTTTTTCTATGGTGAACAATAGTAATGGTTCTAAAGGATGTGGTACGACTATGATGTTCATGGTTTCATTTTACGGGGTAAGACAAAAGATCCATTGATTATAGGCAGTGCATAAAATGATAAGAAATCCAATCATCATACCAATCATCGATATTATTATGAGAAAAGAAGTTAAAACCCAAAAATACTATTAAATCAATTTTTTCTGATTTTTGATCTCCAGTCCTTTACCAGCCAATATGTAACCAATATTATCCCAAATATTGGAAAAGCGGAGATGAAAACATACGGGAAAACAGCCAATAAGGTGGAGGGCTCAAAAATATTCATACTGATATAGCAAAATATCATATATTTAATTCATATTTTGACACAAAGATAGTTTTAGAACTTTGTTTTTTTTACGCTATTTCCAGAGCCATCAAGTTGGCATCTTCCCCATCTCTATAATAAGATTTTAATACAGATTTGATTTGAAATCCGAGTTTTTGGTATAATGAGATTGCAGGACCATTACTAGTACGAACTTCTAAATATATTTCGTCACCCTTTCTTGTTGATACCCCGTTGATTCCTTCCATCATCAATGCCTCACCGATACTTTTTCCTCTGTGTTCTTGCAACAATGCGATTGATACAACATGCCCCTTTTTCACGAACCCGAGTTTCCTAAAATTTGAGAAACCAAATTCTAATTTGCACATTATATAGCCTACCACCACATTATTAATTTCTGCAATGATAAATGCTTCTGGAATTTCGCGTAAAAGAGACTCGAAAAAATACTCGGTATAATGTTCCGGAAGAGTCTTTAAATTGATGCTGATGACCGAATTTAAATCTTCATAAGCACATCTTCGGATTATATAGCCGTTGACTCTCCTTAATGCTAGTTGCAAACAACATATAATATTTAAGACAAATTATTTAACTTTACCAAATATTTATTATCAAAACCTCAGAGTAATGGCGGTCATATGAGTAGATGGTTTAAATTGGATACTTTGAATAGAAAATTTAAAATTAATGTATTCAGAGGGTAGGAAATCGATATTAATCACTTATCCAAACCAATTTGCCCTATCCGAGGCGAAAGGCCTTGCTGAATCAGTTGGATATTCCATCCTAGAAGTGATTAGCCAGAAAAACATTACCCGCTCTAGATTTGGTGTCGGAAAGGGCAAGGCAGAGGAGATCAAGGAGAGAGTGGCTGCATTAAAACCTGACGTAATCATATATGATGAAATACTAAAACCAAGTCAACAATACAATCTTGCAAGATTGTGCAAGATAGACATTGTGGACAGAGAGAAATTGATTCTAGAAATTTTCCTAAATAGAGCGGTAACAAATGAATCAAAGATTCAAGTAAAGTTAGCACAGTTAAAATATGATATTGTCAGAGTAAAGGAGAAGGCAAGGCTTGCAAAGCTAGGTGAACAGCCTGGATTTTATGGACTAGGAAAATACGATGCGGACGTGCACATTTTAGATATCAAGAGGAGAACCACATTGCTAAAGAAAAAACTACAAGCTGAGGAGAGAAAAAGGGCCCTCCATAGGATCCAAAGGCTCTCAAGCAGTATTCCATTGATATCGTTAACTGGTTATACTTCTGCAGGAAAAACATCATTGTTTAACATACTTACCAACGAGAATAAGGAGACCAGTACGAAACTGTTCACAACATTGACAACATTTACTCGTTCTTCGCAGATTGAAGGAAGGAAAGTTCTTGTATCAGATACAATTGGGTTCATTAGTAAGCTACCACCATACATGATCGAAGCATTCAAGTCTACGCTATCTGAACTGAATTATGCTAACGTGATTTTATTGATAATTGATTTTACTGACGATGTTCCCATTATAAAGAAAAAATTGATGAGTTCACTAGAAATCTTATCAAAATTGCAAATTCCATTTCAAAAATGCATACTAGTTTTAAATAAGATAGACATGGTAAAAAATAATGAAATAAAGAGCAAGATGAAAGAGTTGAATGTGACTGAAAACATGGATCAAATTATACCTATTTCTGCTCAATTAGGTTACAATCTACCAAGATTAAAGAAGTTAAT
>JARFXS010000036.1 GCA_029194465.1 Candidatus Nitrosocosmicus sp.
TTGCTGTTGCTGTTGCTGTTGCAGCATCCTGTCTGAGAGACGGATCTTTGTCTCAGTTACCTCTAGCTCCTAATTGACATAGTTGACGAGGGTCTGTTGGATTTGAATTACAGAAGTCTTGTTCGAGTTTGCAGGCAGGAGACACCAAGCTCTCCACACAAGGATCGTATGCGCCACGGGTACATATCGTTTGTCCGACTTGCTCATAGCAAAGGTATGACGGATCGTTTTCCACACCGCCTGGGCATGTAGGATATTTGGAAGATGCTTGCTCGGCTATACAATTGTATTGACGAGTCACTGGTGGCGGTGGTGTTTGATACTGACACTTGTTGTCAGTTGAATGGCTATTACAGAATTCTATTTTGTTAGCACAGGCAAAAGAATTAGGGTCATCCCAACATGGATCGGTAATCCATACACTAGCACGGGTACATATCGTTTGCCCTGCATAGTACCCTTCTGTATCTTTAGAACAAGAATAATTCGGATCATTTTCCACATTAGTTCCACATGTAGGTAATTCGGAAGATACCTGCTCGGCTATACAACCGTATTATTGAATCACTGGTGTTGTTGTTGGAGTTGGAGCAGGTGTTGTGGTTGAAGTTGGTGGGTCATCGAAAATGCACCACAGACACTAGGAGCATTCAAACCTGTCTTTCCACCAAATCTGCGATATGGGATCCTGTTGGGCATGATCCATCTGGATTATGGAGTGCTCTAGCTCTGTTGTTGTAAGATGGGCATGGTGTTAGGCCTGTTTTTCTCTACAGACAAGGTTACCTGGACTTGTCTTACAAAACTCCTGCACATTCACTTGAATTTGGGTCAGCACAAGGTTTGTCAGTTGTTGTAGTAGGAGCCAAGAGTTGTAGTAGGAGCCAGAGTTGTAGTTGAAAACAGTGCGGTCATCAAGGAAATACTTTAGACCACTAGGAGCATTCGACCCTGTCTTTCCACCAAATCCTACGATATGAGGTCCTGGTGGGCATGATATCTGGATTTATCGTGCTTTCTTCTTTTGACGTTGTTGACATTGTTGGTTCGTAATGTATTTGTAGTCTGGGTATTACCTGGACCTACATACACCTACATTACCTTAGTCAAGTGGTTCCAGTTGGACATTTCCGTCAGGCCGCATTGGTATTTCTCCTGTAGATGTGGTGCCATCTGTTTGGCCTGTTGGTGTCGTTGGTCCTGTTACAGGACCATTTGAGTGTCATATCCATGCATCGGCTATATTATCATTATCAGAGTCTTTTGGTCAGGGTTTGGGTTTAAAGCAGTTATCTTTAGAGTCATTAAACTAATCACCATCTAAGTCACTATGTTGTTCTAGTGGAGTTAGAAGAGTGGCGGTGGTATTTCGGTTGTTGTTTCCCGTTGTTGATGGCATAGTTGTTGTGGAAGGGTAGTGGTTGTTGGTCTGGTATTTTGAATGGGTGCTCCTATTTGTTGTAGCAGCACTGTTGATGATTTACAAGTTGGATCGACAGGATTAGATTGGCAAACAGGATTATTGGGCTGGAAAAAGTGTTGTTTTATCTTTATCTAAATCCCTGTTTCAAAATAGGTAAAAGTAACGTTGCGGAGGTGGGAGTCTCGGTAGTAATCCCTATACCTGTCCCTGTCTCCCATTCTTCGTTGGCTCTTGACTGCCGTCCGGGACAATTTACAAGTTCTGACTCAGTTTCATATTCTTCTGTTACTCCAGATTCCAGCCCTGCCTCTGTCTGTTCATTTTCTGCTGAGCTTCATCATCTTCCCATCTGAACTACTCCATCTGATGAACTACCTCCATCTGATGAACTACCTCCATCTGATGAACTACCTCCATCTGATGAACTACCTCCATCTGATGAACTAGCAAAGATATTAGATGGCATTACCATGGCTGGGTTAGCAGATAGCATCATGGCTAATGTCAAAACTATGAAACTAACCGCAACTTTTGGATTCATTTCTTATATTCTCCACTGTTGCAATCATAATTTAAAATCGACTTAAAGTCACATACTAATTTCAAATAATCAGATGAGAAAATTACATTATTACTCATAATTCTATTATCTCTTGTTTTCCTTCAATACGTCTTTCCATAATTGGAGGTGCAAACATATGCATTTTTGCTGTTAGAACCCATTATCATGATTGTATAACGGAAACAATACGGTGACTACTATATAACCATTTTATCCATGTATTATCTATGTTCTCAAAAATACAAAACTGTATTCTGTAACAGATTTAAAAAATCGCCAATTATTTATTGTTATACATACTTGGCATCTGAATTAATAGAATAGGAAAGGTTTGGGTAATAATAAAATAATCTGATTTTGTACTCTTTTGTTGTTCTTAATATCCAAGTTTGAGGTATGTTCTGATATGCTTTTTGGGAATCATTCATGTTTGAATATTAATAATAGAGGTATTGTTATGTCAACATGATAAAGGGAGAAGATTGTATCAGCAATATATAGATTTCTCTAGTTCTTGTAGTTCTACTACTTACGCTCAAGGACACTTTATAGTAGAATTGGTATTGACAGCTCAGGAAATGGACCCAATGACTATCGGATTTTTTTTACATACAAAGAATATCCGGAATATTCACGAGACAATATCGATTTAATTGACGCAATGTGCTGGTGAAAGTCCTGATAGCCCGGATGAACAGTATACACCTAGGAATAGTTGTACCGTCTAGTTTAATCGATACAATGAAACTTGTGTTTGTGTGGTTGACAAAGATGATGGAAGTATTTATGACTGCTATAAATTGACAAACAGTCAAAGAATAGCCCAGAATATCTATCAGGTACTGACAAAAACATCCATTAAGATATAATTTTTGACTTTGATTGCAGACTTGTACGTAGAACTTTCATAATCGGAATAATATTTTGAAATATGGTTTCTCTTTATACATAAAGTTCAAGTATACCATATTGTTATTAATTATAGAATCCCATTTAGAATACCGATATCGCTAATCCCCACGCGCCCAAACCAATTGATACTAAATAATTATAATGATCCATATCTAATTATTTGATGTAATCTTTATATTTATATTGTAATCAGATTGTCGATAATAAGGTTGCCACATTTGGTAGAAGTTCACAATTGTCGAAGAAAGTTCAGGATATGACTATATTGAAAAAGGATCAGTATGATCTGAATATTGATTCAGGCAAAATTGTGGTATTATATTGTAGGCTTAGTTAGATGTTACACTTACCCTTATTTGATTATTAAGCGGTATTGTGCTGTATGCGCTTCTCCTACGCATTCAAATACATTTCTTTCGGTAATTTCGCACGTCTAGGTCTATCAGTCCAAAAGTAGGGCAAAATTTCCCTCCACTGTTACTACATCCTTAGTTATCCCAGTATTTGTATATGTAATTTGGATAAAATAGGTAGGGCGGACTAGGATTAGGATCAAAAAAGTGAATTATGTTTCCGGCTATATCAGTTTGCCTTTAAAACTTTCTGTCCGCTGCTATCCGTCACGGTTAGCAACATATTGGAAGGTCTTAGACCCTGATCGTCAAAAGTAAATGCATAAAGAGCAGTAAAACCTAGAGGACCTCCCCCTAATCCTTCATTTTGACAATCAATACCATAACAGAGTTTGCATCTATATTATTCATAGTTTGACTGTGCAGATTATTGCCAGATGCAATGGATCCTCTCCAGATATAGCGCCTGATTATTTTGCTTTGATTCTTGTAATTGTTCAATGTCTTGATCTGCTTCGCCGTTACTACCATATTGTGCTAATCCTGTATTTTGGGCTATGGTATAATATGGCAAATTGAACGAGAGACTAGTCCAATTTGATAAGGTTAGAACTATACTAAAGACTGTTAAAACAAATCGTTTGGTTTTACACAAAATAGAGACTGAATTAGAATATATAATGACTATTTATTTAAATCACTTTTAAATTAGAGTGAATAATATTATGATAGTTTTGTTTATTTGAATACTTTTGTTTTGTCTTTTACCATCTAGCATTTCTAAAGATAAGATTATTACTTTTCAATTGATTTCATCATGGGACCATGATTTATTCAACCTTATCCGTATCCTCGTGCCCAACCTTAATGATACGATCATAATATTTTTGGTAAGTCTATCAAACATCCTGATCACATACATTGATAATTATCCAAATCTGGTCATGACCTTACTTCCCGTCTCAATGGTTTTAATTCTTTCGAGCGATGGAGCAGAGAATTCTAAGATCTTTGACATACGCTTCAGATCCCAATCAGAGATTATAACTATCGATGACTTTTATCTTTATTAACTGTCCTGGTTATCTTGTCTTTCTATAGTGTATCATAAATAAGTCAATATCAGAGCGGATTCACTTCTGCTAATAGGATTTAAATTGATGGCTGCCATAATACTACAATCTATAGGATTCAAACATTATTCCAAAATTTTTCAGCGATTTTATCTCTAAATCAGTTGGTCATTTGTATTATTTGATGACGATGGGTTCTTAAATGTTGGTTCCATACTACTGGCATTAAAGTTGATAACGGTAGCATTTCCTGAAAATCCCGAATGATCTGCAAGCCATGAGAAAAGGTCCGCCAATACGTATGACTGTATGCCTTCTAAAACAGGCATCCATTCAGATTGTCGATGGAATCCATGACCTAGATTTGGATAAGTTATCAATGTGTGATCAGGATGTTTTGCATCTATTAGCGCTTGTTGCAACAAAAAGGCCTGCTGAAGTGGTGTTGCAGTATCATTGCCACCTTGCAGTATTAGAATGCTAACAGAGTGAGGGACATTGCCGATTATGTCCATATTTGGTTGTAATGCATACTGTGAATTAAGCCATAAAGGACATCCACCTGTTTCAATACATTTTTTACCGGGAATTATAGTTGAGAGTGCTTCAGCTTGTTCTATCAGTTTCTGTTTTAGTTCATTTTTGATACTCATATATCCATCTTCAAATGCATTGTTTTGCTATGTTTGTAGGAATTTAAATCGCATATTGGTCTCATTTGTAGTAAGAGTATTTAAAAGCATTGTAAATTCCTAATAAGAAATTATGGATTCGTGACATCACCTCTTTGATATTGATATTAATCCAGTATTATTGCGATTCAAAACCTTTGAGCATATAGTAGAGTACAGTTACTGCCAGGAAAGTAAACTAGATCACGTATATTGTTAGCAGCCGTTCCCATCAAAACTATATTTTACTTTGAGGATTATCAATGGTGCATTGGTATGGTAGTGCCTCGCTATGGCCTATTATTACATTATTGATCTACTTCTGCTGCTAACTAAAACATCTAATGCTCTCTCTGCGTCTTGTTTTAGATCATCAAATGTTACATTTCCCATACATTAGCATCTGCAACAGTAAAGTTTGGACCTACTCCTCTCTTATCATACTTTAATACCGCAAATCCACGTTCGGAAAGATACTGGGATATTTGTTTAAATGGTGCAATTTTGCTATTTACATAATAATCCTTGTCTGCTACGCCAGAACCATGGACAAGGAGTGACACCAGGAAATGGGCCTCTCCTATTAAAGGAAATGTAAGCTGGGCTTCAGTCTTTAATCCATTTCCTAGATCAATTACTAAATCCCTACTTTCGAACGTCTTGAGACCGTAATTACCTTGTGCGTAAGCGGATGTCGTTATGGAAGGAGAAATAAAGAAACAAAGACAAAAACAACTGTAACAAGAATAATCAACATTGTCATTGCCACTATCTTTACATCCATTCTTTAGATGATGAAGAGTCTAAATTCATATACTTTTTGCATGAGAATTAATAGCATGGATTTTCATTATTGAACCAGGGCTTCAAGTTCATATTTAAGGATACCTATCAATTGGATTGGGCATCGTGAATGTAAGATTTTTACAAATGTTTAGACAATAATATTAGAATCCTATAACCACCCGACAATCCTTACACCCCCAAATTGTATGCCCTGGTTGCAAATTGTTGGTTGCTGATATTCGATACTGGAAAGATAAATGGGTTTGGTTTCAAACAAGATGTCAACATCAAAATCCCTTTCCAATAGACCTTCTTTGGATTGACCAGTACAATCCACTAGCCCTAGATTCGTTCCACTTTGAAACTCATTACATTTTAGTAACAAATTGGGAGGTCCTTTAACCTTAACCGTCGTCTCGAATGATTGACCTGCAACAGATACAGATTTGCTGTAGAAGATGTGAATGGTAAAGAGATAATCTCCATTACGAATATTTGTTGATTAATTTGTCTTTTTAATCTTGGGATTCAATTCAACCTTGAATCGTATCCCCACGCGCCCAACCTTAATGATACTAGATATGATAACGTAGATAATTTAGAAATCATTGCTAAATTACTCGTCTATAAGGCAAATGAGTCAGTGATATCGAATCGTCGAATAGGAGTATATTGATCAAGGTAACTATGGAGTAAGAGGATTAAGAGAAGACGCCAAGATCGTAAGAGGATGCGTGAATAGGGTACCACCACAATCTGCAACCAGCATGGGAAGAATTGGAAAAGAAGGGGGATTCACATTCAGGATTCGAAAGTCGCAGGATATCTGAGCCAATCCATTCTTGATATCAATCCAAGTATTTCCATTAAATAAAATGTCATCACGAATCTTAGATCCATCATTAAGAGTAATGAGATCTGTCAAATCAAGCAACCCACCTGTAATGTTGTCCCAACCCCTTTCTCCAGGTTTAAGCGTTATTAACTTCTGATAGAACGGGCCTTGTGTTCCTGGCAACCCTTGTGGTCCTTGTGGCCCTGCTGGCCCCATTGGTCCAGTTTCTCCAGTATCACCCTTTGGTCCCTGTGGTCCTATACCTCCTATTGCTCCAGTATCACCCTTTGGACCTTCTGGACCGATTGGACCTGCTGGTCCCTGAATTCCAGTATCACCCTTTGGACCCTGATCTCCGTCGGTGCCTTTCATACCTGCTGGTCCCTGTGGTCCTTCAGGATCCGTTTCCCCTTTTAGTCCTGGCGTTCCCGTTGCTCCAGTATCACCTTGCGGACCTTGCGATCCGATTGGACCTGCTGGTCCCTGTGGACCCACATCTCCTTCAGGTCCCATAGGACCTGTATCACCTGTATCACCTTTCTCGCCTTGAGGCCCAGCTGGACCCCTTGCACCAGTAGCACCTGCTGGCCCTTGAGGTCCCGTAGGACCAGGATCTCCTTTATCACCTTTAGGCCCTTTGATGACATCAAAACCAGGGATAGAACCAAAATTTATCCCACCTATCGATTGTGATAAAACCGGCTGAAATTGCATAGTAAACCCAAGTCCTAGTAACAATGTAAAAGAAGTAAGTATTAATAGAACAATTCTCATGCTTTTAATAGTAATTCAAGATATTACTGGATTTGAAAGAATTCTTTAATGGAATTTGATTGGGAGTATATTAAATGTATTTCATAATTTATAATTATTGAGTACTATCCTCTGATTGAGATGTTTTATTACCATCTTGATCAAAAGAGTTACCTGATTGAGCCAATACATATTCAATACTTGACAAACTAACTAAGATTAAAATCAACAAACAGATAAGATCATAACCTTAATTTCAAATTTCAAAAAATGGACCCATGAAAGATAGTTAAACATTATTTAGGATTTACATTAAACAATATCCGAATTGAAAGTTAATTAAATTTTTGTTACAAGAATTAGTCGATATGAAATGTTAAACCTGACTAGAGCTGAAAGATCTTTTAACTTTCTTTGTCCTTTTCTTGATCCCTCTCTAAATCAGGCAATATGGTATCGGGCAAGAACAATAAGCAGAATAAGACAGGGTAGCAACGTAGTGTCTTAGGGTTATAATATTGGAATTCATATACATAAGGGATCGAGGATTCTTGCCCATTATTTTCGGATTTGAACTCTAGCAATACTAGAGGAGACAAAAATCATTATCTCTAGCAATTATTGTTTTTATGATTTATTTTAGCACATTCTGAACTTGTACTTGTAATATATCCATTACTAAACCATTTTTCCAATTCCGTTCATACTAATTTTCACATAGTAACCGGTTCAATAACTAGATCTATAGGTGTCTTATTGTTTTGGATTCAAATAGAGTAAATTATTCAAGTCAAATTTGTATCACATATTACAGAAAATATCTATATGCTGTTTTATTGCATGATTGAATGAATAAATAGGACTAGAATCACAGCGTGACAAACTAACCAGTATACAATTGAATCTTTAAATTTTACTGGTTCGTTAACAACGTACATGAAAGGATATGGGAAGGTAACAACAATGAATGCAATCATTCTAACAACAGTAACAATAGTATTAATTGGTACGTTTGTTTGGGCTATCCCGATCTTCCAACAAAAAGCTAATGCGGGGATTGAATGGTCTGGTGGTGGTGGGCAAGAAGCGCCAGAAGAAGGCGCCATACATCAAAAATCATTGCAGCATGGTGATACGGCTCATAGCGAACAGCTAGGAGGATTTAATACCAGTGGATCACATGAGAACTCGACACGTCTAAAATAGTCCCATCTATACTAAATTGTATTCACACTCTATCCCTCTAGTTTACATTCTCAATCAAGATAACTATGATAGCATTTAGTTTTTTAGATCTTTATCTCTGTTTAATTCAATTAGATCATGTATCATGAAATTTCATTCAAACCCTATTATACTGGGAACTTAATCCCCACGCGCCCAAACTAAATGATCTTATAATAGATAACGATACTAAACCCATGCTCCGTCGTAGCACAGATTAACGACTAAAGGATATTTCATAGTCGAAATTGATCAATATGAGCTTTGGATTATCATATATGATTATGCACAAAACTAGCATCATTATCAAAATTTTACAATTCCATATTTGATATTTGTAAAATTATCAACAAATGATATTTATACTTACGTTGTAATTCTACTAGCGATTCATTGAATATTCGGAAAAGTGTTTCTAGAATACCAAGGACTTTCTTTAATAGAAGAATCTAAAAAATTGGCTATTGTTGCTAAACTTGAAGGTATTGAGGCTCAAATGTTTCAATTTCAATCCAGCTAAAAATAAAAAACTTTAATTTAGAATAATTGTTATTATATATTTGGACTCGCTTACATGCTAAGCCGAGTTCATGTGTATGCGAGGTGGACCGACAATTTTATAGAGTTGGTTGAATTGCTCACTAATTAACTAAAAAACTGTCGATTCATTTCGCATTTCTATCTTTTCAATTTGAATCATATCTGTTCACATACTGAACTTTCTGAATAAATTCGATAGCGAGCAATGCCTTAAGGGAAAGCCATATTTATTGCCACATATATCTCCACATTCCGTCTTGTAGTAGATTCAACTTTTCATTGGCAATCGAAATGAAAGATTCTGATTCAGATGTAGATTTTGACGAATCATTAGGAATTGCGACTTATTCTAATAGTCAATCCACTGTTAATACTTATGAAATAATATTTGAAAGTCTTTGGAGCCCGTCTGAACTTGAAATAATTAAAAAGTGATCACTTCAAAAGGATTTATTATGAATCTGGATGTTACAAATTTCATCAAGTTGGTATTTATCAAATTATTAATATTATGATCTAATCTTTTCAAATAGTATGAAGGGTTGATTATTTTATCTACATCTTATTGTACTAATATGCGATCTAAAGACTCCATTCAACCTTGAATTGTATCCCCACACGATCATAAGACCTGGTTATTTAATCCTCTCGACCCATTGAGACCGCCACTCAGGTGGTTCGAATGGATCTGCATAGTAATGCGTTTCGTGTGCAATCTTTCCATCTTTGAACTCCATGACACTAACCACGTTAACAGGACGCCCATCATAGGTGATAATTAATTCAGTTATCCAGAGATTTCCTTCTCCTCGAGTCCGCAGAATCTTGAATGTAACTTTAGCGGGATAATGTGCCCTGAGTTCGCGTATGTTGTGTTTACCCAGGATTCGTTCGCCGGACTGTGGAAACTCAACCACTATATCCTCATGATTAAATTCATCCACTCTCTCTAAATCGAGAGCCATGGTCGCCTCCCAGTAACGATCCAAAGTGACCTGTATTTCTTGGTTATCCAATATATATCCATGAATCTAATCAAAAGTCTGGTTTATTAGTCTTCTCTCCATTTACTTTCAAAATGATTGAAAAGGGGTGGATGATCCTGTATTTGGTGATGATAACATGAATCGCCGGATTTGAACTTTTCAAAACACTCACGTCATTAAGTCCAGATTCTATTCAACCTTAAATCATATACCTATGAGCCCATTATTTTATCTCATCATAGTAACCGAAATATTAAGAAAATTGTATTTAATTCCATGACATTTAGTTAGAATGCAAAGATAATATCCGATGTAGACAAGTATTTCAATTTTTTTCTTTAGTTCAATCAACTAGTATTTATGTATGATTATCTGAACCTTTTTTTAAAGGTCGATTTATATATAATAATGATACTAATCAATTAAAAAAAATGTTATCACGTTTGAATTGTATTTTGATTTTCGAAAGTGTATGAAAGCAATATGTAAATAAGACTTACTTTATTTATTAATGGTGTAATTTGAAAATTGCTCCCATTTCCAATCAATTGCATGGAATAATTGAAGATATTGATATTTCGCGTATTATCCCAAGTGAAAATCCACTCCGTTTTTCTCAAATGGATGAAGTTGACGAATTGGCTAAATCAATCTCTGAAAAAGGATTGTTAAATCCAATAGTAGTTAGAATGAAGAGTGAATCGTATGAAATTGTTGCAGGAAACAGGAGATTTCTGGCATGTAAAATATTAGGATGTAGAAAAATAGTTTGTCAGATAGTGGAATTAGATGATAAAAATGCATTCGAGGTTTCGCTAATGGAAAACATACAAAGAAAAACCTTGAATCCCGCCGAGGAAGCACAGGCATTTGCGAAATATGTATCTACCATAGGCTGGGGTGGTGCTACTGAACTTTCTAATAGAACTGGAAAAAGCATTAGCTACATTACAAAAAAGATTCGACTCTTAGAATTGCCTCCTGACGTAATGGATTCAATTAATTCATCGGATTTGAGCACTAGCACAGCGGAAGAGCTTTTAATCGTTAGGGATAAATCAAAACAATCTGAACTATTGAAATTAATCATGAATAAGAATCTGAATTTAAGACAAACACGTAATCTATTAAACGAATACAGAATCAGATCAGAAAATCTTGATCGACTTTATCAATATAATCAATCCATCAGCAAAAATGAATACGACTTATCTAGTGTCAAAGCCATGAATAAGTCTATTTCAATTTTAAGGTTAGCGATGATAAAGCTAGGTAGTGTACTTTCTGATTTTGACGATGATTGCTCGAATCAAAGCGTTGATTCCAGATCACTCAGTAATAGAGTGAAGAATTGGATGGTGTATGAAATTTTGTTACATCACAAGCATTTGCTACATGATCAAGTGGATCAATTGATAAGGGAGAAACACAAACAAGAGAAAACTATTGCTTAGTCTTTTTAATTTTTCGGCGCCGAAAAAATTACAGAAACATGCTGTGCTTTAGTCATATTAGATCCTCACCCACTTTTTCATTATCAGCCAATTCTTAATTGATTCTGACAACGCTAAATCATACCATTCAGAATTCATTTTGTAAATGTGCAAAGAATAATAACATACTATGTCTAAATAAAATAAGCGATCAACGTACCCTTCATCCATTCTTTAATGTGATCAAGTCCATATGTTTTTAGAAGGTTATCTTCTTTAAGAACATCTTGTGGATGACCTTCAGCGATCACATATTTATTAAAACAAATAACCCAGGAGAACGATTGGCGATGTGAGTTATATCATGAGTGGATAAAATTACCGTCATACCATTGTTGCTGAGTGTTTTTAATATATCAAATATTTTTCTCTTGATACATAATCTGGGCCGTTGTTGGCTCATCCAAAATGAGAACATCAGGGTTTCTAATCAATGCCCTGCCAAAAAGACACGTTGTTGTTCTCCTCCGAAAGTGCTCGAATGTGTCGTTTTCGTATCCACTTAATCCCAATATTCTTAAAGTATCTTTTATTTGATTTTTTCAATTTTTTATCAATCCATGGAAGGTAAACTTTTTGTAGTTCCATGATCCCATCGCTATGACCTCTTGCTAGAAACTGGAAAATTCAATCAATGGTTTCTATCTGTGGAACATATCCAACAGACGGATAATAGAAAATAGAATCACAGTCATTGCAAATATACTCGATATCTCATTCCAAGGTTCGTAAATTCCACACATTAGTTTTAATAAAGTGGTTTTTCCAGAGCCACTAGGACCTACTATAGAAACAAACCGACCTCTTGGTATCGTCAAATTGACTCCCTCGACTACAAAATCATGATAGGTAAATCCATAAGATACACCAGTTAATTTTAGATATTCAAAGCTCATGATCAATATCTAGAACAATTCGATCAAATAAATATATTAAGAAATATTCTGAAATTTATTTTCAAAATATAGAATGTTTATAACGACACCGTTTTTCCAGACTTAATTTCTTATTTTCTTCTGAATGTTAAATAACTAAATTTAGTATTATAGTAAAGTATGCAGATTGAATATTGCCAATTCCCAGATGACATTTTATATGACATTGAAAATTTCGTTTGGATTAAGGTGCTAGAGGATGATGGAAGTACTAAAAGTGGTAATGCAATTATTGGTATAACACCTATTCTTACTTCTTTAGCCGGAAGAATCTTGAAGATAAGATTAAAGTCAATTAATAACATGATCTACAAAGGAAAAAGTATAGGAACATTAGAAAGTGATCGATACTTTGGGGTTATCAGGGCCCCAGTAAATGGAAGAATATTAAAAATTAACGAGAGAATAATCAAGGATCCAAAACTGACTAATGATTTTCCTTATACAGAAGGATGGATCGTCAAAATGGCGATACAGCCTTTGTCAGAAAATACAAATGAACTTAAAAATATAATTGACATTGAAGAAACAGTTCGCAAGATAATAAGACAATTAAATGTTCGTTTGTTTCTAAACTGCCCCTGACATCGAAATGATTGAACTTGGTTCAGAGTGCAGTGCAGTGCTGACAAAACTTGATGATCTAATGACATCTCTTGATAGTGGTAAAGTAGTTCATTTGGTTTCAGACAATCCTTATGCTAGTACCGATGTTTATCTTCAAACGTATATGAGATGGTCCAGCTTTGCCGGTTATCAGTTAATGGACATGAGAAAAGAAGGAAATATTTTTCATTTTGTAATAAAAAAATAGACTACATTATCAATACACCATTTTATTGTCACTAATACCTTTTCTGCAGCATTAGCGTTTAAATCCCCGACAAGCAACATTTTATAACCCAAATGTTCAACAATTATGATACTAAATGATTGTATTTATAACTAATTCTAAGTTATGATTAGATTGACATAAACTGGACTTAAGAATTACGTATTAATAAAAAGCTAAATAAATGAATAATTTACTATTTCCATATTTACAATGCTTTAATATTTTGATATAAAAACCAATTGAATGCATTCCCCTTTTAAAGTCTGGTTATTATTAAATGGTAATGATAAATGATTATTCTTTACTCCAACCGCAATATCAAACGGTTGATAAGAAAGAACAAAATATAGGATATCGTCAAACATTTGAATCTCCGGTTGGTCCCCTTGTGAGTCAACCTGAATTCGGAAGATGGATATCCATAAATAAAACACCATCAGTGATTCGCAACTTCTTCAAACCATTGCCTGGACTTCCTTTTGATGGAGAATATATTTTAAAGTTCCCGAAGGGCAGTGAATTCGTAGTTTTACCCAATAGAGTATTTAACAGGGGAGTGATACGACTACACTGTTGTAGACAAGCAGAACCATTGGAGAATTTGGAGGAATATGGAGTTTGCTGGACAGTAGAAAACACATTAAATGAAATACTTGCATCCATTAGGTACGGCCCTAAATACCAATTCGAAGTCTCTATAGATGGAATAAACTATGAATATCTTGGAATAAACTGGAACCCTGGAATGAATAACTTTTTCTCAATAACAGTGGATCTAGATCATGGCTTTTGGCACACCTATTTTCACAATGCCTATGGAGATAAAATACGTAGTGAAGATTTGTCAATAAATTCAAAGGTAAGACCAGAAATTTCCCATATGCGGATAATAAATTCAGGATGTAGTGCTTCATACTCGGTAGAGATTGGTATAGGAAAAGCTGTTGGAACTAATGAATTTGGAATAAATTACGGTACGGAGGAGACATAAATGGATAGTAATAGTCGGAACGACAGACTAGCTTCAGCTTGCTCTGGCATGTCCAATATGATAGATGAACTAACTTCTACTGTAAATCGTCTAAACGAACGAACACATGATCGTGCTGAGGTTGAAAAAAACATAGAACAGATACAATCCTTATTTAAAAAAGTTGAAACATCGTTCCAGGGAGCAAAAAAACATTTTACCGATTATCAGGACGCCATTAGATCAAAGTAGGAAGGAGGGAAATGATGTTGATTTCAGAAATAGATAGAAAAGAAGCAATATGTTTGGAATTATCCGATCAACTTGACAGTATTTCAACTCATGCAAGCATGCTGTGTAGCAGTACACATAACCGTAAGGAAGTTGAGAAGGATATAGATCATATTATTGGTCTAGTCGAAAAATTAGATGATATAGTAAAACAAACAAAAACTAACTTCGTACAATGGAAGCACATAATAGAGCTCAACTAGATATTATTTTTTTTCAATGATCCCCCTATTCCTCGATCGAGAGGTTTCAACTAGATTTTTTTAAATTAGTATCGTAGAAGTTGATACTAATATTTTGAGCTAATACTCAATTAATAATATCACAGAATTCTTAATTTTCAAAGTTTCATAATTTGTGTTACTAATATGTGATTTAATATTAGAAATTAAGAGTATTGAACCTCTTTTAACCATAAAAGGAATAACTGTTATTGTTATATTAGCTGTCTTGATCTTAACTGATATAGATGATTTGGCGGATAAATTGGTTACGTATGCGTAAAGGCAGTTATCTATGTCATGTATTAATGGTTTCATAATATGTTCAAGCTGATTTTGAATATTTTTATGTAGTTTTTCATCCCATACATTGAATTGTATTTCGTCCAAAATGTCGGTCATTTTTTGTTTGAATTTACTAAATATCTCTTTATATTGGAAATAGCAATCAATTAAGCAGTTATTACTGGCGTCATACAAAAAAGGAAGATTAAATGTCCCAACTTCGACTGAAACCTTATGTTCTAATTGTACTAAACTCCTTGTATCTTTATTTGAAATCGGATCCGATTCATTATCTGGACTTGAGAATTTATATTTTAAAATCCTGTGTTCCATATTTTTTTCAGTAAATAGCACTATTCTCGATTCTAATTCTTTTCTAACGATGTGGATATGATTAATCATTAGCGATTGAGCATATTCAAAAGGCAAGGTGATATTTTTGAATTTTTCTTTGCTGTCGTAAACAAATTTTCTTTCATCTGAACAACGTAAATACCTTAATTTCTCTTTGTCATACTCATCACGACTTATCAATCCTTTAAGAATGCGATCCTGGAATTCTTGTCCATCAGCTACAGATGGTAAATTCACATAATACTTTCGATGAACGACGTCTGATTCAGGATTAGATATCCGACCAATACTCATTCTAAATGGAGAAGATAAACCAGATGTTCTACAAATATTGATATATTCTGTATCAAACAGATCGGCAATAATGCTCAAACTTAGCTCTTCGTCTTTAGTATTACTAAATAGTAATTTAACCAGCGGAATGGACTTTATCTTAGAATACATGAATTCTATTCGCTGTTTTGTAAAGAACTCTTCATATTCTCTATAATTACCTGCCACATCTATTGAAACTTCAAATGGATTTATCACATAAATTTCGTTGAATAGTAACATAGCACAATTTAGTGTTCTTAGTGATTCATGTGATACATACGGAAAATATAACCCAGTAGGCATATCAGTGTGTGAAAATCTTAGTATATAAATAATATTTTTGCCTAAGTTCATATGAATTTAGCCATACAGGATAATGATTTTATGCAAGGTTGTTTTGATATTTATATATTGACAAGTTTGATTTGGACACCATACCTCTATCCTTACCCATTAACACCATTTGCATCCCAAAGGTTTTGACCCTGTTACTACTCGATATATCGATAGATGGTGGATTATATTCAATATTGAATCGTATCCCCACGCGTCCAAACTAATTGTTATAATATTTAGTAATGATATTATGATCACTGGGGGGATTTGACCCTCTTTCAAACGCCTGCTCGAATTAATTCTAAATTCTATTCAACCTTGAAGGGTATTCCCAAGACTTCAAATATGGTGTTCAACTCATAGATAAGTAGAGAATACATCCTTTGATTTGCTTTATAAGAAACCTCTAGAATTGTATTGTAATGGTGATTGAGCCCTTCCAATTGAATGCTTTTAATGACAATGGTATCAATATATCAACTACTGCTGTTATAGCTGATACCGATCCTGTTCCAACCGAAAAGATTTTTGTTGTTGAACACATTTCTGGAGTATTTGTAGTTGGACAGAATGATATTCCTGATGCTATATGGGCATATGATGACACAAATCGTCAGAATATATATTTGCCAATTCATTTTGCATCTAGACCATTAAATTTTGGTGGGACTTTCGGGGTAGGCAAGTATCATCAGTTTGGTTCTCCAGTGACAATGTATGTTCAAAGCCCATTAAAACTCCATATCAGAGGAGATGCAAATTCTGCTGGAAGAATATCCGCATATTTTGTGGGCCGGCTGGAGAGCACCACCTAAAAGAAAAACCATTGATTACACTAAAATGCCAAATTAACAAAAAAAAATAGGCCGCATTTTGTAGATTCAACTTTTCATTGGCAATCGAAATGAAAGATTCTGATTCAGATGTAGATTTTGACGAATCATTAGGAATTGCGACTTATTCTAATAGTCAACGTATTGTTAATACTTATGAAATAATATTCCTTCAAATCATTATGTATGGGCTTAATGTTTGATTCTTTTCAACCTTGGAAACCAGTGTCCCTGCGCTCCCAAACTAAATGATCGCTAAAATAGTAATAATCTTCTGATCTACAATGAAAATATCTCACTAAAATCTGAAGATATATTGTAGGCTTTTTCATATTCTTCAAGCCATTTATTCTTGTTTTACAATTGTTAATTGCAAATTTATTAAAGGGTTGGTAAGTCATCAACCATAATAACTCACTCTGAAGTCCAAGTGAAACTATATCATATGTTTTATTCACGCTATTTCTATATGGATTCTTTTTCCTATTTGAACGGTTAATCTTACTCATATAATCTATAATATTATCTTGGCAAAATTGTTTTTAACAGCTACAATAATAATCAAGGCTTAATTACATTATTTTTAAACACGATATATGTTCAATCTGTAATTACCATCTCCAAATTAGACACTGACCTGACTATTGTACAACCGGCATCCAATAATATATTCAAATTTGTTACTAATCCCCACGCATGAGGATAATTAATCATTGTCATTATAGTCCTTTCTATCTTCCTGTATCAATTAATCAAATATTAATAGAATTTAACATACTTTAAAAACATTAACCAAATTTTAAAACAAAAACATAGTTTGAATTCATAAATTTTTTTTTGATCAATCACATTCTGGTATAATAGATATTGTGTGATATTGCTAATTAATAACATCAGAAAAAAGAAATCACAATTCAAATCTTCAAGTTTGAAAAAATAATATTTTGTAGTGTTATGTTGCTGCATTGTTTTACCAATATTTACAAATCATGACTACCAAGGATTTGATAAGTGAATTTATTAATGTAATTTCTATAAAATCCTTAACTTGAATTCCAGAAGATTAACGATATGATTTATAGTTACAGAATTGTGTTATTAACCGTTTTAGGCGTTGCAAGTATGTTTGTTTCAACAGAAATATCTAATGTCACTTATGTTTTTGCTCAATCAGGCAATACTTTAGGACAAAATGGACCAGGCGACAATGAAGCCTCTCAAAAGGAATCAAGTTCCCAACATAATAGTCAGAATAGCATGTGTGTGTCTGGCGACAGTACTTCATTAAGTTGTAACAACTTATCTGGTCAAGGCATAGGAGCATCGGTTCCCGGTGAACAAGGTCCATCTGGTCCACAAGGAGAACGAGGACCACAGGGACCACCTGGGGCTACAGGAGAACGAGGACCACAGGGCCTTCAAGGAGAACGAGGACCACAGGGACCACCTGGGGCTACAGGAGAACGAGGACCACAGGGCCTTCAAGGAGAAAAGGGAGATACAGGTGCAACTGGACCCATGGGTAACTCAGGTCCCCAAGGTCCGCAGGGGGCAGTAGGTTCCCAAGGTCCGCAAGGTCAACAAGGCCCTCAAGGAGAAACTGGTTTAATGGGTTTAACGGGTCCACAGGGACCACCTGGACCACAGGCATTTAATGGCTCACAATTTTACACAACAAGTAGATCAGTTGAACTACAAAATGGCGAATCATTCAATGTCAATATGCAATGTAATTCTGGCGACCTGATGTGGACTGGAGGGTATAATCTTAACAGGGGGAGCCTTTCATTTACTTATTATGGTCCCCTCATCTCAGCTTCGTTACCCGCAGGAATGGGATATACTGGAATTGCCTCCACTAGTACTAGCACAGTGTTCGCGACTTTCTTATTGGTGTGTTTTGACAATCCGTAATTCCATAGACAATCATGAATCAACTGTCAAAACAGTTCTCATTTTGAGAATCACTGGGATTTGAAATGTTTTGTACATCGGTTTTTTACTTAAATATATTCGATTTAACGTCAAATACATTAATCAATTACAAATTAGTAAATAATGCGGCGTTTTTCACTGACAACAAATTTTCAGAATCAAAACATGCATCCGTTATTTCATATGATTCAGTCTCTACTTCTTGGTTAACATTAGCAACAAGATCAATTTATTAGTAAGTCCCCGTTCAATAAAGCGTTGGGATTCAATTCAACCTTGAACCGTATCCCAATAGCTCCGATCCATAGATCAGACTATTTTGTTCGTATTTTATTATATCAAATGATTTCAATCATATCGATTTCTCTTAAGTATGAATACGTGCAGTCGTAGACGAATGGATTTCTGGTTGCATCGCTTCGAACTCCTTCTGGAACAAATATTGTTAAATGAACACAGCCATTCAGATATAAACAATATTAAAATATTTCAAAGACTACTATCAAACATGGACTTCCAACACAATAAAAAGATTGATTCTAGATTTTCAATTCCTACATTGTTGATATTATCATTGATGATTGTTCCAGGCATAAACATTGTGAATGCACAAGATAATAGTAGTAGCAATCGATCCATGACAAATTCAAATGATAGCACAACTTCAGACAACTTTGTATCTTCAAATGGAACACTATCTTTATCAAACAACTCCATTCCACTACATAAGGAAAATGTAGTTTACTATAATGATACTAGCGGATATCTTGTCTATCCAGAAATCGCATCAACGCAGGGAGGTATTGAGTCAGCCTCTAAACTACCAGGCGTCATTATGATTCATGAATGGTGGGGATTAAATGACCAAATCAAAAATATGGCAGATGAACTTTCAAAGGAAGGCTATGTTGTCTTGGCAGTCGATTTGTATAACGGCAATGTAGCCACTTCCCCAGATGAGGCGATGAAATTGGTAAGTGAAGCTAGAGAAAATCAAAATGAATCTAATTCAAATATGCTTGCAGCGGTAGATTACTTAAAATCCCTAGATAATGTTGACTCATCAAAAATAGTCTCTATTGGATGGTGTTTTGGTGGAGGTCAATCTCTCCAGCTTGCACTGAATGCTGGTGCAACAAGTCCAATGGCAGCAACTGTCCTTTACTACGGTAATCTGGTAACTGACCAACAAGAACTTTCAAAGATAAATGGTCCTGTATTAGGAATATTTGCAAGCGAAGATCAATCTATCCCTGTTTCAGAAGTTAGAGAATTTGAGGAGACATTGAACGCTAATAACATTACTAATGACATTTACATTTATGAAGGAGTTGGACATGCCTTTGCCAATCCAACTGGAGAAAGTTTCGCCCCAAATGAGCTGAAGGACGCCTGGCAGAAAACTATTGAATTTTTGAATTCCCACATAAAGACCAACTAAATCGATCCACCTTTTTGTAGTAATCGGGATAAAAAATAGATGACAGAACCTGTTGACTTCTACTAAAAATATTTCAGAAAGTTACCAAACGAATGTCTGAAAAAATATGATATTACCAGAATTTATTTTTTTTCTAGCTTTTTTTATATTGGTTTATGCAAATTCAATCTCATGGTTCTCAGATTATTCTACTGATATTTGGGCTCAAACGACTGTAGAGATGTCTCAACCAACACCAATTTCTGGAAATATTACGGAAGTCAATAATAACTATACGGTAGAACTAAGCGGCAATTTACTCGTTTCACTTGCTTACATCGATTCAACCACTTCCGATCAAATTATCCACCAGGACGGTATTCATTTTATGTCAATGGCATGTCCAATTCGTTCTCCGGCTATCGTATTGCCAATAGCTAATTCTACAAATCTTCTTGAGGATAATCAATCTGCAGATTTGAAAGAGATAGAAGGCATTGTTTTTTGCCAATCAACTAATATTTCCGATGTCAATTCTACAAAAAGCATCAACGAACAGCTC
This sequence comes from Candidatus Nitrosocosmicus sp., assembly GCA_029194465.1. Lineage (GTDB taxonomy): Archaea > Thermoproteota > Nitrososphaeria > Nitrososphaerales > Nitrososphaeraceae > Nitrosocosmicus. The sequence continues at coordinate 20,904 of JARFXS010000036.1, forward strand.
ATAGATACGAGACTCGCAACTCTAGATAGTAAAATTTGTAACAACGCAACACCTACATCCTCTTACTTGGTTAATATAATGAAATGTTAGCAAAGTTAAGTGACGTTTTTTCAAAAAAAGAATGAGCCTGCAAAACCTATAACAATAAAGGCTAATTGATCATCTGTATCCTTATGTATAATCTTCTGCTAACAATACTGGTTTATCATCAGATCCACCACTTTTAATTTGCCTTTAGACAATCTTTAATATGTGATATGTATCTAGTATGGTTTGTGGAAGGATCAGATAATATGGAGAACCTGGATAAACAGCACAAGCCTCGTACGTCACAATCAGGTTCTGATAATAACGTCATAATTATCAACTTTCAAATAATAATAAATGGTATTGATATTACAAATGAGACTCTGAGAAAGTATAGTGAATTTTTGGAAAATATCACAACCTTTAATTTGAACGCAATGAAAAACTGTTTCGAATCCATTTCTCCCTATCCTTTTTACCCTAGACTTGAAGATAAAAAATAGGAAAATCGATTAATTTCTCAGTCATAATTTCGAACGCAAAAAAAATTTCAGTCCTTATTTCTCAGAAATTAATCAAGTTCTGAAAGTTTGATAATATAATTACAAAGCTTCGTAGACCAAAATTAATAATCTTATCAGTAACAAAAAAGGACCATATTCTTTGACCTTAACTATGTTGATGATTCCTCCGGGTTCAAAAGGTATTGACTTCAGCAAAATTCAAGAGGCTCAATTAACAACGCTGACGGATCCAATAGTCACAAATCCATTTCGTATCGTCAGTCAAAGGGGTGGCCGCTCTATAACAACAATTTATCAAAGACATATTTGAGCAATAAATTATATCTACCAGTAATAGAGATGGAAATAATTCACTCTGCTAAATAAGGATTTTGTTATACATGTAGAAGTATTACAAATCCGTTTAAATGATTAGAGTAAACTTTGTTGCAGATGAACATAAACTAAATAATACTTATTCGGTAGATTAGAGCAATATAACCGGATTTGACAAGCATTAAATTCAATCTTGCTCAATAAAATTTAGAACTTATTTTAAAATATCGATATAACGTTAATCCCCGCGCACCTAAACTAAATGATACTTGAAAAACTAAATTTATCATATTCATTAACATGTTCGTAGTGCACTTGCCGTTGCATATCTTTACTGAAAAAGAAAAATATCCTACCTATTCTAATAAAGATAAGAATTTGATGGGGACTTGTAATGAAGATTTTATCGACCTGTGCCCCGATAAAAGGCTAAATGTTTGGTTAACCGTGTGCATTATCTTCGTCAAAGGGCATAACAATCGATAATGATATTCTTAATAACTTTTGTGATATTACCTGTTCAATTATCTTGTAATATGACCGTTGCAAGATGCAGGTCAGGGCAATATTATGTCCATTTGGGATTCAACAGATTGTATAAATTTGGACAATCTGTCAAGAAATTTTTTGTCCATTTTTGATTAATAATAATTATACTTATTATTATTTCCAGATCTCTTATGTTCATACTTTGCTTTATGCTTGATGTGCAAAGATACCTGTAAAAGGGATTAAGTCTGACAACTCTTTTAAATTGTCTATGAAACCCATGACTTGTCATAATAACTTTATAAGACTCGAACCTCAGGGATTGATAAAATAGCAAATGGATCAAGAATCAAACGACATGAGTTGAAAAAAATGTTAAATAAAGGAACTAAAAAATAGGGTAAGAAAAACCGCTAAAGACTGAAGACATTTTCTCGCGAAAACGCACTATTTTACAATTACCTGATTTTAGACATAAAGTGATTGAATATCTGAGTTCTAATATCTCCTAGTTGGTTCTATAGTTTCTAACATTTAGAATAATATTATCGATCCTAGTTGAAGCTGAAGTATCCTTATATAATGCTGCAGGAATTTGTTTTTAATTGGAAAGGTTACAACTTTATGAATTCCTTTTTTAATAATCGCAAAATTAACTATAATTACTGCAGCGGTTATAGTCGTTCTAATAATATTAAATCTATTAGCTACCGCCAAATCATTTATTTGAATAACGATGGTGAGATCGCTTCTTTTACACTTACGACAGTTTTTTGATATGGCATTGGATCTTTAATTCTTTTAGGCTTTACTAGGTATATTACCAAGGATCTCAAACCGGTCCGTTTTATTATGAATACGTAAATCATGGTTACCAAAGTTATACAGTTCTCATTGGTTGGAGATTTTGTAACTTTGTCTTGTATAATAATGTCACAAACTGTCCAGAATACTTTACCGTATGTGGTGGAAATGAATATTTTGTCATCGCCTTTAATGCAATTGCCTCTTTGACAACAGCAGCAATCATGGGAATAATTAACAAATTTTTACCCGCATAAGATGCATAAAGAAATTTTGTTGTATTGTTTTATGGTCTAGCCGCCACAGCACTTGCGATCTCCTATAGTAGGAGATGCTTTTGATAAACTTAAGCTGTTCAACTAGTTAAAGAAGATTCTCCTGATGGTGCAATTCCTATGGCCTCTTTCATTTACAAGGTTTTTGATGAGTATGACGGTGCTATAATGTAAAACAGTAAATCCTGACTATACAACTCTTTACTTGAATGCCCAAATCCAAACTTGGCGTTATATAACCAAATTATTTATCTTACTTCCCTTAGTCCATATATTTTGACCTGGATTGGAACTGCTGCTTTTGCTCGGTTACTACTACAAGAAAACTCATAAAACTGATTTTAAATTCTGGATAATTTTAACTTGCACCATTAGTTTTGTATCTCATAGGAAGCGGATTAATATTTTCTCTTCCAGCAGATTTTCCATACAAGTCTTTATTTTAGATTGATATTTCGTGCGGAGTGTTTATTAAGCAGTCTATTATTTGGATTGGCATTTTATTTGATTACCAGGGATTTAGATCCAAGAAAGTAAAGGATTACTTGACTATAGCCGCTATTGGAATTAGTGCGATTGGTATTGCAAACGAAGGTTTCCGCATTACAACAAACCTATGGAGTGGCCGCCCATTCATTAGTTTTATTATCCTCTTATCTATTTAGTATTGGATTGTGCTCTTCTGCAATCTCATTATCATGATAATGCATTAAGGAACACGGTTAGAAAATCAAGTACTAGAACTTGTTCAGGATATAGGAACTGCGCAAATGGAAAAGGATATTCAGGATGCTCGGAACATCGTAATGAAAAAAGCATATGAGGAGGAAACACAAATGCGAAATGATACGGGAATTTCGCCTTCTGCTCAAGAAGGATGAACTCAAGAAGTATTTGGATGAAATAATCAGCGAAATAAAGACTAAGTGAAGACCGCGAGGATTTATTTCTAAATCTATTGTTTTTGTAATTAATCATGTAACAGCATCTTTTACAAAAAATTGGCAGCAGTGTTTCAATATTCTCTTAGAAATGCTGAAACCTGTAATGACACAGTTATCAAAGGCGCCATGGACAATGACCTAATATTATATATAATAGTATTTTCATGGATTTTTTAGTTAAAGAATTTTGAATTCTATGTCTTTTTAACTAATTTTTAAAACTATTTATTTGATATCAAAGTTATAATCGAATTGTTTAGGGTTCTTCAAATAGAACCTTGGCTCCATAATTTTTTTCTAGTAATTGAATCAAAATGGGATCCTCAATTCCGTTTCTCTTGAGATCCTCAATATTACATGATGCTATTTCTCTAAAGAAATTTTCGAATCCTGCAGGTAGATAAGTCACCAGCAATTTTCCATATGAATTACCTTTCTTTTTAAAAGACCTCGGAATATCTTTTTCTAATTTTAAAACTGTTCCTTCAATTCCCTTAATATTTTGCTTACCATAAACAATTTCAAAATCACCATGAACCACACAAACTATTACGATTTCCTGGCTCTGTATATGCAAGGGGATTTCTTTCTCATTATCACCTTCGGGGAACAAAATTTCTATTATTGAATATTCATTCCCGGTTTTGTCTCCCGATATTATCGTCTTGAACGTAATCCCATCTAAATCAAATTTTGGAAAAAAGTTTTCATGATTCATGTCAATATTATTATTTTTAGTTTGTATTTTGGAATTACCTTCAATCAACGTCATTTATTTAGCAATTCAGGGATTTAATCTTAGTGAATTGGATTTGACTGGGTCTATAACAGTCTCCGGATCTTTTGCCTTTCAAATATTCATAAACTTTAGAGATTCTTAAAAAGGTGATAATTATTGATTCTTTGGAAATTTAATACGGCTACAAACATGTCATTTGTAGAGATTTGAATTGACGCATCAATGATATTATCGATGAGTGATTGAATAACTCTATCTCATAAAGTGCCAAATAATAAAGATAGTTCCATACTGGTTTATGAGAGAACATTGTCCTATGAATGGGTTGGATTCAATATTGAACCGTATCCCAAACCGCCTAGACTGTTACTAAATATCATACATAATCTGTAAGATATTAAGCACTAATTTACCTCCCAGGTCAAAGAATTCATTATGCCATTAAGTGTTATAATGCCCCTACTAGTTCCAAGATTACACTATCTAATTCTAAAACTGCTAGAAAAATGATAGGCTACTGAACCTAACTAACAAATCTATTGTTCACATTGTTATATGTTCTCGGTCATTTAGGTTGATTGCTCATAAGGCTTGCTTACCATTACTCAATCTCTAACAAAATTCTCGAGTCTTTTGGTTAGTTCTTTATCTGGTATGATGTTGATAATTGTTCAATAATATCATGATCTTTGTATTTTTTAATAACAACTTTTCAAAATCTAAAAAATACTTTCTCCAATAATAATTCTAATGCTAATATGATAATGGATTCTAAAGACTTTATCGAATGAGAATAACCTAACAAATAATCATAAATTATGATGATTCTAGATCCGTGACCCGTGATATAATACTACAGACCTATCGCTGTTGAACGGACGGTCTGTGATACCTCTTGCAAGGATGCACAAATACAAAAAAATCTATTTCTGTGTTGGAGGAAAAATGTTACAAAGTCCTAAAGCGGATGCTTGCCTAATCATCTTCAACAGATACATATTTTTCGTTTTTATTGTATTTTCCAAAGCATTGTTGTTTCAACGTCGTCACATATCCACCATCGGCCAGCCGGGCAAAGGATCATTCCATGCACAACCTTTTCCGTTTGGAAACTCAAAATCATGCTTTTTCTTTCCTTCTGATTGTTTTAATTGTATGTGTTGTTGATGAAGCGATTGATTCACTTGGTTTTTGAGTAGATGGATTCTGAAGGTTGTCGGATTGGGCTATTGTTTTTGTTGGAGTATCTTCAAATTGTATTGCCTTCTCATTAGAAGGTGATAGGCTGCGATGGCTCCCCTCAATGGCATTATTATTACCGTCATCAAAGGTTTGTGTCTTATTCACACCGTCACCTGAAGGTGGTATCGTCACTGAAAGTTTGTGCATTATTATTACTGTCACCAGATGTAGCCTGAACGAACGGTATTGCATAACCAAGCTGAACTAATTATTACGCCAAAAAATCGACAAAGAACTACTATTACTATTTTGACCTTTTCCACGCAGTATTCATTGAATTCTTGTATATAAAGTCCACTGGTATAGATGATTAACAAAGAAAAAATTCTATTTGGTTATTCTTATATAATTGTGAATATGCGATTGGCGTTGACATATGAATGGAAAACTGACCTATCACCCATATGCAAATAACACTCATTAAGATACTAGTCAGTATGTTAATTAGTAACTGGCAAGAAATCACATCAACAATCAATTTCAAGATTAGTTGTTTCATAGAATCCCACTACCACTAGGAACTTAATTCCACGGAGGAGAATCCAAACTAATAAATTAAACAATAATTACTATAAAAATTCAATTTCAAATTCATCTGATTAGATTGCGCTATAATCATACCAGGAGTTAATTAGGCATATTCTTCGGTATATTTTTTAATTACTAATCTTTTGATATTTATACCAAAACAAAATATTCCATACTAATGAAATTTAAATACTAGGATTCTAGACAAATTATGATGAAAATCACCAATGGATTGATTCAAACCATCTTCTTGTTAGCAGTTTCTGTTTCTTTGATAGCAGCTGTTAATTTAGGTCAGGTTCTTGCTCAAAATCCTTCAAATACGGATTTGAATGTCCTAAAAGGAGCTATCACAAGTACTTCAAATAACGGCAATACAACAGACCCTGCCTGGGTATTAGGTGGAGTGTATAGATTTACCGAATTCAATTCCTCCTCTCCTGCTTTTAATGCTTCTTTCTATATGACTAAAATAGACGGTACAGCAGAACATATTCACTCGATATATGACCTAAAGTTATCGAACAGCCCGGTTGTTGATAGCAGTTCAAACTCTACAATGCTCAATGGAACAACAACAGTAACGCTTAAAGACGGACCAGTTTCAAATGTGCCAACACAAATTGAATTACTAGATGAAAGTGCAATAGCCATTACTGTTGATGGTAATTCGACCAATAATCACTTTGGAACTACTCCCATTTATGGAACCCAGCATCTCATCTGTGTAGAAGCTCCAAATCTGTGCAAATAACCCTTTTGGGTTCACCTTTTTATATTACAACACCATATTTTTTTTATAAACTAATCTCTAAATAGATGAATGATTCCAAAGAGAATTAAAATCCTATTTAACATATCAATATGGCATTAATCCCCGCGCACCCAGACTGTTACCAGTAATTATATTAGTTCAATCTCTTAAAGTATGATGATCAAAAAATTAATTCGTTGATCTCGTGTTAATCACACTATAAGTCAATTAATTTTTACTAATAATCTAGAATCATTTCATCATTTTGGAGGAGATCCAAAAGGGGAAGGTCCTTTCGATGTTTCCGGTGTTAATATGCCGTCATTAGAAGGACGTGGTTTAGACTCCCTTGGAACTTCAGTACAATAGGGATCTTCATCTACTCTTCCATCAAGATTATCATCTTTTCCGTTTCTACAAATTTCATCATTGGATATGGGAAGAGGTAAATCACAGTATTTAACAACGCATTCTTCCTTATCTTCTTCGTCTTCACCATTTCTCTCTTCGTTTGGTCCTGGTACAAGCACAGGATCATGAAGCGGTACATCAATAGGCCCATTATCGCGTCCGGTATAGAGGGTATCAGGTTTCTTTTGAGTAACTATGTTCGTAGGTAAGGTTTCTTGTGCTATCCCTGTTTTAGTATCTGTAGAAGTGAATGGGGATTCAGTATTGGATGATGATGATGCAACATTGTTCAAAGTATCAGATGATACTGATGATGAAGATAACAATGGTGACGACGAAGACGGTTGTTGTTCTACAAAACCACTATTTTCAGAAGTAGGTGGGTTTTCACGACCTAAAGGACCTGGATTGTATGTTTCAACACCTGCGTTTATAGCATCACAAACATCTCCCAAGCCGTCCCCATCACTATCTTTTTGATCTGGATTAAATTTAATGTCACAATTGTCTTTTTTGTCAACTACACCATCATTATCAGGATCAATAAAGTCCGGATCGCAGGCGTCTCCCAAGCCATCCCCATCACTATCTTTTTGATCTGGATTAGGTATGGCAAAGCAATTATCTGTTGACTCCGGTACACTATCATTATCGCCATCAACTTGATCTGGATCGCAGGCGTCTCCCAAGCCATCCCCATCACTATCTTTTTGATCTGGATTTGTAAAGCGACAATTATCTTCTGTATCAACAATCCCATCGGAATCCCGATCATGAGCGACTACGATATCATTTGAAACCGGCGGTTGTATCACGACTCCAGTGGTGTCGTCTTCATTTGACTCTAGTATGTCATCTTCGTTTCCTGGAGATTGTCTTAGATTAAAGTTAGTGTTAGAGTCTGTAGATGATTGCGGTGATGAAGGCTCTTTACTGTTAGACTGTTGATTATCTTCTTGCTGATCTTCATCTCTTTCTTCACCTTCAGTATCTCTATTTACTTCAGCTTCTCCATCTATATCATCTGAAGTTGCTAGTACAAACTTTGTAGATAGAGTATTAGGTTCAATCGGTAGTATAGTAACTGGTACAATCAAAATTAGCAAAACTGATAATGGTACAAACATCATAAGGTCGAGATTATATGTATTTTCTTTTACCATTTAGATACTCCCGATGCGCAATAAATTTAGGGATATAGTGCTGTTTATTAAACTTTAATGTATTACATTGTAAAATTACAAATTTTCACCAAAAAATCACTATTTTATTAGTTTATTATAAATTTTTTAATAGTTTTGTATTGTCTTTGTATAATAATGTCATATGTTTTAGCAACTCTATCTCTCCTGTTTTCTTACTGTATATAACAGAGCTCGTTTGGTCTATTGTTTTGATGTTGTAGAATCCTACTACCACTAGGAACTTAATCCCTACTCGCCCAGACTGTTACTATCTATTATAGACAATAGACCATAAAACAAACACTAATTTGTGTGATCGTATCAAAGAATTGGTTTTGCACCTAGATGTTATAGAACCCTATACATTTCGGATTTCTTAGCCATCGAATTATAGAAATTGAAATTTACTTCTACTGTCCAACTTTCAGAATCATGGACGGGAGATATAAATATTAGAACGTAAAGACAATAAAGTAGAAGGGCCCGCACCTACCTTATTTATAAAATTCCTCGTCATCTTTATCACATACGATCAGGACATATTTTCGAAGCTATAATCTTTAAGAACATGGAAATAATATGAAAGTCTTAAAGGTAGACGTTAAGCAAAGTTATAGGTAAAAAATGGTGATCGATATTGAAAAAGGCTTGTTACTCTGCAAAATTTATAATAACTCGAAATTCTCTAATTTGCACATATAGCCAAAATATTGGCTTTATCTCCTGTATTTCCCATATAATCTTATGAACCAAGAGTATTGTGTCATTAGAAGGTAATATGGATTAAAAGATAAGGTTAGTTTTTCGCTTCGTCTTTGTGGTAGTTGGTAAGTTTATTTTTCAATCGGATATATTGCTTATAACTTATTTCTTCTTCTTCATACATCTTAGTAATTTCTTCTTCTGTTATTTTCGGATCACTTTTACTCATTTTAAGATCGAATTGAACAAAGCGCCTATTCTGCTTTCTCCTGTGTTTTGTCCAACCAATCAGACTAGGAATAAAGATGGTCCCTATAATTATAGGTATTAGTCCATAGAATGGAGTCCAAAATTCTGGTGGTATTGTATTTTCAGGTACGAAATCGGCTTCAATTTCTCCAAAGGCGGACAAAACGAACTCCTTTTTAGGATTATTGTCAATATTGTTATCAAAGGCTTCATTATGAGAAATATTTCCAAAAGAGGACGCGAGTAAATCAAAAATGGTATTGTTAGAATTTTCATTCACTGACTTCAAATCGCTGTTCCAAGAGCTAAATTGGAAGCCCGCATTTTCCTTAATTTCACACAGTATGTTCGTTCCTGCGGTGTACCGTTCGTATTTGTCTGAAACAATTTCTCCGTTACAAATTATGTTTCCGGAATGTGGGGGGTTGATTTTGAAATTGATTCCTGCAGTCACTTTATTGGACTTGGTATCTATTATGGACAAAGTGTCTGATTCAGTGTTGGCAACGTAAATACTTTTGGTATTCAAATTGATGGCCATCCCGCCAGGCCATAATCCTAATGTTTCATTATTTATCATCTCTTTAGTTTTAGGATCAATAATTACAATCCTTCCAACATATTCATCAATTGATGGGTTTAGAACAACATATAGCAAATCATCCTTTGAACTTGCGATCATATCTGAAATTTGGGCAAAACTTAGTCTTCCATTTATCGTCATATTTGCCATGATCCTGTTAGTATAGCTATCTATCAAAGATATCGAGGTATCTTCAAATTTCCCTGTATGACTAACATATAGTATGTTTGTATTTGGATTGACAGTTAATTTGGGTGGATAGGTAGAGCTACCTATTGTAATATTTTCTAAAATATTAAAGACTAAATTATCCCGGCTATCATAGTATTCTTCTAAAATCATAACAGAATAAGACTTATTCTGATTTGAACCTTCACCATAAGATATGAAAAGTCTTTTTAAATTCTTGTCGTATTCCATTTCCGCCGGAACAACATCTAATGTCGTATTTAACAATAACTCATTTGAGTATCCATTTATGCTATAGATCTTCTCAGAACCATTCGCTACATATATCATATTATCTATCGGATTTATTGCGGATGTGACAGGATTCTTAATAGATGAAATATTTCCTGATAGTGTATCTGTTATCCCATCAATTATAACAATAGAATTATGAAGTGGATTGGCGACATATATCTTGTTTCTATCTGAATTTATATCTAGATCGGTAGGAAAACCTTCGATAGAAATAGTGTTTATGATTTTATTATTAGATCCATTAAGAATGGTTATTTCACTAGAATTTTTGTAAATTACATACATCTTATTTGTTAATGGATTTGTTTCAACCTTGAATGGTTGATGTCCAATTCCCAACCCAGGTGTGTTTTCTTTCGTTTCGATGGAACCATCGCTAAAATTGGATGATCCTACGATAAATTCAGCCGATTTTCCATCCATAACATATAATCCATCTAGAGTTAGTATGTATACAAGATCAGTAACTGGATTTATGTCTATATCCTGAAGATAAGAATTTGTAACAAATTCTCCTATTGTTCTATCTGTTGAGGTGTCAATCACAAAGACTTTGTCCGATCCAATATCCGCATGTCTCAATACATACAGTAAACCTGTATCAGGGTTAATAGCAGCGGAAGAATCAAAATATTTTTGATGGCGGTGGATTTCACGAATAGTTTCTTCAGAAGTCATATTCCCAAGAATGGTTCTTACTATAGCGCTTGAATTTGGATCTATTACATATATTCGATTAATATCTTCGTTGGAAGCATAAATCCTATCTTCTCTGTTATTAGCAACAATCACCGAGTCATAACTATTTGCTACGGTGATAGGATCCATTTCTTCATTTGTTGTACCATTTATCACCACAATCTTGTTAGAAGGAGAAAGAGATGAATAAACCATGTTTGTTTTCTCATTGATTGCTAGATCACGAACAGAGCTAACATTAGAATCATTTTCAGCATCTAGGCCCAATAATTTGATGGTGATGGGTATTACTTTTTCATCAGTAGCATTAATAGCTAAAATTTTTCCAAGTGTTCCATCTGCATCTGTCGGTCTTATCGATGCATATATCATACCTGTTTTGGAATTTACTTTAATATCTTCGATAATGGAGGGATCGTTTACATCTAATAATGAAAAATTATTTACGATCTTATTTGTATTGGCATCCAATACATACAGCATTTTACTAATATTTTCCGCTATGTATGTCTTGGCCCTATCTTTGTCTACAGTAATAGCAGTAGGGTCTGGTTGAAACATGGATTTAGGAAATTCAAGATTGTTAATAATGTCAGTCACCTTGTTTGCATTATCCATGTTCATGACTGCAAGCTTGCCAGGTCCGTAAATATATATGGAATTTGTTAAAGGATTGACAGTAAGAGAGTCAATACTGCTAGAGCCCTCTGATAGAGGAATAGGAATTTTAT
>JARFXS010000037.1 GCA_029194465.1 Candidatus Nitrosocosmicus sp.
GATAATAGCTTACTGAGCGCTTGTGCAATTCGTTTTGCAACAGAGGTTTTCTACAGATTACAACTATGGATTACCCATTTTGCGATGGTAAAAGCACCAACCTGTACAAATTATTATGTTTACTTTATAAATGGTTATTACTTTATTGGCGCCAAAAAACTAATTTATTCATAAAAATAGGGGGTTGACGCTCTTTAAGTCGTCAGGATGCAGATGTTCCTATCTCCACGCTGTGATCTTTTTATAAGACCATTTCCTCTGATCTACTGTTTTCTCTTGTAGATACCAAACAGATTATCAAATTGGGTATATAAAATTGTTGAATTCGAGGATCCTCCAGTAGAATTACCTGAATTCATATGAAAGGTATGCGGAAGACCATTATACCACTGTCGAGAAACTTCCATCAGGATTGGGTTACCTATTGATTCAGATCTGTGTTATGACCCGACCTGTTGATGTCAATATAATCGCTTGACCTTTAGAAGAAAAACTGTTCCATCATTATTCATCTTATCTACTATTGTACTCCATAGTTTGAGTTGGTGCTCCACCAACAGCATTGTTACCAGTATAAGTGACTTCAACGGTTGGAATGATCAATACTTGATACTTTAATGTTTGTTGATTTTGTATTTTCTGAATAAAATGGATTCCCTAGGGTATCGGAGTCATCCATGGTTAATAGATTAGATCCAGAACTGTTTGCCTGTAAGGAATCAGTTTGGCCAAAAGTGGATGAAACGGTTGAAACCGACTCTATTATCAAAAAGGAAGTCAAAGAAATACTACTAATAATGAGAACTAAAGCTACTTTTCTTAATAACTCACTTGACAAAGCTACCTTTAATTTCTGATTCAATCATCATAGAAAAGTTCTATTAGGAAAATATAAAGGTTTAAGGGACTTTTATTCACCTAATCGAATCTTTACTAGATCGCTTACAATGATAATTGATCTTGGTCCTAATTTAGGTAATATGATATTAGATGCTGGGAGGATGTTGTACATCTATGAACTGGAACTATGTTCAGAATTAAATAGCAAAGGTTTGCTTGCCCATGTATGTATCCATTCTCTCACGATGTTTGCACTATGCTCAGCTTTTCTTCTAACAAATCCGTCCATATCATTTCTTGCGACTTCCAATAGCGCTTGATCGTTTCGTACGTTCGCTCATCCGGTATAGTGTTAAACCTGCTGTCTTTATCAGCGAGTGCAGAACAAGCATTTATCTTTATCTTTCGTCCATTCTTTAACAAACTCTAAGTCTGCAAAACAGCCTGTGCATAGCACTGGTGTCTGCGTCTCTGTTTCATTCTTGCTAACCAAAAACTTGGCCAAATTTGAAGTCGCCTTGGCTCTCACAAAGTAGTCCTTTGATTCGAGTGTATTCTCCAGAAGAAAATTAGCTACCTCAATACGTATCTGGTTATCCTTATCAGTGGCTAACTCTTTAAGTCCTTCCAAAGCCCCAGTGGCTAAAACGTTTTGAAACGTCTCTGTTCCTTCAACAAGGTTTTTTAAAAGTGAAATTACTTGACCTTATCCATTATAACCTCTAACTCTTACTGCTTTTTCCTAGAGCCGTAGCCGCAGATGATCTTTACAAAATTACTTTCTTCTCTAGATTTCCAGAATTACATCTTTTAGTAGGCTAATTGATTCAACCCTTTCTCAAATATCCCAATATTTTTAATGACAGCTTTTTTGACCTCTTGAACGTAACGCATCAAAGGTTGATTTACTACCTTATAAATGAAATTAATGACATTGATATGAAATAATCAGATTTTCATAATTATTTTTGTCATAAAAGGAACCAAGTGTATTAGCTGCTTCAATAGCTACCCCATAAAATTTGTCTTGGACAATTGCATCATATAGCACCTTGATCCCTCTTCTTCTGGAATATCGATCCTTAAGTAATCTAAGAGCGTTAATTCTTTCGCATAATGGTTTCCCCTCCATATTTCGCCTGGTTATGAATCAATTTCTTTAATTGGAAAGTTCTGGTTTCATTTACTACTTTTAAGGAACTTATTTCTTTTAGAATCTTAAATTCTTGGATCAATGGATATTGATTCAATATTGAAATTACCGAGTATATCTACAAACGACTTTGCATCATTGTTATTCACATTCACTAAATGCACCATGTGGTTTTTGACCAGATGAATCTACAATATTTATTTTAACTCCAACTTAATTTAGATAATATCCAAGGGAATCTTCATAGCTTTTTTTCAATATCGATGTTTTTCTGTAGGATTTTGATTTTTAGCTTTTGAGAATTTCTGTTAGCATTCTCAATAGGATTACTAGTCTCTAGAGAATATTCGATCTCCAATTTAGGGTGACCTTGTTTGTAAATCCATTGATCAAAAAATGATGCCATTTCTCTACCTGAGACTTCTTCCATTACTTTTAACAAGTCTAGCGTTTCAGCCGAATCTATTCTGGTATTTTTCCAAATAGACCTTGAGTGATTTTCTAAAATTATTCTCTCCTATATAATTTCGAATCATGTGGAGGATAAACCCTGATTTTTCATATGAATGGGCGTCAAACAAATCATCTACATGTTTATATAAATTAGTAACAATTGGTCTGTTATAGAGTGTATTTGATTCTTCAAAATAAATATCTGTAGCTTCTATCAAGTTATACTGAAATTCATCTTTTCCACGAGAATTTTCCCAATACAATGATTCACAATAGGTGGCAAATCCTTCATTTAACCAGATATGTGGCCAATCTTTGCAGGTAACCATATCTCCAAACCATTGATGTGCAAGCTCGTGAACCACTAAAAAAATATCATTTCTATAGTCCTTAGAAGCTGTTTTATCATGCAAAACTCTTCTGGTTAAAGTAGTGCAGGTGGTATTTTCCATACCTCCAAACTCAAAATTATCAACAGCGGTCTGAGAGTATTTTTGGAAAGGATAATTGGTTTCGAAATATTCTTCAAGGAATTTTAACATTTTCGGAGTCTCAGAAAAAGTTAACATTGCATCTTCTTCTTTAATTTCTTCTGGCCAGTAATAGTAGAGGGAAACGTCTCTATATTTTGATTCATAATGTGAAAATGTGCCTATGACAACTGAAATAAGGTAAGAGGGAAGGGGTCTTTTTTCAACATACTTCCAAATTACGAGTTTATCTTTCATGACTTTTGATTCTAATAATCCATTTGAAATTACCACGTACCCTTCTGGCGCAGAGACTTCGATATCTAAAGTTAATTTGACCTGGGGCATATCAATTGAGGGAAACCAGTATCGTGATTCAGTTGCTTCTCCTTGTGTCCATGCTTGGTACGCAGGAATTTGTTTACTATGATTACTCTTTGTTATAAAGTGAAACCCAGTCTTTGGAGAACCGAATTCTTCTTTGCCATCAACATTGGTATAGCCGGCAGAATATGTAATATCAATATTTATAGTGCTTCCAGATCTAAAAAGTTCTGAAAATTCTATTACAACTTGTTTGTTATCAATGCATCTAAACTTTGAAATATTAATAGACTGTGAATTTACCTTTGAAATTTTTAAATCAGAAATATCTAACACGATTTCTGATAAATCTTCAAAAGCCCTAATCGTTATTTGCTGTTCGCAATCAATAAGGAGCTTGTTTACAAGATCAGGTTTTATCCTTAACGACATATGCTCAATCGTAAAAGACAAGAAAGGTATAGAGTGGACTTTACTTCCTGGAAACGCAAACCTTTTTTTTTCTGACATTATTTTTTCACTTTCAATTGAACTTTTGTTAAGTCGTATCATGTCTTGTTTCTTTTTAACACTTACCCATATGCGCTTATTCAAACACATAAGTCTATTGAAAATAGAATAGATTTAGAATCATGAAAATCTGAAATGTTAGTGTTTGTTTATCTTATCTTTCTATTTTTACTTTTCAACACTTTTACTTGTAGGCAACCTCCTCCGTTCACCTCGATCGGCACACATATCAAAAGCATTTAGATGAGATTCATGATGCAAGGGTCTTGCAGCATAGCACTTAATTTTTAAATGATTGTTTTGTGATTAACTAGTGCTAAACATTTTTGATTTAGCAAATAGTGGTCTTCCTTATCCAGTTACAAAGGACACTCTTGTCTTGTACAAACAAGTGAGCAAGCAATATCTGGATAAGTGCCTACTTGAATCCATTAGGGAGTTAGTGCCAACCAAAATTAAAAACGAATTTGAAGGGGTAATAGGAGGAAAATTAGACTTGAAGATACCAATGTCCTTGCTGCTTTATTGGTTCAAACATGATTTTATGAAATGGATGGACAAAAGCCCATTATGCCCATCGTGCAACTTATCATTGAATCTTAGATATGTTAGGGGAAATTCATGGATAGTGAGAAGTGTAGAATATTATGATTGTCCTAAATGTTCTTTTACCGTGGCGTTCCCCCGGTATGGCGAAATAGAAAATATAGCATTTAATCGGATCGGTAGATGTAGTGAATGGTCTTTTCTATTTGGGGCTATACTTAGTTCTTTGTCGATTCGATCTAGAATAGTTCACGATTTTCTCGATCATTGTTGGAACGAAGCTTTTATTGAAGGAAAATGGATTCATGTGGATTCAACTCTCGAATATCCTATTTCGATCAATAACCCTCATTATTATGAAAAAAATTGGAATAAAAAGTATCAATATGTGCTAGCATTTTCGGGTACTGAGATAACAGACGTTACAAAAATCTATTCTGTTAATTGGGAAACTATACTTCGACAGAGAAAGAANACAATTATTCATGTAGTGTCCCATTAGCATCTCTGAGTGAATAGTGATCAAATGTCCTTTGATCCAACAGAGTAGCAGACCTCTAATCCATTTAAGATTGGTAATTTAAAATATATGATAGGGATGACAAAATAGTGAAGATCTAATCTTCATTTGACCCAAAAAATATCTTAGTTGAGTATTATGTTCAAATTCATAATATGGTTATTTTCAAATCATCTAAGAATTTTCGATTATAGTGGATCCATTTGGCCTCAATGACTTGTGAAATTTTCAATATCTATTCCGATTCTCGTTGTAATTCGAAGATTCAATTTGAATATTGTAGAGAAGGATTTAAAATTTTGTAACGAAATTTATGTTTTTCATATTATCATTATCTAGGCGTCTCCATCACAATATCTTTTGCAGATATCTATGTCTATTGACAACATTTTCCCCTAAAAGAATTTACCATAGTTACTAAACATCTAAAATTAGGATGTATAATTGTCAGGTTACTAAGAGAGGAACGAAATTTGAAACCCAAATTCTGTTTTACAAACCATCTGTAATCCATATTATTTGATCTATTAAAATGCATAGGATATAAATAGTAATAGAATCAAACAAATTTCGGAGTTTTATCCATTACATTCTTTTGAGTTAGATTATTATGATAGGTGAAAATAGTCTATTCAATATTCATTAATAAAAATATCTTATTTTCTTTACTTTGGTTTATTTTTTTATCCTCTTTTTTTTACAACAAGTCCTATTTCAACAACAAAATCATTTATAGTTTAAATTATAACAATGAACGAGATTCTACATACCCTGAATTCAGGTAACAATGTATATATATGGCAGGATAACATTTGTTTATACCTGAAATCGAATATGGCGGCCAAACATTTGGTGATATAGTAAACCTTTCATAATACAAGTTTTTCTGAACATCCTCAAATAGCAGTAAATGAAGTAATGTTCACATAGTTTTGACAATACTTCCTTAAACAGGATATCTACATTATTTCAAGCACTGATGGCGGCCAAACATGAACGGATTCATATAATCAGGAGATTTCTGTATCTGGAAACAATTTATTGGCAAGATGCTCCCAAATATACACAAGGAAATAGTAATATTTCTTTTATTGATGGCGGCCAAACATTTGACGATATGATAAGCATTAGCAATAATGCAGATAAAACATCTTTTGATTTCTTCTTACCAGGATAATGTCTATGTATCTTGGAATATCGATAGAAAAGATCATGTATAATTTCAGATAAACCTGCTGAGGGAATTTATTAAATCAAATGATAAAGGCAAAAATTTTGATCAAGAAATTCTATTAAATTCTTGAGCAACCTGGAGAAGCATAAAAGCTGCCAACGATAGTAGTGTATTTATCGTCTGGGTTCTCCTGATCCATCTACTAATAATTATCAAAATAACACTCAAGTAATGCCAAAAGCAGTAATAGAAATATGATTGGTGATGGTATTTATTTTATTATAGATAATGGCAATAGCTTTTACAAAGGCATCTTTTATTAAAGACAAATTCCTAAATCCACTAAATGTAGAACTGATCCAGTATTCTGATGAGTTATTTATTGCAATACAAGTTACTCCAATTAATAATACTATAGAGGGAAACCAAGACATATTTCAGCCAAGATATAGTTTCGTTTAGTAATGCAATGAACATTAGTAATAATCCCGGAATATCTGAGTGCCCTTCGATGACTGTAACTCCAGATAATGATTTTTACTCGTCTGGCAAGATAAAACAACAGGAAATAATGAGGCATTTTCAACTAAAATAAATTTACATTTAGTTTCTTCCTTTTTAATTGAATCAGTCAACCTATGATCTTATCAAACAGTCAACCATACGTATTACATCGCATGATTTTGTTGATTAGTAAATTACTTGATGAATGATCTCATATAATTGACGAATTTCATCTCATTATCATTATGTTTACTAATTTCAAATCATTGTTTCGTAAACTTGATAACCATGTAAATAGGAAAACCTAATTAAGAAACTTACTTTCGAGTATAACCTGACACGATTACAAATAATTATTCCTCAATATTATAATTAATTCGTAACTAACAATTGTCTATACTAGTCTAGGAATAAACAAAATGGAGATTAACAGTTAGATTAAAAGTTTTACGCAAAGATGAAAGCCTTAACTTATTACGCTCCTGGTAATAGCTACATAACCTTTCCATTGAGCATTGATTTTGTATTGATGGTAATGATTGTCTCAATTGCAATGTCTATTTAGTTAATCTATTAAAAAAGGTAATTAAGGAACATTCTAGGATCATAATGTTTTACGAAACATGTAGTGGTTTTTTATTATTATTTCTGCTTTTTTCTATTAGCATTAAGAAATTCTTCTAATTTTTCTAGCGTTTCAGAATGCAGGTGATGTTCTATTCCCTCGGCATCTGAGTTTGCAATATCCTCTCTCACACCTATGAAAGTAAAAAACTCTGTCAACAATTCATGTTTTCTTCTGATATTTTGGGCGACATTTGTCCCTTGCTCTGTTAAACGAATACCTCTGTATTTTTCATATTCTAAATATCCTGTGGTATCTAACCTTCTCATCATTTTGGTAACACTAGGGGATGAAGTATTATTTGACACTCTAGTTCACCTAGTTAGTTATATAGAAACCAAGGTTTGATAAAAAACTTTGCAAGACTATCACACTACACCAGCAATCCTGTTACATACATTATTAGCAATCCTACGATAAAGCCTGCTATTATTGCCGCAGTGGGACTTTTCTCCTGGGAAGCTATTAATCTTATTCCGGACTTAGCTGTTTTTTCTCCAAGATTCACGCTTTCGGCTTTGTTAGTCTTACTACTTTCCCTCAATGATTTACTCATCCAGACTGCGAGGGCGTAAACGACCTGAAATATTGCACCTGCTCCAATCGACAAGAATATGATTGAGGCTAAGGGCGAGTATACAAATCCACCGATCCATGTGCCTAAAATAGTAGGAATCCCTGCAATCAGTCCCATTGCAACTAATCGTCTTATCATTAACCTCCCTGTTTTTGCAAGGGGGGCAACGATAGCTAGTCCTTCTGTTGTATTATGTATGGTAAAGCCGATGATTAGAAAGGTGCTAAGTGCAATTTCACCGAGCAAAACTGCTGCCCCTATTGCCAAACCCTCTCCGAAATTATGTAGGCCTATTCCGATTGCAACCATCAGCGATAAGGTAAGTGGCTTTATTATTTCGCGTTTATCAATCAATCGAGTTAGTTTTTCTTCTTCTTCTTTTTTCCTCTTCTCTACCTTATCCTCCTCTTCCTCCTTTTGGGCCAAACCTACCGTATCATTTGAAAGCGGATTTGTCAGGGATATTGATGAAGCCCTTGTTTTAGATAGGGGTTTGACAGAGGATTCTTGAGAATTATTTTGAGCATTTAAACGTCTTGTGTCATTCTGTTCCTTCTCCTCTTTTTCATATTCAAATGATAACTTTGACTCTGCTCTCTTGCCGAAATATTCTGAAAGATAGAATAATCCAAGGAAAGTCGCGATGATTATAACTGGTATTAAAAGTTGGCCATTAAATGTTGCAGCTAGATTATTTGCAGCTATTTCGTTACTTTCTAAAAATGCATCGATACCCAAGAATACTAGCAATCCTGCGGTCAAACTCAGAAAGAAATTATACTGGTTTCTTGTTATTTTCCTCATAAACGGATACCATGCAAGACCAATTAGGACTGGTATTACACCTACGAATACTCCCAACATCGCAAAAACTGAGAACTGATTGACGTTTGGAACCGGAGCGGGGGCAGCGGCATCGATGACCTTACTAAATCTTGTTCCGTCAGAAGTAGTTATGCCTACTTCATAAGGTTCTGCTGTGTTCCAAAAAAAGGGTATTATGACTTTAGCTTCAGAAAGCCTTGGCAATACTTGAGAGGGTTCAATTGCCGCAGATTGTATCCTATCATTAATGTCTGCTTGAGAACTCGTCTTGCTCGGGGCCTGTATTGCGGATAAAAAAGCCACTACTTGATTCTCATGAAATTCTACTTTTTCTATTGTTACTTCTGGTAGGGGAACACCAGTGTTTATCAGGTTTTGTCCATATGGACTCGAAAGAAAATAAATCATCCCTGCTAATATGATCAGTGGTGTAACTGCTAAAACCAATGATGCAATTTTTCTTCTTTTTCCTTTAGTCGCCTTTGTATTTGCATTTATGCCAATAGCGGTTGACTCTTCTGTATCTCTAATATCTGATCTCTTTTGACCTTGTCTATCAATATTGTCAAAAGTATTGGTAGATATTTTATTTTCATCATTCATGTCAAATTCTTTTTCCTTGTCTGCTTTTTCTAATTTCTTTTCTTTCATTATCTATCTACTCCTTGGCTCGGGTTGGCTTGAATTTGTCCCGTACTGATAGGAAGAAACAACCTCATTTGGATTAGTAGTGTTATGTTGTTGGCTATTATGTAGCGAGTTGTTACTAAACTTATAATCAGTGTAATTATATATCATCTTGCTATTTTCTGAATCAGTATTCATTACACCACTTTGACTAGAATTTGCTACCAGATAGGACTGACTCTTGGAAACAGATACATTAGTTGGGCTTTCTGAACTATTGCTCCTTAGATCAGCCTCATTCATATCGTCTTGACTGTTGTTTACCACTTTGAACATACCCATCCATCCCTTTTCAGCAAATTCTGTTTTATGAGCGTGGAACATGTAATTTCCTAGATATTTGTATTTGAATTCTAAGATACCTCTTTCTCCTTGACTCATAGTTACGATGTCATTAAGCTCAGCAGGAATTTGACTAGTTCCACTTGGATAATAGTTAAACATGTTGGCGTGCAAATGAAAGTTGTTTATTGGATCAAACTCTAACATATTGACTAGGTAAATTCTTGTTAGCTGATCTTTTTTGATCTCTATTGGATTATGCATATAGAAATATGGGATTCCATTTACAGTGTAAAAGTTATTTTCGGTGTCAAAGTCAGTATCATAGCCGTTCATAACCATGACCATTTCATCTGCTGGAGGTCTTGGAGTCTTTGGATCGATAATCATAACGCCATAGAGTCCATGTGTTATATGCTCCTCTAGTGGTGTCATGTGACAATGGTATGGATAAACCCCGTATGGCTCGGCCGTAAATTCATAAGTGAACTTGCCCTTCGGGCCGACCATGTCAAAAACCCCATCCATCTCTGCTGGATGAATTCCGTGGGTGTGTAGCGAATGAGGTTTTGAACCGTTATTTATGAAATTAATCTTTATGTGATCCCCTTCTGTAGCTCGAATTGTCGGGCCAGGTATTGTGCCATTATAAGTCCATACATTGTAAAAAACCCCTGGTGACACTTCTTTTATCTCCGAGTCAGAAGCAATCAGTGTGTATTCTCTTAGGGTGGTTCCATTGGGATATTTTGACACGTGCCCATAATTGAAGTCACGTAAATATTGATTCGGATCTACCACTGCATTTTTTGAGTTGCCAGGAATAGAAATAGGATCTAATATGTCTCCAGTTGATCGGAAGACAGGGTAGCCTGGCGTATGACTTCCAATCATTTTTCTATTGTCAGTCGAGTTTTGAGCATGGGTATCAAAGGATGGATTTAGTGGATTAAGTAGGTAGGTAGACATTATCAAAACTACTGTAATAACCAAAATAATCGAAAAAAGGGGCAATGCCAATCGCCTAAAATTTTGCATAATCTATATTACTTTCCATGGTTAATAAATGTTAACCTTGGTTAAGTTTTTAATGTTTGGGTTTTAATCTGCGAACTAATACTAACAATAAGTGGATCAACGTCTTTGAATATCAAATGGGTCTAGACTTGCTTTAATTGGTATTTTCTACTTTGATATATAACAATTTTAATCCTCTCGACCTTGATGCCGGAGTAGGGCAGAAGATCAATCCAAAGCAATACCTTAAAAGTATCTTAATCGATCAATATGTTTTAGTCTGTAAAGACATCTAATTACTGAATCTGTTGTCATGCTTTTCTGAGACCAAAAAATATTTAGTTTTAGATTATTTCAAACGGGCTGAATTTCTCTGATACTAAGATTCTTGAACTCAAAGGCTATATTGTCTGCTCTAAAACTTGCTATAGGTCCTGAATTAGTAATGACGTAGTCCTTGGGCTTATCGCAATTTGCACTGTTAAATTCTTTATCTGAACTATTGGCATACCAACCACCATCATCGGTGATTTCATTGACCTTTTTCCATACATTGTCATTATTATCATCAATAAATGATTCCATTTTTACACTGGTATCATTATTCTGGTTGTACATTATCACCTTCCAGCCAATCCATCTATCCAATAGAGGGTTTTCAGTTGCCTTAGCCGTACCTCTGGAATCGGTGTAGCCCCCGGTATGCCATATTTCCTTCTTCCAAGCTGCTTCCATGTTAATCCCATCAACCCCTCCATTCAATGCGGTTCCATCACAAGGATTTTGATTATTATGTGAGCCTCCACGGGCACGCCATGTAAAATCAGGGGCTAGAGACTCAGAGTCTCCACCATCGGTTCCTCCTTCGTCTTCTTGATTGGTATCATAAATTGATTTTATCTTGACATAGCCGGTCATCTCAATATTTCTCCATGGTTGTGCACTATCTGGAGTGCCTACATTCATCCTTATCTGAGTATCATTAATAAACCATGCTGGTCCATCTTCTGAATTCTTGACTATAGGAACATTTGATGTAATTGAGAATGCATTGTCATCAAGAGGATCTTGCATATTAATAAACCACTCCCTACCATCCTTTGCTGTGGGATAGATCTCATCAACTCCGAAAATATCTTTGCCTTCAGGAGTGATTATTTCCTTGGGTTCGGGTGGTTTCTCTCTCAATACAACTATCTCATAGTAATAGTAATATATTAGAATAATAGTTATGATTGTCAAACCTACTATTGCCAGGTGAGGTTTTCTTATAATCAACTATAATTTGTTATTTGGAACCATTTTTAAACTTTGGTACTTTACATTTATTTAGAAGTTAAGGTCTAATTTTTTGCCAGAGGTTGATTGGTTCATCTTAATCCTCTTGGTTTTAGATGAATTGGAACCCTCTGTTATTCTGTTATGCGTGAATACTAACTAGATGTAATAGCAAATAAAAACTAAATCATTGACTTAATTAATAAACCAAATTGTATATTAATTAGCAATGCTCTATTTTAATTCTTAGATGGATTTTAAAGAGGGAGCCTTGTAAAATGAAATCAGAAACCTTTTCACAATCTGATCCAAAGAGAAAAATATTGTATTATCTGAAAGTCATGAAACAAGCAGGATTAAAAGACTTGTCAAAAGTCATGAAGATTTCTAGAATGGCCGTACACAAGCATTTGAGTGATTTACAAGATAGAGGCTTGGTTGAAAGTATGGAAATTCGTAAAGGTGTAGGGAGACCCACAATGCAATATTCATTAACAAGTACAGGTAAAACTGCATTTCCAAAATCTTATGGTGAAATAGCAACACATGCTTTGGACTATTTAGAAAAAAACATGGGTAAGGATGCAGTAGAGTCTGTATTGCGGGAACGTCAAAAGGAGTTATTAGAAAAATATAGTGTACGTATGAAGGATATGAAATTCAATGAAAGAGTAAATGAATTAGCAAGAATCAGGGATGAAGAAGGTTATTTCGCTGAATCCAAAAAAGACAGGAAACGCAATTCTCATACTCTTTTGGAATATATTTGGAATATAATTGTCCAATAATAATGATAGCAGAAAAACATTGGGAGGCTTGCTCTATTGAAACTGAATTGTTTGAAAATGTACTGGATGCTAATGTAGAAGTTACTCATAGAGCAGCCAAAGGAGACTCAATTTGTAAGTTCTTGATTAAAGAAAAGAGTGATTTCCTTTAATTTTTTGTTATACTTACTTTTCCAGCATTTGTAAATTCTAATTTATATAATTTGTAAACTATTATATTTATAAATTACTACTACGAATAGTATGTGTGAATAAAACAAATTATAATTTTCGGATCATACCCGGTGGTAGTTACTAGAGATGACCTTGAAGGTTTTAGGTGTTGGATCTAGCATGAGGCAAGATTCTTTTAGTACAGAAACTTTAAAGATTATATTAAACAACGTGAACAAAAATGGCGGGGATACAAGATTACTGAATCTTTATTCAAATCCTTTGCCTATGTATACTGCAGAGTACAATGAAAAAATAAGTGGGATTAAAAACGCTGTTGAATTAGTTAACTGGGCTGATGCTATAGTCCTTGCAACACCTGACTATCATGGTTCAATGGCAGGTTCACTGAAAAATTTTTTAGATTACTTTTGGGCAGAGTTTGCCGGAAAGACATTTGGGTACCTTTGTTCTTCGCATGAAAAAGGCCTGACAGTAATGGATCAGATGAGAACGGCTATAAGACAGTGCTATGGTTGGAGTTTACCATATGGGATATCCATAAACTCAAATCAGGATTTTAATGCGGACCGCGAGATCATAAATTTACAGTTGCTTGGTAGACTTGAAAGTTTTGCAAGAGACTTGGTAGTGTATGGTAGCCTGATTAGTAATCAATTCAAAAAGGATTTGAATTCTACAATACAAAATTCTTATGCAGTACATTACAGAAAATAAAGATGAAGATTGACCCCACACGATCAAGATCAAAGTTATTTTGAAATTATTCCCTAGTAATAGGCTAAGATAATCAATAACAAAATATTTGATATATCTGGTAAAAGTCACAACTTGTGATTTATGATACAATAGTTAACTCCACCAAAACTTAAACCACATTGTAACCTTTTCCCCTTAACAAACTCAAATAAAAAAAATGATAGCAATAATTTACTTTGCTTTGAAAGTTTTTTTAGTAGTAATATCCCCAAGTAATAAGGAATATTAAAAAATGCCGCTAATGCAGCGATCTCAGTACCAAAGAATTGTTGAGCAAAAACTACGATCAAAATATTGTTAATGTATATCATTGAAATCATTGTTGATATTCTATCCTCCTTTGATAAGCCCATTACCCTGGAGATACCGTATCCTGTCAATCCATAATACCCAAATAATACGAACGCTAAAAAGATGTTTTCAACGGTAACTAAGAAATTGGAAAAAAAGAAATAAGAATATTTGGCAAAAATTCCTAGATTGATTAGAAAAATGAAAACAAGTGAGAGGTTTAGTGATTGTTTATTGATTATATCCGTAAGTTTGGGAGAAATTTTTTTTAAAAGCTGACTTGCTATCAAAGGCAGCATTAATGCTACCAATAAAAGTACAACCATGTCGAAAATAGGGATTGAAAAGTTACTGCTAAATAAAATAAATATTAAACTGGGTAACACAAATGGAACAGATAGTGAAGTTGCTATTATCAACCCTACCACAATTGGTAGTCTGCCCCCAACAAAGTTTACAACAAAAGGTGATCCAAGCCCTGTAGATATGCCTGACAATAAAAACACTGACAACATCAAATTTGTACTTATAGGAAAAAAGGTAAGTGAAAACAGGTTCATTATCGCGTATAATCCGACTGGAATTAACACCAGTTTCGCTACCGTAAGTATTATTAACTTCTTTGGATGTGAAAATTCTATATAAAGTTCTGACAAATTCATGTTGATTAGATTAAACAAAAGTAAAAGCCCAAGCCACAATAACAAATACGGTTCCACTAGGATTCCTATATTTGGGAATAATAATCCTAGTACTGTCGAAAATAGAACTGACAAACCCAAGTAATAAAAAATGTTATTAGAATTCTGTTCGTGCAAGCCTCATATCAACCCATTACCATCAAATAGTTTGATTTTGAATAAAAAAGATAAGACATTGCAACGTACTAAAGTAATTCTTCATTCCTTTCAGGAGTATTTTTGTTGTATTCGTCTTTCCTCTCCAAGATTTTTATTTTTGAAATATATGTCAAATTTTGCATCTTGAAAATGAAAGATTCTAGTTGGTTCATGGGGGTTACACTAAAAGATTACCTTTATATGGTGAACCAAATTCATTTTCAAATCGCCGACAGTGTTGCCTATAGTAACTTTAAATGCCCAGTCAATTTATCCAATTTTGATGAATAATCTGGACCAAATCCACAACAAGTCATGGTATTAGGTTCTATCTGTGTTTTTCCGGCGTCTCTGATCACTGTAGTAATGATTCCGTATGCTTGGGCCTTTTTTATTATATCTATAAGTTCTTTTTCTGATTGAATCTTTAATACTGCCTTTTTTTGACCCCCGTAATTAAACCAATTAGCAACACGGTTTGGGTTCTCCCACACTACGGAACTACATGCATGCCCTACTTGGCCAGCAATTTTTCCGACACCCATTCCAAGATCTTTCCTTACTACAACGACGTATTTTATGTCGTCACTGCTGTTCAATAATCTTAAAAATGAGAATGAATCATATAAATTATACAACTTGGTAAATTTGGATACTTGGAAAATCCTCTAAATCCGTCAATCTAAATCTTAATTATGTTCGTATTTTTGTCACATATCTAATAGATTAACGCAATTAATGTTCTCTTGTTTAGCCATCATAATGTCTACAAAAGATTGCTTCAAATTCCAAATGACATTTTAATTGAAAAGAGCATAAGTTATGAGAGTTAGTTACGATTTTATGAACTAATATGTTCTTTCAAAAGGTGGTCCTTCTGGGAAGGATCATAATTGTTATCCAAAATATTTGTCAATTTTGATGACGTAAGGGGATAAAGACTCAATCAATTCAGGTTTAGTTAGTCACTTAATTTCCATCTGATGTCATTTTCTTATTCATTATAAAGCTGATCTTACCGTTAGATTCTAGACGGGCGTACTTTATTTCATCTGCATTTTCTAAACCGCTTAATCTCATTTCGGCCTCAAATTCTGCCATATCCATTTTAGCCTTTTTTAGACCCTCACTAACAATCGATCCGTGTTCTGCCAACAAGATTGGTTTAGGTTCTATGGATTCTCTAAATCGCCTACTCTTTAAGGTCAAATAATCAATTACTTTAAAGAATATTACCGCAATTATGACTGCAGCCATCGCTTGCGGAATAGATATTTCTTTATAAATCATAGGATCTCCAATTGCTGTTCCCAGACCCACTACGATTAATAATCCAAAAGGAGATAACTGGCCGATACCTTTTCCACCAAGCCATTTCACAATAACAAAAACCAAGGTTGCGATTATTGCAGTCCTTATGATTACAGATAAAATGGAAGATGGATCTGGAACTAGGGCGTCATGTATCACAATGTAAGGAGAATCTACCTCGTTAGAATTTTGCTCCCCATTACCTGCCTCAGATTCTTGTGATTCAGATGATGTTGCAGTTGATATGTTATTTAGCATTAGTTGTTCTGAAATACTATTGTCAATTGTACCGTTGTTACTATTGCTTTCTTCGATCTGCAGTATGCTTGCGTTCTCCCTAGTTTTTGCCTTATAGGATGAAGAATCTTGTTCTAATACTGTGTTTAGTTTCGCTGATAGATCATTAACCTGATATATTAGATATCCAAAAATTATTATCATTATTGCTAGCGGTATGACTGTTATTATCCATATTTTTGAATTATTTATCAATATATCAAGTTGGTATGTTTGCGTATATGTTAATGTTAGTAACCGTATTCAAATAGTAATTTTTAGGTATTATAGGAATTAGCTGAATATGATAGAATAATTTGATCATAAAATTTCAAGCATACTCTATTGGGAGCAGTCTTCTGAATGTTAACCTGGTAAACTGGCATAGTATTGTGTACTCTTTATAACCAATTTCTTTTCTTAATGTAAAATGTATATCCATTGATATTTTTATTAAGATAAAAATTGGCCCTGTAAAATTATTCGATTATCTTTTACTCTGAATCTTCATCTAAAGGAATTCAGAAAAATTAATTTCTTATAAAAATAACTGGACTAGAATGTAAATCGGTACTTGGTTTCTTATAACCTTTGTAGATTAAGATTTTACAGATGCAAGATAACAAACCCATCGGAATTACCTTCGTATCTGAAAATTTTTCAAATTCTATCGATTCATTTTGGATGATAATCAAACCTGAAATTCTGATAAATCCATTTGACTTTATTAGTGTTGAAAATGTTCAAAACACCAAAACTATTGGAATGATTAAAGAACTAAAGAGAATCTACATAGACCGCGAAACTCTTTCTAAAAATTACTATTCGACTCAGATCAATTTACTTTTGAATACGGATGAAAAGTTAAGGGGTGGCTTGACAGTTGCAAAGATTGATGTAATTGCTAACCATCAATTAATTAGTTTTAAAGAGGATATTTCTTCTAATATTTCTGGCCCTAAAAAAAAACCTTCAAAATCAAAAAATGGAATATCAATATGCCCGTTCAAGAGGGCAAACTTGTTACTTTTGCTACTGTAGAGGAGGTCATTTCATCTCTTGGGATCCCCGAAATGGAACATCCGATACCTGCAGGTGTGATTTCGATGACTAACGATACTAAAATCCCAATAGACTTGGATGTGACTTACATTTTTGGACCTGATACCACTCATGTTAACGCCACGGGAATATCAGGGAACATGAAGACCAGTTATCTCTTATTCTTGTTACAGGTCCTTCATCAAAAACTATCAGAAGATGGTATTTCTATAATTCTACTTAATACCAAAGAAAAAGATCTTTTATACATCGATAAAGAAAAAGATGAAACTTATGGTATTGAGGATAAAGAAGAACTGGACATCCTTGGTTTGAATTTAACTCCGTTTAACAACGTAAAATATTTTCTTCCAAGGGGAATAGATGGTAAACCAAATTCAGCACATATACCTGAGAAAAATTATTTCACGTATTCTTTTGAATTATCAGATGTCTATGATCGGCTAGAATTGTTATTTTCCTCTGAAACAACTCTGGATCCTCAGCATAATATTTCCTCAATTCTAAATTACATTTATGAATTCTGGCCCAACTTGGGCCAAAGGGTTGGTGACAAGGGAAATCATCAAAAAATTGAAACCTGGACGGACTTGATCAATTTTAGTGAATTTCCAGAAGAAATCGTTACCCATAAAACCACATTGCTAAAGTTTCAGGGTATGATTCAAAAATATAGGAAGCCATCTACTCTATTTGTAGACAAAAAGGTAACAAGTAGATATCTCGGCAGGGAAATTAAGAAAATGAAGAAAAATGAAGTGTTTGTGATAGATATTGCTAGGCTGCCTACATTAGATGAGCAAGCATTTGTAGTGGGAGATGTAATGAAAACGATAAACGAGATGTACTCGCTTGGCCATGCTAATAATCCAGATGACGAATACGTTAGTGTGAGTAGCGATGATGAAATTGATGTTCAAAAAGATCGGACAAAAAAACCGAAATATATTGTAATATTTATAGACGAGATTAACAGATTTTTGCCACGGGGAGAATCAGGTAATATGGGTCTCAGAATGTCGATGTCTAATCGTTCGGCTGTCGCAGAAGAACTGTTAAAGATTTTGATCACTGGCAAGTCTAGACACTGCATACTTTTCTCTGCACAGCAATTCAAAAGTCAAATAGATCAGAGCATTAATGAAAATACTGGGTTACATGTTATCACCAAGTTGGGCTTGTCCGAACTTTCTTCAAATCCATATTCAATGGTCGATGACACTACCAAATCAGTTATCAGCAAACTACACAGAGGTGAGTTTATCTTGGTACATCCTGCCTTTAGACATCCTATCAAAATTGCTATACCCAAGCCTACATTCAAAAAACCATGACTCTAACTGACTAGAAAGCATTGCTAGTAGTTATAATTATAATTACGAAGGGGGATTCAATCAGTTTGAAGAATATGATTTTCATCTCTTTCTCTTTGTGAAAGTATTTAACGTATTTCAAAATATTAAATAAGATACAAGATATGAGATTTGTTCAAATATCTGACTTGCACATTGGTGGCTTATTTAAAAAGGATACTTTTGATACTTTGGTCGATGAGATTAATAATGATTTAAAACCTGATGTCATTATCATATCAGGGGATTTAACTGATGACGGACTATTCTTTCAGTTCGAACAGGCCCAACAAGAAATAAAAAAATTCACATGCAAAAATCTAATAATATTTCCAGGAAACCATGACTATAGACACACTGGCTATCTTTTATTTAGACAGTTCTTTCCTGTTTCTGCACCGAGTGGTTCACGGGTTTACAAGTATAATGATCCGAAGAACAAGAACCAAACAGTAATAGTTACTACGGTTGGAACTGCAAGAGCAGATAGAGATGAAGGTGAAGTTGGATTTAGACAAAATCTATGGTTAAACAAGATTCTAAAAAAATATCACATTCCCAAACCTAAAGCTGATCTGAAACACCAACAGGGTCAACAGCAATCTCAAAATAGGAATAAGGCGATAGTAAAGATTGTTGCAATGCATCACCACTTGATTGCCATACCTGATACAGGCTATACAAATGTAGTTGGAATATCTGATGCCGGTGATGTTTTAAGGACATGCCTGGCAAATGATGTCGATATTGTTATCTGCGGTCACAAGCACAGGCCTTGGATCTGGGATTTAGGCACGATGAAAATAGCTTATGCCGGCACAGCTTGCTCTTGGAGATATAGGGGGGTTTTTGAGGATACCTATAATATCATCGATATAGACTCGAATGGCAAAATCGAAATAGATATCAAAATAGTTGGTGGAAAAAGAATGCCATTATCTGAGGTAGTTGATCAGTATAATCCTGAAGATAGGGTGACTCGGATTGCAGATATGATGTCCCCAGATTAAATGACATTTAAATTATCAAGATTTGCCCTTGCAAGATAGGTTTAGAATCGGGTTATTTTAGATATGAAGCCAAAATAAGGTATGCATATAATGAGGTGCAGTTTTTTTGGAAACGACCGTTGGCTCTAATTGTAGATATGTTATATCCCGATCTTTGTGAGTGTTGAGAATTAATTAATCTTTTTTCTATGAGCTGCTTGAATCAACTCTTTGAAACATTAAATACGTATAAGACTACTAGTCTTTCTTTGTTCCCATGAAAGTAATGCTTTGTTTTGAAGGAACAAAAATACATGAACCTTTTCTGATTTCATGATTCTTTTCTAATATATTAATAAGTCCTTTACCTTCTATAACAAAATAGAGTTCGTCTTCTGAATGAGCACCCTGTGTGTCCTCTTGACCCGGATTGAGTCTAAGCACTCCCACTTCAAAACTGTTATTATGTAAAAAATTCAAGAAATATGATGAATTGCCTTTTTGTTAAGCTCTAACAGTATTGAATCTAAATCAAAAATATTATCCATGTTCTCCTAGAACATGTCCTAAATTAGTTTGTTCCTTTGCAGTTATGCTGGACGTAAAGATGTAGGTTTGATGACTGTACCGCTTAATTTTTGAATAAAACCTGAAGTATGTAAGATTTGTTCTGAAATTTATAGTAATAATTTTAACCATTTTGTAGGATCTAGATTATGATATGAATCAACGTAAAATTAAGACTGGAATCGTATATTTACTATTATGTGTGTTTGTTTCAGGATGCTGGGCACGAGCTAGCTACAGAGAATTAGAAGGGATACTGGAAAAAAATCATATTCTGCAAATGAGATAGTTATTTTAGCTATGAGTATCATATTAGGTAACGTAGCTAATCATTTCAATGCAATTTGGATGTGGTCGTTACTAGGATTGAAATTTAATGAAATACGCAACATGCCAGATGTAATAATTTTAACTAAATTGAATTAGGATGATATGAATCAACTGAAATAGTAAAAAATATTTGCATTATGACGGAAGCCATGAAAGTTACCCGTGTTTTTGTTTCAGTTTAATACTGAAAATATATATTTACTACTATGTGCGTATTGTTTCAGAATCGCGAGCAGGCTGGACGCGAGCTAGCTAACGAAGTTAGAAGAGATACTTAAAAAAATCAAATAGATTTGTCTAATGCTGCAAATGAAGTAATTATTTTAGCTATCCACGCGGAGGTATAATATTGGGTAACATTATAGCAAATCATTTCCAATGCAATTTGGATGTGGTCGTTACTAGAAGATAAGGGCAGAATTTAATGAGGAATACGCAATCGGAGCGATGATGCCAGATGGAAGCTATTTTCTAAATGAAGGCATTACACGACTTTTCAATATTTCCCAAACCTATTTAAAAAGGAAATAGATTTTCAAAAAAGGAAATAATGAGACGCCTGATAGAATTTAGAGGCGATGTTTCCTATCATGATAAATTTGAGAGAAAAGTTGTTGTCCTTGTTGATGACGGGATAGCTTACAGGATCCACCATAATCGCTTCTGCAGAATGGGTAAAGAACAATTGTAATTGCAAGCAAGCTGTTGTGGCAGTGCCTGTGGCTCCCGCCAGAGATGAGACTGTGAATAAGGCTCGCTAACATAGTTGACAATGTTTTAATTTTGCATATGGAAGGGCTTTTTCTGCCGTGGGCCAATTTTACAGAGATTTCGATCAGGTTAGTGACGAGAGTGTAAAGAAAATCATGAGGAAACATCATTTTGACAAATGAATTATTAAACTCATTTGTCATAAGTCTATTATTGAATAATATCCTTTTATAATGAATTAAATTAGTATTGTTAAATGGACTTTACTTCATTGTCAATATTGGGAAATACTATTGAAACCATATTTGGGCTTAAAAAAATAGATAACCGGCTCGAATTCAAATGATTGAATCTGCAATGCCTTTACTACTGGCTGGACCCATTATTCGTCGAGTTGACAAAACACAAGTGTGTATCTGGGTAGCAACAAACAAAGCCGTAAATGCAAAAGTAGAAATATTCAGTTTCTGTAGGTCTAAAAGTAATTTTTTTCTAAGCAAAGCAGTTAACATAAACATACCGAAAACGAACTCGTATCACTCCTTGCGCTAGCATGCATATTATAGGTAGCGGTAAAAGTATATTCGCTAAAATTAGGCGATAACCTTTATGTGAGTCTCATAATTGCTAGACCCTTCTCTTCAAATGAATACTATACAGATCATAAAACAAACTTGTTGTGCACTTTTCCCACAGACGAAATCCTGGCCTATGATGTGGGGCTTTTTTCTAACTAGAGAGAGTAAAGAGCAAGGACTGCGTACCCTAAAGGATCTGGGATTGTTATCTGGTGAAAATAGTATACTTTTGAAAATCCTAATTCTGGAGAACTGAACAATCACGATGAATATCAGACCAAGGCATTACCCTCTTTACTGCCTTGCCCACATTCTTTATCCCTGCTGGGAAAAGTAGTTCTCATCTAAATATCCTCTATGGTTCCTGTAGAAAACTACACGGGGATGATGGGGATAGTTTAATCATAGGAGATAAACTCCTTGCCTCTTCCATCTCTGACCTGAAAAAGACCAAGCTCGCTCTTTCTAATAGGCGATCAAATTTATGCTGATGATGTAGCAGGACCTCTAATAGGATATCTGGGAAGATTATCAAACGAAGCTCTTGGATGGCGAGAAATTGTTGTTGGAATCGACAAAAATATAGAAGACATACCAATTGGTGGTCGCAGGGAGATCGTAAGGTCCAAAAACCAATTTACTTCCGAAGTATCTAACAATCACTTACTAGGATTTGGTGAATTCGCTGCAATGTATTTAGTATCATGGAATCCATTAATGTGGCCCAAAGAATTTGATACCTATCTATCAAAAATACATGACATTATCGAATCTAAACAAAAGTATGAAACAGATCTGCATGAAGCTGAAAAAAGCCGCACCGATCTTAGAAAAATTAGAAGACTTCTTGCTAATGTACCTACTTATATGATCTGTGATGATCATGAAATAACTGACGATTGGAACATAGATCGGAAATGGCGCGACTCTGTGAGAAACAGTAGGATCGGATCTCAAATAGTTGCCAATGGTCTTGTTGCTTATTGGGCTTTTCAGGCGTGGGGGAACGATCCAGATTCGTTTGATGAAGGCTTTATTGAAACAATCCAGATGTACCTTGATTTAAAAAAACAAAAAAGTTTGTTTCATTTTGATAAAACTTCAAAGGTTACAAATTTGGATAGCGACCGTGGAGATAATGAAATCGATAGAACGAAAACAATGGAAAATAGAATTTGGGAATTCAAAAAGTGGACATATGTTGCTCCTACATATCCGCTTTCAATAGTTTTAGATTGTAGGACACAGAGAGAATTTGTAAATCCTGATGGTCCTCCAGTATTATTAAACGATGTGGTGTTGGAATACATTAGATCTAAAGTTTATAACTCTGGATATAAACAAGGCGATCCGCTCGTCATTGTATCTCCGACACCAGTTTTTGGGTTTGAACATGCCGAAAGCGTACAGCGATTTCTAACCTCTATTTCAGGAACTTATAAGTGGGACCTTGAAACATGGAGAGCTAATGAAACTGGATTCATAAAATTCCTAACTTTTGTCTCTAATACGTTTAGCCCTGATTATTGCGTTATTTTATCAGGAGATGTTCATTATGCATTTACAATGAAAGCAAGATTTGATCTATTCACTGCTGGGGATCATACAAAGCAATTTGCACTTGATTTGGGAAATGATATCCCGATAATATCTTCTTTATCGTTTGCTCAATTGACTGCGAGCCCTTTACGAAGTAACAGTTTGAAAAAGAGAAAGTTAGCAATAATGATTCTAAACTTGGTGCATAAGATCCTTTTAACTAGGAAAACCTCAAAACGCATGGGCATTCTTGATGCATATTCTGACTCTGGTTACAACAGTAATAGAACTTCAAAGGAATTGAAGGAAGACATCAGATCAACTATAAAAAATCCAAATTATTCAAAACATGGAAAAGGAGTGTCATTTCCTACTAAAATTAAAACAATCTTTGCAAGTTTGATTAATCGTTATCTTGGTAATAAGGAAGGGAGGCGTGCTGATCGATTTCCAGATTGGAGGGAGTCTAGAATACTTGTCACACCAAAGGGTCGTGGTACTACTCCCGTGCTGGCAAATAATAACATAGGCTCAGTTTCATTAAATTTAGAATCACGTACTGTAGAACACACCTTATTTTTTCTTGAGAGTAATGAAGTAAGATCTAGCGTGGCCGTCATTGAATTTGCAGATAGAGAATCAGACACTGGATGAATTTTTTAGTTTATTAAGATATTAAATAGATTAAGAAGAGAAAATGATTAAATCAATTGTTGTTTAGATTACAAGATATTATGATGATGCCATGATCCAATACTGGGATCATATTTTTAAGAAACATTCAATGAAGATTACTGGGATGAGTTTTTTCGTGATTGCAAAATGATCGGAAAATCTCTAGTTCTCATCAATATGAACCTGATTGAGCTATCGAAAAAGTATTGGTAAAAGATTCTTGCTAATCTCTACTTCTTTTCCCTAACTTTTCTTCAGTTTTCCTTTCACCTTGATCTATCAACTCCCTAATTGTGGTACTAGAAAAATCACTATTCTTTAAGATTGAAGGAGATTCGATTTCACTTCTAATTATTCTGGTAACAGATTTAATTTCTGCTCCATAATTTTCGATCAAGTCTTTATACTCATTTTGGATATCATTTCTTTCCTGCTTGCTTAGCTTGGAATGATCAACTTGCTTGTCAAATATGTCATATAGTTTCTCTATTAGTTTAATATGTCTGGTAACCAATCTCGCATTTTTTATGCCTTCAATATCTTTATCACAAAATAAAATGTCCTTGTATCTATTTACCACTTCTATGAAATTGGAAGGAAGCCTGTCAATTCTTTGTGGATAGTTTTCAACAATAAAAATATTCTTGTCATTTCGTGGAGACACATAGAGTACTTCCCTGATTGGAGTATTGCTAAGTAAGCTTCCATCCCATGCTTTAATATCATTTCCCAAATCAACCCAAGGAAATCCATATATTGGATATCCTGAACTTGCTAGGATGTGTTCTGGTTTTATTTTCATCAATGTATTGTCAAAAATAAGTGGCTTGGCAGTCATAACATCCACCGCTGTGATTATTAATCTCAATACAGAGGGCAACTCTTCTTTGGTTGCTGCAAGATTTAATTTGCCATAGTCAATGTATTTCTCTAGAGTCCCTACTAAAGGGGAGTGGTCATAAATAAATGTCCAATTTCTAGGATCAAAATACTGTTCTTCCAGTCCACCCATCATACCATGAAAGTTTTTACTAGTATTCCACCATTGCCATCTTGGGATAAACATTTTGGGGACTCCAAAAAAAGCTGCATTTGCAGAAGCGGATGAAATGATCTTAGGCACAAAAGTTCTGGCTCTACTGTCCCACCCATATAGCCATAAATCTGGGATGATTTTAATACTGCTTTCACCAATTTCCAGCCAAAAATCTTCGAGGTCTTTTTCTGGATGTCCGGATTTACTTCCAACTATTATGGCTGCGTTGACTGCACCTATAGAAGTGCCGGCAACTATATCTATCTGAACCTTATGTTTTACTAATGCCTTAAACACACCACAAGCGAAAGCCCCTAGAGAGCCACCCCCTTGCATGACAAGAACATTTTCTATATTTCTAGATTCTTTATGTCTTGTAGTACTGGCCTCTTTTATAGTATAACTCATTAGTATATCATAATTTGCAAGATAGCTTATCTAGGTAAGCCATTTAAGCTTTGAACATACTAGAAAAACGAGTAAGACTTTCTTTCGCCCCTCTAATTTAGTTTCCGTCTTCTGGATATCGTTGAAAATTCAAATATTTCCAATTGGTGCTATTTTTGTCGATAGATGAAGAAAAGACGGTCAGTATATCTTTTATTATTTCATTGACTCTGTAAAAATTGATCAATTTTTGTAATTTTCTCTACCTGAGATACCAAAGAATCAAGGCTATGAGGAGCTCTACCGTTTTTGGAATATTCTATTCTTTTAAACTTGTCATTTACCCGTACAGAAATTACAGTTTTGGTTTCTTGGGATCCTGGGCCAGCCGGTGCTAAATACTTGTCCTTTAAAGAAAAAAAATAAATCATGTTAAATCTATCGACTATTTCTTCTACCAAATCTTGGGAGATTTTTAGGGTATGTTTACCCACATTTTTTACGTTCGCCGTTCCTTTAAATTCGACTGTACCGTCGGTGCTTATTCTTAGAGAATAGCTAGGATCAATGTTACTGTGTGATTCTTTCTCTATTGCTATTTCAGCATTGTCCAATCTGTTAGACTAGTCTTTGCTCTGCTACTTATTTAACTTTGAGTAATTTTCATAACAACTAATCCTTATTTTATCTATGTACACCATATCTTTGGCGTTACTCATCCTGGCGCTTCTTGCAGAGATCGGAACTACACTAATCACTATCTCCTTTGTAGATTTTAATATTTTCTTTATTGGTTCGGTTGCAATCCTTGATTTGTAAGCGGGGGTCAGGTCATGTTCTGTTCTTGAGTCAAAAGTTCTCCGCGGCTTTATGTCACAATGCCCTGCATCACCATAGCATCCGCCATGTCCAAAAATATAATAGGATCCGGCATAACCATTATCAAGGTTTAGTTCGGTTTTCTCATCTGCTTTTGGATTGTTAAGGAATACCCTTCCCTCATATGATGGTCCGGAGATGTCAATACCAAAAAATTCAATATCAGCCCTATAAAATTCAGTCTCTTCTTTGATCCAATTCAGTTTGATGGGTGGACTTGAAAAAATGTTGCCGACCTTTCTGCCGCTCAGGCTATCCATTTTTTATTATTCCTCTTCTTGTTGCTCTTACTCATCTTGTTCACCCTGTTACCACCTCTGCACTCGCAGTGGCATAGTCATATCCTAAATCATAAATATTAAGAACATCTTTTACTGTATAATTGAAAGGTGGAAGAGGCAAATCTAATATATTACTTGGCATTGTTGAGTTTCCATGCCGCAATTGCCAAATCCACCATATTCTATCTATATTGCAGTGATGAGCATGAAAAATAGGGTCAAATCCAGCGGTTATGACGTCCGCCATTGATCCTCCACACCAAACATGAATCCTGTCATGATAATCCTCTAATTTGTCACTGAATATTCCAAAATCTTCTTCTTCATATAGTGAGTCTACAATTGAAGGTTCCGGTAATTCAGAAGGAGGACTCGGATCTCGAAAAGAATCTTCATCTAAAGTAATGTTCGGTAAACCTGGAACAGAAGACCTAGGGACGAATATGCGAAAACTAGATAATGGATTTTTTTGCGGTTTATTGTCAGTGCACTATATGACTTTGGTATGCCTTCCTTGTGAGATAGTGGGGAACTAGGATCCCACCAAGGCTGAGAAACTTGTATTGAATCTCGTAGATGGTCTTCTAAAAATTTTAAATAGAAACCGATGCCATGGTAAAAAAAGCCTGGCCCTTAAAACCGTTCTATCATTTCGTTGATGGTGCCAGCAATAGAAATCAGGGGCTCCATGAAATCCTGCGATATGGTTGTAACCTCTGTTGTCTCTTATTGCCATAAATTTTTCCATAGCATTTCTAAATTCTAGTAATTCATTAGGAAGATAATTGCTGATATTCTTTCTTATAATTACTACGCTATTGTTGCTTGACAATGACCTGTTATTTATTAAATAATATAAAAGATTTTGCATCATACATAAATGACAATGTATGGATATTATTGTATTAATCAATCAACATCCTGTCTTGAACGCGTCGGATTTCAAGATTGCAAATTCACATAATTACATTCAACATTTTCAAAATATTTTGAAAATGAAAACACATTTTGTTTATTATAATTTCATTTATTACTGATGACCTGAAACTTATTGAGGCTGTCGCCATATTGGAAGGCATATATTGATTTATCCTCGCTTATTCCTGAAGTACAGCATAGAATTTTCGTTAGAGTGAATTTGATCTAGATTAGAACAAATTCTAAATCTGATATTAGTATAAATTAGCTAAAATTCATTAATCTTTGAACCTTTTTTAGGGCCATTTACTTTTCGCGTTTCTAGTTATCATAATGCAAATAATAAATAATAAAGTTCTGACATTGTAATATTCTATGCAAAGAGGAAAAATGTCATCAAAATGCTGGTCTCTGTAAGATTCAGATATCAATCCCAAGGGAAATATCACGTTTCTGTAGATATCTTAATTAATTAACGAATTAATAAAATATTGTACTTGGCCAAGCCCGAAGATGTAGGTAAGCTTAGAGAAGAATACATAAAAAAATCAGTTTTGACAAATAGAATTTTTATGCTAATGCTTGGACTATCTATACTCTTACTTTTGTTTGTTATTTTGCCTTATTATCTTTCATTGGAACATTTGAATATATTACAAGATGAAAAGGAGCAGTTTCAAAAGGATTTTACACGCTTTAGCAGTTTTAATAACAGTCTTGTAAATTACTATCAAAATTATGAAAAAATTGCAGAACCATTAATAGATAACGATTTCAAAAATATTTCTTCTAGAATAAATGAATTAGTATTGAGCGGCCAAAGCATATATCCGGAATGCGACAAAATAGTCATTACAGGCGAATTTTTCAAATGCAATATTAGACTTATGGCAGAGAATGAATATGATTATTTGATAAACAATCAGAGCAAATCGATTTTATCTTCAACTTTTAAATCCGTTCTGAGCAATTGGGACATCAATTATGCACCAAGGTAACTCTAATTAGGCAGAATTTACTTGATAATTATAACTCCATAATAAATAATTCTAATACAATTCAATCCACACTTCTTATTTCGCAGCAATTAAATGGTGTTACCAAAACATTTTTCGAAAAGGATGTACTCGAGAAACCATTTCTATTTTTTGGGAAACCCTGGTAATCAGTCAAATGATTCTTTGGAGTCTAATCAAGCATCCCTTAAGGATTTATTGGTCTCTTTCAAATCTAACATAACAAAAATTGAAAGGAGACATAACAAATGCAGAAGGTTTGATAGCATCCATAATTAAAAGAATTGGTGATGTAGGGACTCCAATCGGCAGTATCGCATTGGGATTTGAAGAAATACTGGTCTTCTCTCCTATTATTCTTGCCTTTTTTTATCTTATTTTTCTATCGGTGTTGAAAGATACAATAAGACTAAAAAAGAGCATATTCCTCCTGGTGATATTGTAGATACGATTAACCCATTACTACTGTTTTATTCTCAATCCAAATTCATAAGATTGATACTTTTGATTTCGCCATTTTTTGTTTTTATAGTTTATAGCGTCTTAATGTTGTCTTTATGGGCTCGATTTGATCCCTTTTTCATATTTGATGCCTTCTTTTGGGTTTTTGCATTCCTTTATACCGTTTCCGGGGTGATTCTAATTGTTAATATATTCAGGGTTCAAAAAGAAGTTGTTTAGAATTGCACCTGGATTAATATCATAGAAAAAGGATTATTTTAACAACGAAAGTATATCGCTTATATTCTGTCGGGTTTTTTCCGATCCCTCTTCCATGGTTTGAATTGAATTATTAAAAAGCTGATTGATTGTTTGATTGTTAGATTTAATCTGTTGCATCGTAGTATTCCTAGGCTTATCGAGTAAGGATGCATCATTTGCAAAATTTGAAGTATTTGAATTATTAGAAATCTGTGCGCTCAATCTCTTTTCAAAAGGTATGATATTTCCCTGAGCGAACACCTGGGGTACAATAGATAATCCTAATGATAAGACCACAAGGTAGAATATTACAGAGTTCATAGTTGATATTTTGAACCAAAATATTTAAACATACTTTATTATTTCCTTAATTATCATTGTTGAAACTTTTTTAGATATCAATATTTTAATAGATCAAAAAATATTAGATGGTCCAGAAATATCGATGATTCTGTAACTAGGTTGCCTGCAGGTTAGGGAAATTTATTTGTCTAAATCTACTTGATGGTTGACTGTCCATTGTAGAAAAATATCAACCGCGAAGACAACAATAGGTCAATCTAGCGTGAATTCTGAAGGATCTATAACAACTCTAGGAAATTCAGGTTTAATTGCTTCTAATTTTTTAAGAATAATATATGATATTACCCAATTTCGAAAGTGCTTAACATTAGCAGGTATGATATACCAGGGTGCCCATTTCCTACTACATGAGCTAATATCTTTCGTATATCCCCATATATTTGTCCCAATTTCGATGACTTGCTAAATCACTTTCATTAATTTTCCACTGCTTTGTAGGGTCTTGTATTCGTTCTTGAAGTCTCCTTCTTTGTTCGTCTTTACTGATGTGTAAAAAAAACTTTATTATGATAATACCGTTTTCTGACAAGAGTAAACTTTTCAAAATCATTGATTTGTTTGCATCTGAGAATTACCTGATCCTTAGAAATTAAGTTATTGACAAAAGGTTCTATAATGTCCTCATAATGAGAACGATTGAATATTGCAATTTGACCCTTTGAAGGAACTTGGGTATGAATTCTCCAAAGATAATCGTGGGCCAACTCAGCGTCATTAGGAACCTTAAAAGACTTTACATAACAATTTTGGGGATTTAAAGCACCCATCACTTGACGAATTGTTCCATCCTTCCCTGAGGCATCGAGCTCCTTGTAATATAACTAATAATGATTTATTATTGGCGGCGAAAAAACTGTATTGCAATTCAGATATATTCTAGAAAACTGATCCATCTCTGTTACTGTGTCATTTTTGTTTTTATTCCAGGTATATTGCGGATCCCAATTTTTTAACTTTATTTGATTTGCAGATTCTTTTGTTGGATTAACTAAAAATTTTTTAAGAGGATCCATGAATGATCGAAATAAAAGATGGTAGATTTAAATCTGTATCTATAATACATTTTAAAATAGACTCCATTACTTTGGTTATTTGATAGTGGGATACTGACGAAGTTGCAGGATAACAAAGAAATGCTTCACATATTAGAAAGCTGATTCTTTGTCCTATTAGTTAAATATTTAGTCTAACTATTAACGAATATTGAAAATCTAGTCATTATTCAGAATGAAAACAATTTGGAAACTATGATCTTGAGAATGCTGTCTCACTTCTTAAATCAATAGAATCCAATCCTACAAGGGAAAATATCTTTTTGTACCATAGGGTGACCAAAATTTTTAATCCAATTTAGTTAATTACTTGATTGAATTTTGCGGAATAAGAGAAAAATTACTAGTTCTAATATGTTTAGAGGAAATATTCATGTTAGATAAGTTTGTCATAAAGCTTGGTGATTTTTAAAAATCTCAAGCATTGAAAACAGCAAAGGTTCTACGGTATTCATGAGTCTTGTCTCAATCTATGCACCAAGACATATTTGGAAACCATATTTCTTTAACCCTTGCACAAGTCTAGAACATTTTGGGAGGAGCACTCTCCAACTCTGAATTTTAGTCACCACCTTTCAAACTCACTTGCAATATCGCAACCTAATCACAATAGTAAGAAATTTACAATATATGAAATAGTTCTGGATTAAATGTTAATCCTGTCGATTAATTTCTTAAAAATATTTACTTTTGAAGCTATGAATCCCTCCCTAAACTAGGAAAAAGGATAGGAACATGCTGTGTTTGTCGGAATTTGTTTTGATACGAGCACTCAAGATCTAAATATTTATCCTACAGAGGACATTTACAAGCAGCAGAAATATGTCCTATAAAGCAAAAACTTAGATAATATAAAACATTCAACCCTCTATATGCGAATTTCACCAGAAATGACAAAAGCAATTAACGAACAAATATCTTATGAAGCCTCATCAGCGAATGCATATATTGCAATCGGATCGTGGTGTGAACATGCGGATACGATGGGAGTGCAAACTTTTCTTTGAGCAAGCTAGTGAAGAAAACCAACATATGCTAAGATTCATTCATTATCTAAACGGTGCTGGAGCCGAAGTTTATAGTACTGCTATTGACAAGCCTCAAAACATCTTTGAATCGCTTCAATCTGCATTTCAATTTGGCCTAAAGGGCGAACAAACTGTATCCAAATCCATTTATGAATTGGTCGATATGGCTGGAAAAGAAAAAGATTATTCTACGTATTCCTTTTTGCAATGGTTTGTTACTGAACAAATAGAAGAAGAAACGTTATTTCAAACAATTCTTCAAAAATTTGACTTACTAGGCGGCGACAAACTGGCCATCTATCAAATTGATCAATCCTTGTCATCAATCAGAGCCCAAATCATGAGTAAACAAACAAACCAAGGTTGATCCTC
This sequence comes from Candidatus Nitrosocosmicus sp., assembly GCA_029194465.1. Classification (GTDB taxonomy): domain Archaea; phylum Thermoproteota; class Nitrososphaeria; order Nitrososphaerales; family Nitrososphaeraceae; genus Nitrosocosmicus. The sequence goes on from JARFXS010000037.1 coordinate 32,061, forward strand.
TCGGCAGTTGAGGGAATCCTAATGATTTTCCTAAATAACAAATTTTTTCCCATTTAGATTTTTCATCGATATAAAATTTGATCATATAAATCTAATTGTGATTACTAGGAAAATGTATTGAATAGGGGGATGTAACTTGTTCGCGAGTATTTATTTTACTCAATTTTCATTTTCATTCGTATCTCATTATTTTGGTTAAATACAACAAATCTTTCTATTTTTGCAGACTAATTCAAATTTTTTGGCCGCAATTTTTGAGTGGCGCATTACTGTAGGCTTAACCATTCTGGAAAGTACTGCACCGGATTCTGTGGTAAAAATTAATTACATTGGCAATCAGTGAGTCACACAGAGTCCTCTTTTAAGTCACACAGAGTCACTCTTTTATTCCACTAGGTGTATTATCATGTATGCGCAAAGCAGTATTTAAATGTGAAAGCTTTGCAAGTTTGAATCTACTAGAAGGTGGAATATTGATAGACATATCAGGATTGTCCATAATGGAAACGCATTAGGCTCAGCCCTGAATCTGGGAAACTATCCAGTAATCATGATACGTCTCGTGTGCCTATGTGGCGGAGTTTGATCCATACCCACATAATATTAACATGGATCAATACGAGCAGCAGTTTGCTGGATTGAATTTGATTTGAGATCAATCATGACCAAGAAGGAGAAAATAATGATTTCTATTTATGAAGAATTATCTAAAAAGATAAACGCATTAGAAGACCTCGCTTCATCTAATCAAATCAATGAGAATCAAATTCCAGCGTTTCTTATTTTTGCATTACTTACTGAAAATCCAGTTCATACCTTAGATGAGATCATTAGATTTGAACGATTCAAGAGCGCAAAACAGAAGGTAAACTCTTATGCTTCAAGAGTTATTATGGGGAATCCTTTGCTTGTTGATAGTCTTGTTTCAACCATGATCCTAACAAGCCCTTACTATAAACACAAGTTCCAATTCCAGCCCGATGTAAAGAGCAGGAAATGATAGATGTATTTCTTAGTTTGGATACCATGAGACAATATCCAAACTCTGAGTCTATATGAAACGATTTTCAAAAGAATGATTATTACGTAAACAATTGTTCTACAAACTTAACAATATTTTTGAGTGCGTGACTATTGAAATATATATTCTCGGATTGTGGTCTTGCTATCGATACAATTGATTTAGCAGATTGAAGACGTGTCAATCGACTTAACGTATCTTGAATCCATGTGAGCGATTTGGTTTCCAGAATATCATAAACAATTATTCAAATCGATTTTCAGTTCTTGTAATTTTTTAAGTTATATGCATAAAAACAAAGAGGTTATTATGATGCCCTATGTCAAGTATTGGGATGTGACTATCAATATTAGATGACAATCTGATACCAGTAAATATTGTAAACCGGTTCTAATTGGAACATTTAAAACCTGCGATGTGGATTTTTCTCATACGGATATCCTTTGCGGTCTTCAAATACTCTTATTCCGTCTTAATGAAATACTTTTATCGGGTTCACATAATTTTCTAGAATTTCAATGCATCCAAATGAATAGTTGTTATTGCTAAGAATTTGAATTTATTCTTATTATTTGTCAATACATTGATTACAATCTAAAGTTCAATAGTTAAAAGTATATAACATACACTAGAAGCCCTTAAACGAGATGCATCCGTGAATTTATTATGAGTCTCAACATTGCGGTTATTATTAAATTAGAACCGGATTTTTCAGATGAAATGTAAATTACAATCCGGATGGGACATTAAACAAACAGAAACTAAAACTATTTTGGGACATCATAGTGCAATTGCATCACAATTGCCTTTTATGCCAAAGTAAAATATGGCGCTCGTATATCTATTGGAACTATGGGTCCGCCAATAGCCGGGGATTGGCATGATCAATCACTTTTATTATCCTGACGCTGAAGAATTACATCTTTACAGCGACAGATCGTTTACAGTGAGATACCCTCTCTACAGCAGAGGTTCACAAAACTGGGATATCAAAGATGAACGATGGAAAGCCTATGGATATTGTATTTTCAGGTTTTAGAGCTTCAGACGGTGAAACAGGTCAGACAGGTCCTCAAACTGCCTGGAAATTGGGTTTTACTTTTCTTGGGTAACGTCATTAAACATGAAATTGATGTTGAAAAACGATTAATGACTGCTGTCAACCTAGTTTCATACGGAAATTATAATCTGATAGAACAGGTGCAGGCACCTCTACCCGTTTTGTCGCCATAGACCCTTCTTACAAATCTCCTTTTGTCACTGTTTCTCAAAGATTAAGCGCATCAAAATATCAAAAGAAAGCCATGATAAGATCTGGTAATTATAAATCAATTTTGAAAGTATTTAACGCCAAAGAATTGAAGTAGATCCAAAATTAGTTGGGTTA
>JARFXS010000163.1 GCA_029194465.1 Candidatus Nitrosocosmicus sp.
TATCAATCCAGATAGTCAAACAACGTACCACTTTTTTTGATATTCTCTCCGTCCTTAACAGAATTGATCATATCTACCAGCTTTTGAATCTGCAAGACTAGACAGAAAAAGAAAAGAACAAAAATAGTAGATTGTGAGTAATAGAAAGATTTTAAAAGATGAATCCTTTTTCTTTTGTAATATTTAAAGACCGAACATATTACAAGGCTAAAAACACAACCACAGGTGCAATTCAATTCACAAACCCCAATCCATCAATTGTATTTAATTCTGTGATTACGGCTATGAATATATCGGGGGGCGGCATTGCGGGTATCCGTAATGGCCTATATCCTATTGATGACAACCCCATAATCCTAAAACATTTCACTGGTTTTGTAGGCGAGGACCAAGAAAAAACCATACTAAGATCCCATCTCACTAATGATACCATTTTCAGATACTGGCATGGCGCTTCGTCAACTCCTCTTGAAGATTTCACACTTTCGAATCTAAAAATAGAATTAAACAATCGCAATGGTAATGGCACCGGACATTCCGAATCTGCATGGATATCTTCAGGTACAAAAAACTGCAGAATGTCTAATCTATGGTTAAAGTCTTTCTCGGAGCCAGCGATTCCAACTATTGGTTTTTTCTTAGACACCGCTCAGAACACAAACTGCAATCAATCATTAATCGTACAAAACTGCAGATTTGAAGGGCCTTTAATGGGTCAAGATATGTTGGGCTGTGGTAACCTAGTAGACTGTGACTTTTCACGCAACGAGTTTAGGAATTGTACAGCTCAAGCAATAGGAGTTGGTGCATCATTTCATTCTATAATTTCAAACAATAGATTTGTAAATGTGGGCAATGCTATAGGTTATGAAAGCTTATGCGAGAACAACCTTATCTCTGACAACGTATTATATAATACCTCGGGTATCAAACTCTCAGGTGGGTGGGAGAAAAACTCCATACATATATCTAGAAACAACAAATGTGTTAACAACCACTTTAGTTATGGTGATGGGGGAATAGAGGCCGCAATCTCTATAGATGACGAAATATCTGGCAACAAATTCTATAGAACCAGAAGGAATGGCATCCAAGGGTCTTTTTTGCGAACAGTGTTGGATAACAATATTTTTACAGACACCAATTATGGAAACCATTCAGACAGATTGTTAGGAAACCACACACTTCAACGTACAGGTGGGATAATCGCTTACAATTCGAACACTGCGCTTATCCCAATGAACGAATGGAATAGTTTTGTAAACAACACTTTTCATAGATCTGGTATAAAGTTCCCAGTAAATGATTTACAAGTACAGGGCTATACTAATGGTTTAGTCATCGATACTAAATATCTCAACTCTTTTGTCTACCTTATCAAAGGAAATATAGGGAAAGACCTTATCAGAAACTTTGGAACAAGAGCTAATATTTCTTAACACCGTTTTTATGAACGTATCTATCTTTTCTTGTTATCAAGTTCACTTGACAAAGTCAAGTAGATTGACATCAGTTTTAATATTGTTCTCAGTGGGGATTCTGAATCCATTTATCAGTTTTTGATTTTGCAACCCGAGAAAGATAAAGAAAAGAATAGAAATAGTATACCCTGAAACTTTGTCATGTATCACTTTGGCCGCGCCATCATCCACATTTGTACAACAATCCAGTAACATAAGTAGATGTTCTCGATCATCCTTGTGAAGTGCATATAGTAGGCCTTGCCATCTTTCACAGGTTTTATCAAACAATGCTTTGGCTAAGGGTTTCTCTCCTTCCAACATAGATACTTTCTTAAATATCAAATCTTCGCTTAACGTGCTTTCATTGTTTAACTTCAAAAGTGTTTTGTAATTATGGAAAAATCGTAATAGGCTCTATTGGAATAGGTCTATTGGCATTAGATAGATATTGAGTATACAATCTAGCGTTTTCAAATATCATATTAAATGCTTCTTTCTCCTTCTTAGTCGATAGTTCTTCCTTAAATTCAGACCAGTTCTCCGGCTCTATCTCAACTAAATGTCTAAAGGAAGGAATGCTTCTACCCATTAGATTTATGAACGTAGCGGAGGTACTTATCCTTTACGCAGTGTAAACATGCTTATTGACTGGTAACTTAATCTTTCATGGACTTGGCCCCACTCTGTTCATTCTATCCAACTTCTGCCAAGAACTTAAAGCATTTCTATCCTCATCCAATAATGAAAAACGAAAAAGCTTAATTCCTAACCAATTCAATCTTTATACTATCATGTTATCAAAAGCTGAAGTTCAATATCTAGAAGGGCAAAAGATTGTATCAAAGTCCTATGAGAGAAAGTTGAAATGCTTAATCAAGAGGAAGATGGAAGTGTTAAGAAAGGAAATTCCTTTGTTAGCGAAGTTAATCCTTGATAATTCAGGTAAATATGATGATATAATGTATAGAATTAAGGAAGTTGGCAAGCTGAACAGTTTCGATAATCATAATCCTGACAATGAACTTAGTCACCAAATTGCCTACAATCAAGCTACTGAATATGGTAATATGTATTCTGAAAACATTCAATATGATAGTAAAAAGATTGCAGCCCAGGAGGACCACGAGGGTTCAAGAGCCTATGATCCATTTCAAAACATACAGGGCGCTACGCAATTTAGTAATGTGGTGTCAAATGATCTTGAGATTGATGGTAGAAAGATTGTAAAAAGTCAAGATATTGTTGAATATGACTCCCCAGTTAAAGAAAATTCGACCCCCGCTACTGAAATCAGTAATGTCCAATTCAACGACGCTACGAAAAATAGTAATTTCAGAAATCCTATAAATATTAAGT
>JARFXS010000164.1 GCA_029194465.1 Candidatus Nitrosocosmicus sp.
ACTTAGAACAAGTTGAACAAAAAATAGTTAAATAATAAAGCAAAACTGAAAAAACACACATCTTTGAAATATCATTATAATGATGCTTTTCTCAAAAAGGTTGATTACAAATGGTGCTCCTAAACCCGTTGATATTCCTGATAACAGTAATACAGGAATAGCAAGTGAGGGGTAAATTGCATTTGTCACTGCAAACAAAAGAAGTGGGATTGCCAAAAGTTTGATTATAGTTAATAATATAATGGGAATTGGTTTTTTAAACTGTAATACTAGATCTTGAGGATCTATCTTAATCAAATTTAGGAACAATAAGATTCCAAGTAGAACTAAATAATATGGTTCAAATAATATTCCAAATGATGGTACCAATATACCGGTTACTGTTGAGATGGCAATGGCGATAAGTAGGACTAAATCGTCTTTCTCTAATCCTGATGTCTGTGAATAGGGATCGGCTCGACTTTTTGGCACTTTTATTGCTCATTTTTCTTTGTTTATAATGTATTTTAATAGTATCATTCGTAAAGAAAAGGCAATCATACTTTTGGAGTAATAATATGATTTTGTCTATGAACTTACAATCCTACGCTAACTCTGTTTATACAATATAATAATATCGACAACTGAGGACAAATAACTGATACAACTAATTGGTTAACTTAACAAGTATTTTTTGAAATAACACTGGGAATTAGTATCCGATCAGTCAATACTACCATTTTTTTCATTCTTATCGGCTAGATATTTGCTTATATTCCTCGAAACTCATTGTGATTTGATGCCTTTTAAAAACATACTAGTACCTTTTGATACTTCGGAGCTGTCAATCAAAGCCTTGGAAAAAGCTGTAGAATTATCTATGGTAATTCAATCTCAAATTTTCATACTACATGTAATTAACGAAATACCATTACCGATTCATTTTTCAAAAATAGAATCAAAAAACGATGGGGTAACTATAACTCCACTAGTTAATAAACTCCATAATGAGATCAAAAACGAAATGATTCTGATTCTGGAGGAGGCGAAAAACAAGTATTCTGAACACAACGTTTCAATCAATACAGAAATTAAAACAGGCGATCCAGCAGAAATAATCGTTGAATTTACTAAACAGAATACTATCGATCTCATCGTTATGGGTAGTATTGGTCGTAAAGGAATTTCAGGAATGTTCAAAAAATTAGGAAGTGTTGCGAGAAAGGTTGCCGAGGAAGTAAATTGTGCATTGTTAATAGTAAGATAACTAACAAATGTCTATTAACACAAAGCGTTTGATTAATAGGCGATATAAGGAATAAGTAAACCACTTACCATTCTTTATGCAAAATCTCATGTGTCATTTGAATCAAATAAAAATGATTTTAAAGTTTTCAATATATTTGAATCTGTCGTAGAGGGATTAAAAGCCTGTATAAAAGTATTTTAGAATATACTGAATCGATCTATTAATGCATCTTTTACTCAGATTATAGACCTAAATTATATAAAACGATGTAATTTTTATTCAAGTTTTTTCTAAAAAACTACTTGGTCGTCCCTGTCATAATCTTGTTTTAGACAAATAGCAAATCCGACATGCATTCACAATCAACTGTATGTCATACACCATGCAGCATGCACTTGCAACCAACTATAACATCCTCTTAAGGTGCTCTTACTTAAAGAAGATTACATATTTATTATCAAAACACCTTTGATTAATCGTGCTATCACGAATTCATGTCCTTTGATACTAACTATTTAAACTCCATGTTAATTCCAAATCAAGGGTAGACAGCAGAATTCTTCAGAGTTTTTTGGACTTTCCAGACAAGTCTTATTTTATCTTTCCTTTCCAAGTCACATTTGGGCAAAAAGTATTAAGAGTATCTATATTATTTTCTTAACTTTGGTTTTATTCACTTTCATGATTCTTTTTTTATTTTTAGGTGCTGCTAACTTAACGATGAATCTTCTCCTCGTTATGGTAATTGGCAAACAGATTCAACCACCTGCATATTTCCGTTTCAGAAGTTTCCAGTTTACATGGAAAGTAATCATCAAACTTTTCAGTTCGATCCTTGATATACTGCATCCTTCTTCGATAATAATAGATAGAGAATGAATATGATGATCCATTTGAGAACCTCAGGCTTGAGGATACTATATAACCATCGGTGGAAACAGGATAGATTTCCTTAGCATTTAACAACACCTACAGAAAGTGCTTCGCTATGAGCATAAGCTCTCTGGTATGTTATATCTCTTGTGCGAGAATTGACTGTTTTTCGGTCAATAAAGCGCCCATAAACAGGGATAGATTCCGGGTCCAACTTCCATATACTACATCTACAATGTATTCAAATACCTTTTTCTTTCTTGTTAATGTCTTTTTTGGTCGGAATTTCTGAATCCACTTCCAAATTGATACATGACTCCTCTTGACTATATATAAGTATGACAATGCCTTGATAACGTTTCTTAATGATAAGCCAAGAAAATACAAATACAAACCATAGCCAGTGTACTCTGAAGGTGTTCTGTTTCTTTTGTTTGACATATCAGAGATAGAGCATCTTCAAGCTATAGATTTAGTTAAATGACCAGCCTGATTTTAGCTAATAATATATAAATAACATGACAATAATTAGCAAATGAAAAATAGAAAAAACTTATAACGAGAATTGCAAAAGTATAATGAATATGTCTTTTAAGATCAATCCATATGGACATCACATTCTGAATTGATTAACGATTACAGGAACATATATCATTATAAGTAAAGTTACCTGGAACGATCACACTGATTGTAGTTTATTGTTAATTCTCATGAAATTCTCGTAACAATATGAAAAGTTATTTACTAGATCTTTTTAAATAGATATAGTGACTATAGTTTGGTAAGAAACAAAGGAGATAAAAATTTCACAGGTTCTGAAAAGAGTCTGTTGATTTCTATGATTAAGGATTATGACGTATGTGATCTGCCAGACTATACTATGATAGAGATATTATCAATAGACTTACTGAAACAAGAAACTTCTTATATTACATGCTTAAAAATGAAGCAAATAAAAATAGGCCAAGTCCAGAAGAATGGTTAGATAATTTTGTACGATTTGGATTAGTTGATTTTTATAAAAAAAGAATACAAGAAGTAGAATTAACACAAAAATATCTAATTGAATTGTATTTGCATGAAATAAATAAGAAGGAAAGTGATAAGGAAAGCAATAATCAAAACAAGATGTTGATAAATCAATTAGCGAAAACAATAAGTGAAAACTCAAAGACAATAACAGAATTTGGTATGGGTTCTGCAACTATAGCCAAGTTGCTCACATTGATACCAAAAGAGTTGTTACAAGGAGAGATAGACTATGTTCAAAAACATTTCAGTGAACAAGATAAGGATAAGCAAGCACTTTTTTGGTCATCTGAAACAGATAGCCCGCTATCTAAGGAGGAAGAGAAGCAACAAGAGAAAATAGAACCTAGTAAGGCACCGACAGCATTATTACCAGCTATAGATAAAATTGAAAAACCGACAAATCAGTCAGAGAACGAACAAGAAGTTAGTGCTCAAGGTGATCAACGAATTTTTTAACTTGCTAGATATTCTGGATTGAATACTAGAAT
>JARFXS010000165.1 GCA_029194465.1 Candidatus Nitrosocosmicus sp.
ATTCTTGCAACAGCTTCCTTAATGGCAGGTACCCTTACGTTCTCAGCAATGGCTCAAAATTCAACGACACCAAGTGGCGACGCAGGCTCAACAACAGACGCAGCAACCTCAAATGCAACAGGAACCAGTGGAAACGTCACTGGCACAGACAACTCAACATCTCCCTATTAGATGTAAGCTGTCTTACAAGCACCAAAATTAATTTTTTATTTCCTCCTTTTTTACTATCAATATCCACTTTATTCTCCTCAAATTAAGAATCAGGATAGACGGTTTATTATCTTGAAAACCTTTATAATTCATAAAATATTGTTGAGGATGTCGTACTTTGGATATGATATTCAAAATATTAGATACTAAATTGGCGACTATTTAAAACAGACTGAAAGTGCTTTGAATGGGAAAGCATCCTACTAAAGCGACTCGACGAATAATATAATAGGGAAGTTTCTAGTAATAATATCGTTTTCTATTACAGCAACTATGCCTGACATGATCAAAATGTTTAGGATACTCATTGGTAAAAGCAGAGAAATAGTATAATATGTGATTACACGGCTACTAACAGCCAGCTGTCTTGACTCATATCTTCGGTAATCTCTATTTTCCATGGACTATCATTTATTATCTAATGCCTGATTTGGTATGTGCTGGCTATGAGTGTTCTCCAGGAGCAGGTTCATTTGTAACTGGCAAGTAAAAGAATTGAACTAAGAAATATTTCCGATAAATTTGGCCAGTCATACTAGAAATATTAATTTTGACTTTTATAGCATGATCCTCATATTAGAATTCTAACAAGATCATTAAAAGTTCATGTGATCTAACTAGAGAAATACAAAAACTAGACAAAACGTTTTATACTTGAGGAACAGTTAGTCATAAAATGTGGGGGAAACTAAAATATCCAGTTGAAGACATTTTGTTCAAAAGTTTAATCACAGTTTCTTATTTGGGATATTACCAATTTCTTTGGTCAAAATACATCAAAGCAGAATGAGATGAAAGTTAATGGGGGATAAGATTATCCTGACTGGATCAAATTAATCTCAAGGGTGCATGGCTTGAACCTTAAATGTGACTTATGTTGCATAAGGATAAAATGACACATAGAAAAACGTATGACTAACTCTCGCTTACCTGTTTTCAATGGATGAAAAAGAGAGGAAAGAAGACCAACAAGAAAACATTTCAAAATCAGGGCTAAGTCCTTTCAAATCTACTATGTATAGAACACTCTGGATAGCGGCTCTCTTTTCTTATGTTGGTGCCGCAATGTACGATGTAGGGGCATCTTGGTTAATGACTTCCCTTTCACCAAATCCATTATTTGTTTCTCTCATCACAACTGCTACTGCTTTACCAATTTTTCTATTTGTGTTACCATCAGGAATATTATCTGACATTTTTGACCGTCGCAGTTTACTCCTTGTTGCATGTGTATACATGTTTATCATATCTACTTTACTAGGAATCCTTACTCTCATTGGTCTTACCACCCCAACAATACTATTGATACTTACTTTTGCATTAGGCGCGGGTCTGACTATGATCAAAACTCCTATAATTCCCACATTGAGCGGACTGGTGCCAAGAACTGAACTGCATGCAGCACTTACTCTTAGCGCTCTGGGTGGTAACATAGCACGTGTAATTGGCCCAACAGTTGGCGGTCTTATTGTGGCTGCAATTGCGCCCTGGGCCGTATTTTTCATTAACTCAGCCGCCTTTATTGGAATGATCATTATCGTAAATAGATTGCCGAGAAAGTCTGATATCTCACAAAATCAAAACTCACTACCCCCTGAAAACATAGTAAGAGCTATGAGAGTTCAAATACGGTATATACGCCATTCTCAAGCTGCACGTGTATTAATTGTGCGTGCTGGTCTGTTTACATTATGTAGTAGTGCTGTATTATCTCTCTTACCATTCTTAGCTAGACATGAATTAGGGCTTGATTCCACTGGATTTGGACTCTTATTAGGATCCTGTGGTATGGGCGCTATTGCTGGTGGAATTGTAATTTTGCCAAGGTTACGCCTTAAGGCATCGGTAGAGTCTCTGATTACAGGTTCTGTAGTATTACTTTCTATTGTAACATTTGCAATAGGATATATACAAGATTTCATAATTCTTTGCATTGTCATGGCTCTTGGAGGAGCAGGTTACATTACGATATTATCAACATTTTATACAATCGGAATAAAATCTGCACCAAAGTGGATTGGAGCTAGAGTGTTAGCAATCTATCTTCTTGTACTCAATGGTGGTTTGGCGATAGGGAGTGTAGTTTGGGGCACAGTGGCAAATGCATTTGGTATCCAAATCACACTTTCAGTTGCATCATTAGCCTTGGCTGCAACCATTATTGCCAAGAAACGTTATAGCAGCACTTTGTTGAACGATCTTGATTTTACACCAGTAAGCGATCATTGGTCTCTTCCCCCTCAATCTTCAATTGACCCTTCACAGTATGAAAATCAAGCACTAATAACAATTGAATATAGCAAGATTGATCCAAATTTATCTGAAGAGTTTGAGCATAATGTACATGAATTAGGATGTCTTCTTAAGAGTGAAGGAATGGCCTATTGGGAATTATTCCAAGACCACACAGATACTGGTCACTACATAGAAATCAGAATAGCTGATACTTGGACTGATCATATGCGTCAGCATGAATATGTTACCAAAAACGTTAAAGTTATGGAAGATAGAATCCGTGTACTTATCAAGGA
>JARFXS010000038.1 GCA_029194465.1 Candidatus Nitrosocosmicus sp.
TTTGAGCTTTTTAATGGAAAGTTTCACAGGAATTATTGGTTTGCATTATCATGAGTTATCTGTTCTTGCGGATTTTGTAATGCAGACAAATACCATAACATCATTTCTCTAACATTTATCATTAATACCATTGCTGTCAATATCTGGAAATTGAAATTTCTAGACTCTATAAAATAATAGAAATAACCATGTGTCTCACAACACTTTTAATGCAATTAATATCGTTCCTTATTCATTACCATATCTTTGTGATGCTCTCTTGTTTTACAATTATCATATCAACCACTTTCAATGTTTCATTCTTGTTTCTCTTGAGGATTAGGTTAAGGTGCTTCAATAAAAAGACCTATAGTTCAAGGTATCTCTTAATTCAAAGAGTTTAAATAAATAGCCGAGGTTCAGTATTTTTGAAGAGCTTTTTAATGGAAAGTTTCACAGGAATTATTGGTTTGCATTATCATGGGGGATGTTACCATTTCTTGCAGGATTTGTAATGCAGACAAATACCATAACATCCATTTCTCTATTTCTATCATTAATACCATTTATGCTAAGCTATCTGGAGATTAGAATTTCTAGACTCTATAAAAATAATAAAAGAAATAACAGCAATACTATGGCCACTTACCAATATGAGTTGCTCCTCAAATTATTAAGCATAGGCACCATATCTTTGACATTTACTTTCCTACTTGTTTTTACAATTATCGCGTAAAAAGCCACTTTCAATGTTTCATTCTTGTTTCTCTTAGGATTAGGATTTTAAGAATTAAACAAACAAAAAGACCTATAGTTTAAGGGCCTCTCTTGGTCAAAAAGGATTCAAGGCCAAATAGCCGAGGGTTTGGTAATGTTTACAGAAGGAAAGGAAATCTAATTCGCAATGCATTTAGATCAAGGACTTAAGTCTACTTTTGTTCATCTTTTTTCTTTTGCAGCTCATCATCTTTTTTCACGTTATCAAGTAAATCTATAAAATTTGAATTATTTTTATTTGGATTGGATTTGGCCATTTTTTTCTTTTTTGATCTTGTTCGCATAAATCTCAAAATAATTATGATTACTATGATAATTACAACTAAGATAATCAAGCCGAGTGGATTTGATGTTGAAAATAGCGACCCAACTCCCTGATTTTCACTATTAGGCTGTTGGGGTAGATTGACCGTTACGATGTCACTTTCATGAATGACATATTGATTTCTCAAGTCATCGTAGTATTCAACTTTGAGTGGTACCAAGTAGTTCCCAGAAGACGACTCGTTACTATTGGAAATAGGGATATTGAATGGTAGTGGAGAATCTTCCTCTAAATCGCCTAAGTATTCTGGGGTTGTAGAAGCTGGGGTTGCTATTCTTAGGTTACTAACATTCTGTCCGGTTGAAGATAGATTTTCGATCTCTCTCTCAATCATTTCCTTGTCTGTGACTAACTCAATCGTCGTAAACAAACCGCCTGTATTACCCTTATTTAGGAGATTTCCTACTACATTTAAGGTTCCACCTATGTTATCTATTGAAAGGTCGTTTATGCTTACTTCTATCTCTCCGACTACATTTGCACCTATAAAAAATGAATCTGATTTCAGCTGACCATTACTCACATACTCTACATTTACCTCAAAAGATATTGGACTATTGATCAGGGTTTTAGAGGCAAATACTTTGGTTGGAAATTGTAGAGTAGTTTTAGGATTTATCATATCTATATTCCATTTTGAATTTCCGAGTAGTTCCAAAGCGCCATTATTAGCAGAGAGGGTTACCACTGCATTTCGAATCGGATTATTGTTATTATTAGTGATATTAAATTTGAAATCATCAATTTTTCCAGCTGTTAAGAATACGGTATCTTCACTGGTTTGAGGAAGGGTATTCACATTTGGATCATCTAGGGGCAATTCTTGGGGGGAAATGGTAGAGTTTTCAGCCGAAATAAAATGCAAAGGGATTGGAATATTTGTGGGTTTTTTAAGATCTACATCCACATAACCTGATTTTTGTTGATATTCATTCATAAATGTTGTATTGCCCGACCCACCCTTCATTTCAAGGTCATTTGACATGCTTGGGGAGACACTCAATCCATCATCTTCTGCCTGATTGTTATTATTACTAGGAGCACTAGGCGAGATAGGCTCAGGGGTGCCCGATGCAGTTGTAGATATGCTCAGCCCTCCATCAGGTGGATTTGGTAGAACTCTAAATCCTATGCTCTTATCGACTGCGTTTGGCACTCCCACTGAATTAATGTAATTTAAATGCAAATTTATTTTTTGAAGGCTTTCACCGGCATTAATGGATGGCATTATATTAATTAAAACCTCAGCTGATCCATTCTTTGGTATATTTTCTATATTAAACGTGCTTTGTCCAGTGTTAATAACAGGCAGAGAAGATGCATCTTGATCAAGAGTGTTGATTGATGTTTCATTTGAAATAACACTTTCACGTGAGCTATCTGATATTACTGTTTGATCTGACTCAGAAATTTGCAAAATAACTCCGGTTGCATCGGCAGTTCCCTTGTTACTAATTACCAATTTTACTGGATTATTTATTCCGGGTTGAAGATCAGTAGTATTAGACGTTGAGTCTAGGATCGCTTTCCCTGGAAGGTAAAAGGGTATATCAATATCTTGAATGCGATAGGTTCCAATCTTAGTGTCGGGCACCTTAAAGTAGTAAAGAGATAAAGATCCTAGATGGTTTCCAAGGGTTGCACTGCCTAACACCTTGATTTTGAAATATAACGTATAAGTTTGCCCTGATTTAATCACATCGTTTGAACTTGCCACTGAGGTAAATTCATCAATCCCTTGTTGTGGATCATTCATTACACTAGCTGTGCCAGAATTATCAGCTACAAATCCCGGAGGTAACTTCAGGTATCCTGTGACTCCGCTGATGTCTGAAAACCCTGTATTAGATAATTCTACCGCTAGAATGGAGCTACCTTCGCCTGGGCCTACTGCCCTTTGATTGGATAATTTAGAAAACGTATTGGAAGTTGAAGCAGAATTACTTTGAAGCGGAGCATCGGAAGCCCAGTAAGTGCTAATAAATCCATTATTATTTGGAGGCTGTCCCAAGTAGTTGTTCATTGAACTAGGATCAATTGGAAGTGACTTGTATATAACAATCTCATGCATCTTTTGAATGCTGTCTGTATAAGTCAATTTGACCGGTAACACTACGGTTTTATCTGGCGAGTCGGCTGATTGCCCCGATGAATTCTCACCGGTATCCAAGAGATATTGCAATTGGGACTTTGGAATTGGCATGTTAAAAGGAATTGGCTGGTTGACTGGCAGATCTCCTATGTATTCTGAAATTTCGTTTCCATTTGGGGTAGCCTCATTGGTAGCAGAGCTGTTATTGCTCTCCTTTACAGCACTTGGATTTTGTTGGTCAGTTATAGAAATCTTTGAAAACTGTGCTAATGCATTACCCTGATTTAAAATATTTCCCGCAATGTTATATGAATTGCCAATCGGTCTTAAAGTTAAATCATTTACATCTAAATTTATATTTCCAGTTACGACAGCACCTAGGTTAAAATTGGCCGTTTTTAGTTCTTGATAATTTTTCAAATACTTTACATTAACGGTAAAAAATACTGGGTTCCCGATAAGTGATGGGGACGCAAAAACCTTGGTAGTAAGGACGTTGGGTACTTGTTGCCATACGCATCATTGTATGAAATTCTGATTTCGATATTTTGAATCGCGTTTGCAGATGAAACTGGTGGAAATATGATGGGGTCTATTTCAGATTTTTGATTTGGTGATAAAGTTCCAATATTAAAAACTGTGTTACCTAAATTTATGTATGGAACCTGGGTGGTGGTTATATCACTTGCGGTACTTGAATTGGATGCCCCAATAACCTGATTGCCGTTGGTTATTTGTTGGTTGTTATTCAAAACATTTACAATCACTCCGGTAGCACTTGCGCTTCCCAGGTTAGAAAGCTCAATCTTTAGGGTGTTTGGTGTACCAGCAACTGCATTGATTATGTCTGAATTAGAAAAGGGGTACTGAGAGGACTGCCCGTTGGAATTTGGAGCGATTGAATTTTGGTTACTTCCCTGCACTTCAAGTATTACTTTACCAGAGAGTCTAAATGGAACCTCAATATTGGCTGTTCTGAAATCTTTTTTAGATTGTTCGGTCAATTTGAAATACTTTATCTTAAGTTGCCCCTGATACTCTTTTCCCACTTGTGTATTTTGCAAAATGCTTACTGGGAAATAAAGAACAAATGATTGCCCTGCTTTTACTACACCATTGTATGTTGAAATTGCTGTATCTGAATCAACATTATCAGGAGTAACTAACGCCTTAAATCCGGTTGGGAAGTCAAAATAACCTTTAACCCCTGATATATCTGAAAAACCTTGGTTGATGATAGTTACCGCCAATACCGAATTACCTTCTGCGGGATCCACCTCTTGTTTAGCGACAGGTGGCATTTGCTGGGCAGTTACTTGACCAGATGAAATGCTCGCGACAACAGTTTCTGGAGCAATATTATTTGTCCAGTACGAATCGACAAAATTAAGTTTAACAGGACCTTTGATATTTTTCTGACCATTCTGACCATTCTGACCATTCTGACCATTCTGACCATTCTGACCATTCTGACCATTCTGACCATTCTGACCATTCTGACCATTCTGACCATTCTGACCATTCTGACCATTCTGCTTTTCATCTTCATGATGACCATTCTTCTTTTCATCTTCATAATTATCGTGTTCTTTTGCACTAACACTCTCAGAGTCGGCTTGAGCTAAATTCTTAACATTCCCAGATTGAGAATCAATATCCTGTCTTTCATATGCGATATTATCCTGCTTTATTTCTTTTTCATCTCCGATTTCAGTGGACATGTCTGAAGAACCTTCAAAAATGTTATCATGCAGAGAAGTTTTGTCGCCATCCTGGCCAAAGCCAAATTCGGTAGATATGCCTAAGGGCATTTGAATCAAGGATGGCTCAAACTGTTGTCCAAAAGAGGTAGTAAGAAGACTAATTGGGATGACGCTATTGACCACCAATAGTACAAAACAAAACGAAGCGTAAATCGAGATACGAAATCTAGAAGGAAGAATATATTTCAATGATTTCTACCCCATGCTTCATGATGACTGATCTCTACTGCTCGTTGGAAATCATTTTGTGTCTTTTCAGAGATTATTGTACCAATTTTCGGGAAACTTACGCATTTGTTACTGAAGATTTTGAAGTGACTTAATTTGATGTGAATACTAATCTGAAATGAGTACAGTATAGTTATACGAAAAATATTACTACTATTGTTAATGAAAGTAATTAAAGTACTTTCCATAATTTCGATAACCAAATTTATTTTTCACCTCAAATAATATATTTAAGAATTTAGTAGGTTTGGAATTATAGAATCTGATAGGTTTGTATTTGACTAATCTCTCAATTCCCAGCCATTTATTAAGTTATTGAATCTCTCATACATCTGGATGGGAAGCCTGTGGCCTTGAGCCCGAACAAAATACCTTAAACCTGATACCATTGACACTATCTATTATACTCCAATAGCGTTAACAATCATATTTTGCATCTTACAAATCACCATCAATAACAATATACTAGATATCCTAGAAAGACCCCTTGGAATTTTAAATTGCTATTTTTTAGAACCCATTATTTATGATCTAAAGATGGAAATTATCGCATACCATTAAATGAGTTCTTAATGACAAGTACTAGAGGGTCCGTATTACCCATCACCAAGCTCGGAGTTAGATTTTAGGTATTGTAATTGATGTTAATGATTTCCTTTGTAATTTAGTAACGTTCGATATTGCTAATCAATTTCAACTATATTTCATAGTTTTAAATACAGATGACGAGGTCAGAACAGTACTAGAATGTCAATATCCTATTATTATCCAATCTATTAATTCAATTTAAAGTGTATGATCTAGAATGCCTATTTTTTCCATATGATATCTGATTGATCTTGTCTTTTATTACAAACTCTTGCCATTACAAAAAAGAGATCTGAAAGCCTATTAATATAAACAAAGCAACTCTTGCTGATTTCATTACTAAGGTATAAATCGACTATTTTAATCTCGCTCCTACGAGTAACAGTACGAATCACATGACACTGGGAAGCCTCAATTGTTCCACCAGGCAGGATAAAAGCCCTTAAGGGTTCAAGTTCTTTATCAAATTTATCAATGCAATTCTCTAAAAAGGTAACTTCTCTCTCAGTAATGCGAGGATAATTCTCCAATTTCTTTTGTGGATTAGCCAGGTCACTACCAAAGGTAAACAATTGGTGTTGTATTGTTATCAAGTCCTCTACCATGTCTTTCAAATTTGATTTAGAACTCATTATGGATATCAACATTCCAACATGGCTGTTAACCTCATCAACCGCTCCATAAGATTGTATCCGGCTGTTTGATTTTCTTACTCTAGTGCCATCAGCTAAGCCTGTTTCGCCTTGATCCCCTGTCTTTGTGTAGATTTTCATACTTCTACTATTAGTAACTACGATATTTAGAAGTGATTGGCTTGGGCAAGATCATAACTTAAAACAAGTTGTCTTAATATGCATGCACTTCGGCTTTGTGCTCTCTCAAATATTTTTTCTTTTTAAATCGTTCACTACATTTGTCACATTTAAATGGATTCTCAAACTCCATTAGGAATCTTTTCTTCTTCTCTTCAGGACTTTCTAATATTGAAGATGATTCATTAGCTGAACTATCCATTTCATTTTTATCTGTCATAGCTAATTCTTTAGTTTATACTCATTTATTTATTAGGATTGGGGTCGAATTTTATTTAATAATTAAATATATCTTTTTAACCTAAGAATATTATTTTTGATTGATTTAAAGCAATAATATATATACTATTAACCAATGATTTTAGAATGTGCCGTCGTAGCTCAGCCTGGAAGAGCACTCGACTGTTTAAATTGCAGGGTGAAGCTGAAGACCGAGCTGTCGTGAGCTCAAATCTCACCGGCGGCACTAAAATATCGACCTGAGATGCCGAAAAAAATGATAAAGAACATAAAAAGGATTTTTTGTACTCATGATGATAAATTTTCTTACAGAAAATATGATGATTTCGAGTTTATAGAGTTTAATGTCTGTAGGAGTTGTGGGAAGATTGTGAACACAATATGCGGATATGACGAGGACATAAGGGGCTAAGTTGAAGGTTTCTGAAATAGATATACAAATTCTAATTTTTATATGGTGTCTTGGGGCAGCTCTAGCAGCAATTGCATTGCTAATTCCAATCTACTACATTTTTTTCATAGTTGGATCGGTAGGTTGGATGTGTGTTGGAATCAGTAGTTTCCTCATAATTCTGCACATTAAGAAATAGAAATTTTAGCCCCTGCCACCCTGCTCAGGTATGGAGACCAATGTAACAGTCGAGGTTATTCCGTTGATTTTTCTTATACTATTGGTAATTGTATTGTTCATTTCGTCTACTGTATCTGTCTGAATTTTCACAAACATGTCATGAACACCATAAGTTCCACGAACTTCCTTTACTTGTGGAATTTGAGATATTTGTTTAATTATTTCTTCTTCCTTTCCTAAAATACAATTAATTAAGATATAGGCTGTAGGCATAAGCATTATGTCAGTGGGATGATATTTTAATCTATTGATATCTCATAGATAAATTCAAATTTTAAATAGTCATTATTAAGATAGAAACAGATGCGATTACCGCTGAAAGAAAAGGGAAAAACCCCAGATACAATCATTCTTTTAAATAAATTTTATGAAAATATTAAAGATGTTTTTGAAAATTCCATTAGGGCAAATATTGTAACCGTAGATACAAAAGTGATGCTGGCAGATTTTTCAGTAATTGATGTCTCTTCCTTTGACCCAAACAAGATAGTGACTCTTTTTCAGAATTTCGAGAAGATGGTAAACAATAGATCAAAGAATTGGCAGAGTGTCCCTATCCAATCAACAAAATCCGACGATATACGCAGACTTTACTTTCAAGTGAGCTTAGAAGTTGATAAATTCTATTTTTATATATATATGGGGATTCAGTTTCATTCGTTACTATACTATCAAGTTGACAAGCAGGTAATTCAAATTTCAAAGCAAATCCGTGAGTTGCAAGAATTAAACAATAGCGCAAAGAGTGAGATTACTATAAAAGGAGACCAAATAATAAAAAATGAACTGGAGAAACTAGGTTATAAGGACGTTGATAACACTCAATTGTTTGAAGAATTATTCACACATAGCGATTTGTCAAACAGCCTGATAGAAAAAGCTTCATCCATTGAGGGAAATTACCCAGATATGGAAAAGAACATTGACCAAATCACAAAGTTAAAAAAAGAACTTGAAAATCTTATAATAGAAACCTATCATATTGACTTGGCTTCACTTGACCAAAACAAAATGCTCCAGGGCGAAAATGGGATGGTTTTGTACGTCGATTTTGAAATGATAAAGAATAAAAAAACAAAAGAAAGGACTTCGGTAATTAATTTTGAAAAAATACCAAAAGAATCTACTGAGGCGATTAAGAATGAGCTTGAATTCTTGTATGGCTTGATGAAAAATGAATTGAAAACATGAATCTTTAATCAACCAGACTCGTTCCAGAGATAACAGGATTTCAAAACAGAACATTGTATCGTAGCAAATATCATGATAGCAAATGAAACGCGAAAAGTAGTTGCACGGATTCCAGTAAAGGAACTCTGTATAAAAAATTAATTCTAGCATTAAACCAACCAATCGATGATTTGTCGCCTCTATGATGTTATCATCTCTTCTTTTTGATGTTATTCTCTAAAACAAAAATCATGATACAAGTTTTTAGAATGAAATCCTTAAAACATATCCTATGGCTTGTAAAGGTGTTTGTGTGAGACATAAAGCAAATCATGGGGGAGGAAGTTACACACTCAGGTACGCAGAAGGACAGAAGCGGTGTCAAGTTTGTCAGATTTATTTGATTTGGCAAACTAATAATTACTGTCCTTGTTGTGGAAACAAATTACGAATGAAACCCCGTGAAGGTGAGCTCAAACGCAGGTGTGATGAAATTATCAGACAAAGAAAAGGACAGACTACAACTGCATTAATATAATAATTACAAAGCGTCTAGAAGGTGTTTGGCGTTTGGTGGAGTAAGACACTCAAGTAGTGTTATTTTCTCCCAAAAAAGGATGAAACTGCTTTGAGGTCTTATTTAAGAAAGGTTCCTGCAGCGGAATTGTTAGATATGTTGGTTCATTTTTGGATTCTGGCTTTCTAAAATGAAAATCTGGATCAATAATATATACAGTTTTTAGCAATCATACTTAGCGAAAGCACATACGGCAAATGAAATATTCACTAAACAACTTAAAGGGTGTGAGGATGATCTAAAGCGGGGGCTACATTCATGTGATAAATGTTTCTAAATCTTTCGGTAAGCATGGAAGATTTTGTTGAGATGAAAACATGAGAGGGGTTTTTATCATTGCCTGACGTTGATGCCCCGCAGGGTTGTCCACACCTTTGATTTGTTTGAAATATCTCTATTATTTAATTCAGTCTATCAATTTTTTTTAAAGAGTGGAATGCCAGAAATCTACTATATTCAGATTTCCTAATTTATTCTCAATTTGCATAATCGTGATGCAAACTTAATAGTCTATACTTCAAGCAATATTGCACTAAATGCTATTGAAGATGTCTACTTTACTGTTGTTTTGTGTCATGGTGCATGGATGAGGAGTAAACTAGTGGTTTGCACATCAATTTTCCTCTAATATTTCTCATTCCATCTCTACTAAGATAAAATTTTGACTACTCCTTCTGAATTACTTATGGTCATGACATACTATGAAAATATTGAAATTGCTCAATACTCCGCAGGGAGATCTGCATCTCATAATACGCATAAGAATGTTTGAAATGCCAATATATTGTCACGACATATAACCATTGAGTTACGAGCCCTACACTATTTCCTTTCCCTCCAAGAATGTTGGCTTAATCAATCACAATATCAGCAAGAAAACAATATGGAATAGTGAACCAATGATCGTAGTAACGTACTTGGAATTTCAGTAGATAGAATGTAAATTTGACTGGAATTTACGGCTCTGACCAGGGTTTACTGATTAAAAACGCCTTGTTAGAGGGATAATCCGTTTTTTCATTCTGGTTTCATATCGGAGCTGAATTTTGTGGGAATTAGGGAAAAAGATAAAATCGCAACGTAATGTGAGAAGGATCTAGAAAATCTCTTAAGTTAAGACTATGAGAAGAAAACTATGCCACTTCTTTTATTACTCTAACAAAAATTATCTTGTCATAATATTGGCGGAACTAAATTTAAATAAACCCTGAGTTACCATTTCTTTGAGAAAAAAAATTTCTAGAATAGATGTAAGCAACATAAGAGAAGCACAAGGGGTGTTAGCAAAGTCAGCAATCAGAAAAATTGATCTTATCCGTTCAAATACCTTCTCAAATATGTGTGGTAATAACATTTTTCTAAAATTAGAATGTTATCAAAAGACTGGGTCATTTAAAGTTCGAGGGGCAGTAACCATGATTGATAGATTGGACACCGATTCAAAAAAAGCAGGAGTTATCGCAGCATCTGCTGGCAATCATGCTCAAGGGGTGGCATATGCGTCTGCTATGAACAAGATGTCGTGTACTATAGTCATGCCCAAAAATGCCTCTCCAGCGAAGATCGCTGCTACTAGATCTTATGGTGCAGATGTAATTTTAGAGGGTAATAACTATGAAGAATCGTCCGTTTATGCTAAGGAAATTGCTACAAAAGAGGGTAGAACCGTTGTACCTGCTTTTGATGATCCTGATGTCATTGCAGGCCAAGGCACGGTTGGTCTTGAGATCCTAGAGGATTTGAAACAAATTGATGAAGTTTATGTTCCGGTCGGTGGCGGCGGCTTGATCGCAGGAGTGTCATTAGCCATAAAGTCAATTAATCCTAAAATTAGTATAATTGGGGTCGAATCTACAGCTTTTCCATCTATGAAAAAGGCTATCAAAAAGGGGAAAATCAGCAAGGTTCAAGAAGGCTATACGATAGCTGATGGGATTTCTGTAAAGTCACCTGGAAAATTACCTTATGAGATAATAAGAGACAAGGTTGATGATATTGTGTTAGTAGATGACCTTTCCATAGTAAAGACTATGTTTTTATTATTAGAACGTTCTAAAATTGTAACCGAACCTGCAGGTGCTGCATCCTTAGCTTATCTAATTTCAAATAAGAGGAGTATCCCGAAAAACAGGAATATTGTATCGATATTATCAGGTGGTAATGTGGATATGTATCTTCTGGGTCAAGTAGTTGCAAAGGGATTGATGCAGACAGGCAGGTTAATAAAATTGTTCATAGAACTCAAAGATAAGCCCGGGGCTCTAAGAAATATAGTTAATGACATTGCACAAGCAAATGTGAATATTGTTGAGGTAGTTCATGACCGACTTAGTTCCAATATTCCTGCTGGAACAGCCGGAGTATATCTGAGTTTGGAACTTGAAAACAAAGAGCAATCAAATGTGTTGATTGAGCTCTTTAGCAAACAGAAAATAAAGTATAAGATCATTAAATGACTAAAATAAAAAAGGTCTGGTCTAAGTTACCATATTGTATTATGCGGTTCAGATCACCACTCAAAATCATGATGCATAACAATATTCTCTAAATCCGGCCCTATCAGCTGTTGTGCCACCTATGTTGATAAGAATAAATTCATCTTCTGCATTTAAGAAGGCTTCGTCATACTTGCGAGAATTTTTGTGTAAAATTTCGTAATCCTTTATTGATATTTTTGTTCTTTGACCTATATCTTTTTCCAAATCCATACGCTTTACAAGGTCTTTATAGTTTTCTTGAATAACTCCAGAAAATACCATCGCACTACAGCCGCTACCGTAGGAACCAAAACCTATCCGCTTGTTAAACAAATCTACGCCCCTTAAGAACTCAAATTCCAGTAAACTTCGCAAACCCATATACATTGAGGCAGTGTATAAGTTACCAATTACAGCAGATGCCTGCAAGGATGAGGACATCTTGCTGTCAAAAATCTCTTTATAGTGTTTAGTTTTCATAAACTCTCTTCTAAATTTTTCATCCGCCCTCATGAAGTCGGTATCAGCTAAGATTGATTCTATAGTGCCCCTTGGGTCTTTGGGGACAGGCTCATCCGTTCCTATTTCAGAAATAATATTCGCCCATCTGGATAAATGTCTCCATTCATGTCTTAACAAATATGCCAAGGCCTTTTCGCCCATTCTTCTGTAAGGTAAGTGAACGCTTATGTAATCGATATGATCTATTATTGATTCATCATTTCCAAGTTCAATTATGCCAGACTTTATTGCCTTTTCTTTGTAAGTTTCAAGGGCCTTTCTTACTTGAATCAAATAGAGCAAATTAGAGTACAAACCATTTACAAGTGGGGTCTCCTTTCCAAACGGTCGATAAAAATCATACTCATTTTTAATTATGGTTGAAGTGACTTTCTCATCAAATGACAATAGTCGAGGATTTTCCTTTATAAGCAATGCAACAGCGCCGGCACCTTGAGTATATTCACCTGCAGAACCAATGTCATATTTTGCAATATCACTAACAATGACTATAGCAGCCTTATCGTTACTCTCTCCAGCACGGATCCAGTTCGTGTTATCATATAAAGCGTACGAACCGCTCACACACGCAAACTTGCATTCTATACCACCTGCATGTTCGAGGGTACTTTCTCCATATACCTGTTCTAACATTCCAATTACAAATGAATTCATTGCTTTTGATTCGTCCAATCCCGATTCAGTAGCCACATAAATTCTTCCTATATCCTGTGGATTCAGATCATTATTTTTCATTAATCTCATGCAAGCATTTGCAGCCATGCTTGCTGGATCTTGATTAGCGTCGGCCAAGGCCATCTTTTTGATTCCTATTCCATATTCTAGTTTTTGTGGGTCTATTCCTCTTGCTTCAGCGAAGTCTTTGTAATCTATATAAAGTTTCGGAACGTAGATAGCCATGTCGTCTATTCCAACTGGCACAATTGTAAAGTTTATGAAAATACATTTATAAATCTATTTATAAAGCCATTTGTAGATAATCATGAGAATTCTATCTGCAAATTTAATTCATGTCAACACAAGGGGTTATTATTCTTAATATTGGTTTACTATATCATATGAGTTGTCTCTTTCTGCCGGTTTATATCCCATAGCCTTTATAGCAGTAATTATATTCTTAGATAACAATTCTGTAGATCTCGCGCCCGTAGCACTTACTACTTCTTCTCCTATGAGAGTTCCTCCAAAGTCATCGGATCCATGGTAGATTGCTAGCTGAGCCATTCCAATCCCATTAGTCAGCCATGATGATTGGAGATGATCTATCAGACCCTTAAAAACAATCCTTGACACAGAAATCATCTTTAATAATTCAAAACCGCCCATGGGGTGTTGCACCAAGCCAGTACCTTGTATTTCTGTCTTATTGGGTTCAAAACTCCACGGAATAAATGCCATAAACCCATTTGTTTTTCTTTGTAAATTTGCGATTTTAAGGATGTGACGTGCCCGCTGTTCCACAGACTCTACAGTTCCGTACATCATAGTGGCAGAAGATTTTATTCCTATACTGTGAGCCTTTTCCATGATATCTAACCAAGTTTGACTAGATATTTTTAGTGGGCTTATAACGTCCTTAACTTCGTCAACGAGAATTTCTGCGCCCGCTCCAGGGAGCGATTCAAGACCGGCATCTTGCAAACGAGATAATACTTCTAGTGGGGAAGACCTGTCAACCCTTGCTATCATATCTACCTCGGAAGCAGACAACCCATGGATTGCAACGTCAGGACACTTTGCTTTGAGTGTCCTAAAAATATCTTCAAAATATTCGGTATCTAATTTTGGGTTATGCCCTCCCTGAAAAAGGACTTGCTTGATATTATAGTTAGACTTTGCAAAAGTGACCCTATTTAGAATTTCTTCCTTTGATACAGTGTATGATTCCTCATGTCCAGGAGGTCTATAAAAGGCACAAAATTTACAATAAGTAACACAAACATTCGTGTAATTTAATATTATATTATTAATAAAAGTGACATTCTTGCCAAACATGTTTTCTCTAATGGAGTTACCAATCAACCCTAGGCGTTGAATCTCTTGTGATTCTAACAAGTAAATAACATCATTTAACTTAATTTCATGATTTTCTAAAATTCTATCTATCGTATCCTCAATTTCAGAGTCCTTAAAAATATCATGATGAACCTGGGTATTTTGCAATGAATGTTTAATCTTAATCTTGGTATAATTTATTCTTTGATTTTGGATAAATTCCATTAGGCATTAAAAGCACTTATATTTTTTACGTGTACGCATAATGTTGTCAAATAGTCTCATAAAACCTACTGCTGCGTTAGAAAAAGTGATGTCAGGTGAGGAATTGACATTTAACGAAGGAGTCGAATTACTCAAAATGAGAATCTTTTTTTGCTAGGAAATGCCGCGAATCAACTGAGAAAGGATATTCGTGGAGATAACGTAAGTTTTGTATCATCTTATTACCTTAATTACACCAATGTTTGTGCCGCAAGTTGCCAGCTATGTGCATTTTATAGGAAGGAAAAAGATGATGACGCATACACGCTATCAAATGAACAAATTGTAAAAAGAGCTGAGTTTGCCTTAAATGACCTCGGTGCAACTGAACTTCATATTGTAGGAGGATTCAACCCAAAGTTGGGGTTGGAATATTATGAAGACATGTTTAAATCAATTAAAAATCGTTTTCCAAAGGTAGTGATTAAGGCTCTTACACCGGCCGAGATTTTTTTCATTTCCAGGGTAACCAAAAATTCAATTAAAGAAGTTTTGGAGAGACTTAAACATGCTGGACTAGATGCATTGCCTGGTGGCGGCGCCGAGATATTTAGTAAACATACTCGTGATAAAATTGTATTAGGTAAGTGTTCAGGGGACGAATGGTTAGATACAGCCTATCAGGCGCATAAACTAGGCCTTAGAGGAAATTGCACAATGCTTTTCGGCCATATCGAAACACCCGAGGACATTGTAGACCATATCATAAAGTTAAGGGAACTAAATAAGAAAACTGGGGGATTTACAACATTTATTCCTCTAAAATTCAGCCTAGAAAATACGCAGCTAGAAAAAGAACACACCCTCGTTTCTGAAAGCCCATCAATTTATGATCTTAGAATTATAGCCATTTCAAGGCTTTTGCTCGGTAGGGTCCTCAAAAATGTCTCAGTTTATTGGATAGCTTTAGGCAAAAAATTAGCTCAAGTAGCTTTATGCTATGGCGGGAATGATTTGGTGGGAACAGCTTTTTCAGAGGAGATTTTTAAGGCCGCAGGCAAACCAAACCAAATTTCTATAAACGAACTGAACTATCTTATTAGAGAAATCAAGCGGAACCCCGTACAAAGAGACACTTTTTTCAACATAATAAAATAGTGTAATTTGCTTAGATTCTAAAGTTTGATACCTATTTCTGCTATCATTTTCGAATGGAATACACTATAACCCTCACCAAATGTCCTCATATTATTCATCAGTTGGTTTTTTATAGGTCCTAGTAATAGAAAACAAAACTTGCAAAATTAAATACTATATCATTTCATTTTTTTAAAAAAAAGGCGAATAGAAATCGAATTAGAAATGTATTTTGACTAAGAAAAGTCAAGTGCAGGAGTACTTTTTACAATGCCTTTTTCTAGTGCCATATCAAACATCTTGGAAATTGCCTGTCTTCCATCTACTCCCATATCTACGGTATAGGAATTTACATACATTTTGACAAATTTTGTTAGTGTTGATTTCTCTGTTCCTCTACCATACTTGGAGGAAAATTCTATAGCCTCTTCTAGGTGATTTAGACTGTATTTGATTGACCTCTGCAGCAAACTATCAAAAGCCTTTATCATGTCATTATTCATCAACTTAGTACTGGCCACATTGATTCCTAATGGGACCGGCAATCCGTTAGTTTTTGTATTCCACCATTCACCCAAATCAAACAACTTGTTAAAATCCTGCTTAACATAAGTAATCTGAGATTCATGTATGACTAGTCCGTAATCAACAGTTCCATTTATGATCGCACTAGGAATCTCGCTAAAAAGCATTTCATTACAATTTAATTTCCCTAGGGCTATCGACATCAGAAGATACGCAGAGGTCATATATCCGGGAATTCCTACGATGTTATTTGATATTTCATCTAGGGATTTCTTGTATGATATAATAATTGGGCCATAGTTAATTCCAAAGCTACCTCCACTACTTAATATCTTATAACCCTTGAGAAATGCAAGTGCATGTGCAGATATAGCCGTAACTTCTAACTCATGATTAATCGCCAGTTTGTTTAGTTTTTCAATATCATCTACTTGATGAACAATCTTAAAGTTTCCCATTGGGATGAGTTCTTTTTCTATAGCATAAAACATGAAAGCATCATCAGCGTCGGGTGTATGCCCTACTCTAATTTCTAGCACCATGAGTTATCATTTTTTTTGACAAATTGTTGTCATATAAGTTAACAGGTTGATCAAGCTTTTACTTGCTCTTATGTTGCTATATAGACTGAATTTTGTTTTATTAATTCGAGGGTACCTGTTTGGATTGTATAAAACTGTTCGTTGCCTTATCCAATCCTTCCCTACCTGTCTTTATTCTATTGAAACAGATCACCGAAAGTTAGAAAATTCGACCCTTTTTTCAATGGTTTGGCTTGTCGTATTGTACACAAGGAAGGTTTAATAACCCTAAAAAAACTTTTTTGAAATATAGGATGCCCAAGTTTAAATCGACTCAAGATATTCTCAGGATAATTGGAAATAAAGATCAAATTAGAAATTTCGGAGTTATTGCTCATGTGGATCACGGCAAAACTACCATGAGCGATAGCCTTCTGGCCGCTTCAGGTATTATTTCCCCAAGTGTTGCAGGACAAGCGTTGGCATTGGATTCCATGAAACTAGAACAGAATAGACAAATGACCATTAGAGGAGCAAATGTGACTCTATTTTACGAAAATGATGATGGTAAGGAATATGTCATAAACATGATAGATACTCCTGGGCACATTGATTTTACTGGTAGAGTTACTAGAGCACTAAGAGCAATAGATGGGGTAGTTGTAGTTTCAGATTCAGTAGAGGGTATAATGACACAAACTGAAACAGTAACCCGACAAGCATTAGAGGAACGGGTTAGACCAGTATTGTATATAAATAAGATAGATAGGTTGGTAAAAGAACTTCGTTTAGATCCAGCGGCCATGCAAAAATGGCTATCTAATATTATCGCAGAATTTAATAGACTAGTAGACCTATACGCTGAGCCTGAACTAAAGGAAAAATGGAAGGTAAGCATCCAGGGAAATACTGTTGCATTTGGGTCTGCAAAAGATAGATGGGGTTTTAATTTTAAGGTGGCACAGAAAAAAGGGATTAGCTTCAAGGACGTGTACGATGCATATACTTCAACCGATCCCACATCTATTAAGAAGTTATCCGAAAGAGCACCTTTGCATGACGCAGTCCTTGGCATGGTGGTTCAACATCATCCTCCACCTCATGTAGCACAAAAATATAGAATTCCAAAAATTTGGCCAGGTGATTTGGATTCTGACATTGGGAAGGCGCTCTTAAATTGTGATGAAAATGGTCCGGTTCTGATGATGGTTACAACAATTAACGTAGATCCTCAAGCTGGAAGAGTTGCTACCGGTAGGTTATTTTCTGGGACAATCAAAGACGGAGATGAAGTTTTCCTTATAGACGCTAAGCGAACTGGAAAGGTACAATCTGTGAATATTTATATGGGAAACACACGTGAGGTCGTAAGTGTAATTCCATGTGGTAATATTCCTGCTTTATTAGGGTTAGATTATGCCGTAGCAGGAGAAACTATTTCCTCTATTAAGAACGTGCCTGCTTTTGAATCTATAAAGTATGTTTCAGAACCTGTAGTTACCATAGCCGTTGAACCCAAGCATCCAAAAGATTTGCCAAAGCTTGTTGAAGGATTGAGAAGAATCACCGTTGAAGATCCTAACCTAATTGTAAAGATTAATGAAGAAACTGGAGAAACACTAATGGCAGGCATGGGGGTTTTACACCTTGAAATTGCGACATCCTTATTGCAAGAATTAGGCCTGGATATAAAAACGACACAACCTTTGATTAACTACAGAGAAACCATCAGAGGAAGGGCAGGCCCAATAATGAGCAAATCACCAAACAAGCACAACAAGATATTTTTGAGAGTAGAACCATTGAGCGAGGAAGTTATCGATATGATTAGAACAGGGCAATTGCGAGAAGATATGGACAAGAAAGAATTATCTAGGCTTCTTAGGGAAAAGGGTTGGACTACGGATGATGCTAGGAGCGTTGTTACAGTTGACCCTACAGGGAATATGCTTTCTGACGAAACAAAAGGAGTTCAATTTATTCAAGAGTCCATGGATTCAATAAAATCAGGGTTTGAGGATGTAATTCATTCAGGACCAATCGCTCAAGAATCTGTCCGAGGGTTGCGTTTTGTATTACACCACTTTGTACCTCACGAGGATCCAGCACATAGAGGTTTGGCTCAGTTAATGCCTGCAACAAGACGAGCTATGCTGGGATCTATGTTGATAGCCGATCCTGTCTTGTTAGAACCTATTCTAGGAATAGAGGTAAAATGTCCACAGGAACAGATCGGTACGGTCGCCGGCATACTATCCGGGAAAAGAGGTAAATTGCTAAACGTGGATCAGAAGGGTGTAATTGCTATTATCTTGGGAGAAGTACCTGCCTCAGAAACATTTGATTTGTCTGAAATGATGAGAGGGGGAACAGCCGGAAAAGCAATGTGGAGTACTTATTTTAAAACATGGCAAGCAGTACCTCAATCTGTTATAAGAAATATTATTACTGACATAAGAAAAAGAAAGGGCATCAATCCAGAACCTCCTTCACCTGACGAATTCATAGACAAAGAATAAAGACGTATAAGGAATTCATTCACTATTTTTCTATAGGATTGAATACAATCATTTTATTTTACAAGATTTAAGATAAGTTTTCCGGAGAACATTCATCATCAGAAATAGAGATGCAAATAGCATTGGTATGCTGATGACTACGAACAGGATCTGATAAATGTTTAATGATGATAAGAGCACAGTTGAACTAAGTCCCACTAGAGAGTAAAACAAACTACCTGTGCAGGTTGGACATCCCACAAATAATCCAGTAGAAATACCTACAACTCCAAATAGGTTTCTTCTTGACATTTCTGCTGTTCGATTTTTTGACAAAATAAATATGTTTAGGGTAACATTCAACCCAACCAAAATAGAAAGTGTTATCCCAATTATGATATTCAGTGGTATTATCAGAATGGATAGGCTTTCACCTAATTGAAGAATCAGCATAGGGAGATAACCAAGGTAGTTGCAGCAAATAATGAGTTTGTATGTTGGGTATGTGATGCTATTTATTTGATCTTTATGCTGGATACTTGATTCTGATTCACTCTGGTGATGACTGGTTGTATGAGATCTGTTTGATTCATGTGATAAATGGCCGGGTGAGGGAACAGGAAAAATTGAAAAAACAGTGTTTTCATCTACGAAATAAATAAAAATATTTGAAACGAAGCCAAAAAACACAAAATAAATCAGACTAGAAATTACCAAAATGAGCTTATATTTTGTCGACTTTAAAGGAGACTGCAAATAGTATAACAAATTCTGAGGATCGTTTTCAGTTCTTGACTTTGAAAAATAGTACTTGTGAATACTCAAATACAAAAGAACAAGACAAGCCAAATACGCTATCAGTACCGTGGCAGCAAGGGAATACAATGAATCAGACAGGAAAACTTCTACACCAGGTGTAGTAAGGCGAGAATATGAATATAGAATAAAGAATAAAACTGTACCAATCAAGGCAGGAATTACTATTCCATTCTTATACTTTGAATAATTTTGGTACTTATTCAATTTCATATTAATTTCATTGCAAGTTTAAATTAAGCGTTTCAGAGTGTTCATCAAAACCATTCAAATCAAAAAAAAGAGAACTACAATTCATTCAAATTCTTGTTTTATGATCGGATTTGAGATTATGATGCAGAAGCCAACAAAGTAGAAAATATCCAAGTATTATTTTGCTATTTACTTCCCACCTCCGTAGTATTGATTTGACAACCTAAATATAACAGGGGACGAATTTTTTAGAATTGTGAAATTAAGTTATCAAAATACTGATCAAATCCAATTTTTATTTCAGTCAACCATAATCTTTGATTATTGTTCTTTTAACATTTCAAAGGCACGTATACAGATTCAATTTAAAAAAAATACGTATGATAAGCAGGTTACGAATTTTGAAATACCCGAGACTAATTCGTTTAAATGTGGATAGGAAAAAGAAAATGGACACCAATATCTGGAATTCGCTAGAAAATAAATGGTTACAAATTTGGGAGCAAAATGCAACAAATATATCGGATCCCGTCCCAGGCCAAGAAAAATTCTTTATAACAGTTGCCTATCCGTATCCCAACTCACCACAACACATTGGACACGGAAGAACTTACACTATAGCGGATGTGCATGCCCGGTACAAGAGGCTAAGAGGCTTTAATGTACTCTTTCCTATGGCATTTCATTATACCGGCACCCCAATTCTTGGGATGGCAAAGCGGGTACAAGCAGGGGATAAAGAAATTATAGAAAATTTCAGAAAAATTTATAAAATCAGTGACCAGGATATACTCACTTTTAGTGAGCCACTTCATATAGCCAAATATTTTCATAACGAGATAAAGGCTGGAATGAAGGAGATGGGGTATTCAATTGATTGGAGACGAGAATTTACAACCATTGATCCTCTATATAAGAAACTAATATCTTGGCAATTCGAAACTCTTAAAAAACTCGGTGTGATCGAACAAGGGTCCCATCCGGTTGGTTGGTGCCCCAATGACTTAAACCCAGTAAGTCAGCATGATACCTTGGGAGACGTTGAGCCATCATTTACAGAGTATTCGCTAATCAAATTCAAGCTTAAGAATCAGGACTTGATCATCCCTGTGGCTACCCTCAGACCCGAAACCATTTTTGGAGTAACTAATCTCTGGATAAATCCTGACGAAGAGTATGCCCAAAAATGCTTGTCAATGATACTGAAATTCGGTATTAAGCAGATTAGCCGCAAAGAAATTAGAATATCTAAATTATTCGGTAAAAATAACAAAGACACTTTCAAGCAAAGAATTGATAGGCTCTTTGGTCGAATCCTCTTAACTAACCGATTTATTCCAATCTTGCCAGCCACGTTTGTCACATTGGATGAAGGCAGTGGATTGGTAATGTCAGTTCCTGCTCATGCTCCATTTGATATGCAAGCCCTGTTGGATTTTAGGAAACAATCATCAGACTACCCATCTCTATTGAGTTTAAACCCGGTTGTTCCTATAGTGATAATAGATTCTAAAGTTCAGCGACAAGACGATCAATTGCAACATACCGTTGCTAACGAAACTCTAAACAATGCAAATGGACC
Organism: Candidatus Nitrosocosmicus sp.; assembly: GCA_029194465.1. Classification (GTDB taxonomy): domain Archaea; phylum Thermoproteota; class Nitrososphaeria; order Nitrososphaerales; family Nitrososphaeraceae; genus Nitrosocosmicus. The sequence goes on from JARFXS010000038.1 coordinate 21,652, forward strand.
TTTTATGCTGGGAGCTGATAAAGGTTATTTAGGTAATAGGGTAATTCCTGCGCGGGTTTTCCTCGAAAAATACGGAATATCATCCCAAAGTGACCCTAATTTGGAGAAGGCTACGTCTGAATTGTATTCTTTAGAATTTTATGGCGGGAAAATGAACGATGGAACTTTTGAATATTCAGGGATGCCAGTTTCAAAAGCTAAAGATTTAGTCAAGGACCGTTTAGTTGCTTTACAAAAGTCTATTCCGTTTTTTGAAATGACCAACAAACCGGTTTATTGCAGATGTGGGACTCTTTGCTATGTCAAACTACTCGATAAGCAGTGGTTCCTAAATTATGGTAATCCTGAATGGAAGACCTTGGCCCTTGAATGTCTAAACAGAATGGAAGTGATACCCTCAGAAATAATTAAAGAATTTAAGAATGTATTTGATTGGCTTAAAGTTAGAGCATGTGCGAGAAAAACTGGGTTAGGTACACCATTGCCATGGGACAAATATTGGATAATCGAGAGTTTGTCTGACTCAGTTATCTACATGGTTTACTATATCATATCTAAATACGTTAATTTGCATGATTTGGAAAAATATTCTGATCTTATTGATAGTTCCTTTTTTGATTACGTTCTTCTAAATCTAAAGTCTGGTCATTTTCTCGCACTTGACGAAAATGATAATTTCTCAGGTGACCTGACTTCCATCAAGATTAATCCGAGTATGGATATATCAATCTTAACTGAGTTCTTGTTCGAGTCTAAACAAATTCGCGAAGAATTTAAGTACTATTATCCTTTAGATTCTCGTCATTCGGGGAGAGACTTGGTACCAAATCATTTATCATTTTTTATTTTTAATCATTCAATAATTTTTCCAAAATCTCTATGGCCAAAACAAATAGTTGTCAATGGCTCTGTTCTAATGGACGGAAAGAAAATGTCAAAATCCATGGGTAACATAATCCCATTGAGAAGTACTATAAAACAGTTTAACGCCGATTCAATAAGAGTGGCGATGTTGGTTTTGGGAGAATTATTACAAGATGTTGATTTTTCCTTTTCAACGTTAAAGGGGATATATTCTAGGTTAAATGAAATATATGAATTTGGAAAAGATTTAGTAAAAAAACAAAAGGCTGCTACCAACTTAAGAGTTATTGAATATGACTTTGCTGAACTTTTTATAGATCTAGATTGGGAGGATAAGTGGTTACTTCAACGTGTAAACTCTACCGTAAAAGATATTACTAATTCATTTGAGGAAATGCGAATAAGAGATGCACTAAATACCGCATTGTATTTGATGGATAAGGATTTTGAATGGTATAAAAAAAGGAAGGAATCCAGGTCTGATCGTGTTTCTGGTAATAATACAAATCTATCTGTCATTTCATACTTTTTTAAAGCGAGAATCCAAATGTTGGCACCTTTTTGTCCATTTCTTGCTGAAGAGCTGTGGGAGTTATTAGAACCTCAGAAAGGATCCATATTTCAGGACAACTGGCCTAGGATTAACAATGAATTAATCAATCCAGTCACCGATGAAAACGAACGGGAAATTTCTGATCTCCTTGACGATTTGCATAAGATTGTAAAGGTAACAAAAAATACTCAACTAGAAAAAATTCATATATATTTATCATCAAATGACAAGAAAATCCTCTATGATAAAGTCCTAAATCTGGTGACAAACTCTAATATAAAGAATTTTGGACTCGTTATGAAATCATTGCTTTCGGATCCTTCAATGTCTGCTGAACATAAGAATTTAGTGAAAAGTAATACAGATTTCATTAAGAAAATAAATGAGGATATACTTTCTTTATCTCCTGTAGAACAAGAAAGAAGGATAGCCATAGGTTTGTTTGATGAATACAATGCATTAGTGGATGGAATTGGATTGATGTCTTCTGAATTTGGCATTAAAGATTCACTTATTAAAATATACCACGAAGATGATCCCAAAATTTATGATCCTAAAAATAAAGCAAGGTTATCTAGGCCCTTTAAACCCGCAATATATCTTGAATAATCAAATCAAAATATTCGTAAAATCTTTTTTCATAAGGTCTTCCAAATAATCCTATAAAAGCCCAGTCCACTATCTCCTCCTCTAGTTTGGCTGACTAATCTAAAATCTCTTGGATTCTTGTATTGATTCTATATTAGTTACGGGTCATACGTCCTTCGTAACAGTTATCCCCAATGTACATCTATCTTACCAATTTAATAACAAGAAAATTCTTTTAGATTAGGTTAATGTGATTCTTGATTCGATACTAATTATTTTTCCAGTTCCAAATCAGAATAACTTAATTCGGTTGTAGTGCAGAACTAGTTGCCTTTGGGCCTTTCTTTTAGATCAATTGCTTATTATGCAAGTGAATTCTAACTTCTTACCATACCTCACAAATGAGTCATAACTTGGGATATGATCATTTCATTTTTTGATGATGAACTATCAAAATACCGATTTTCACATATTGTAAATCACTTTAAGAATTTGAAAGTATCGAGTATCGTATCAAACGTTCCTGGTTTTCTTTCAGATTCAAATTGTTCAATGTTATTTTGAAATGCCAAAAGGTATCCTGGACCATCATGAGATACGAGGAAGCCGTTTTAGATTTGATATTTCCGGATTCAGAGGGATAAATACTAGTAGTATAAGCGGTCTTATTGTCCATTTATCTCATAATTCTTATTTCTTACTTCCTCTATTAAAATTTCAATATCGCCAAGCGATGATTTTAATCCTTTTCCAAACCAAAATCATTGCTCAACATTTGCTTTCAGTCGACAATTTAATTAAATTAAATTGCAAATCTTTATTCCTCAAATTAAGGCTATAGTTTGTATCATCATCTGGGTTTCATCTCAGATGCAAGAGAGGCATCATAAAATGGAGATCCCAGGTTTTTACTGTAAAATCTTTTTTAAATAAAATGTCATCCATTATTTTTCTAGATGACAAATAACTAGCATTCATGGTTTTAAAATCTACTGTTAATTTTCGGATTAGATTCTAAAACCTTCTGGCGTCGATTATTCGCTTTTTGCTTCTTGTAGTCTATCTTAGATAGTAATAGGATATAAATAAAACCCGCTAACGACTACTATAAAACCATAAATAGAAAGTGATTCTCTTCCATATAAACTTCCAAAATCACAAGAATCGCTCCGGCGACTATTAATGCGATGCCAGCTATCAACAGCCCAGCCATTTTCCCCTTTTTTGGTTTGAGTGCCTTATTGCAACCATGTATTACATTACTTACTGATCTTTTAATCATATCCATTCACCTCCACCTAATGAAATCAATTTATTTGTCATTGGTATGTTCTTGGTGTTATGAAGATTACTTAAGTTGGGATAGAGTTAAAGGTGCATATTTAATGAATCAACTTTAGTGATTCGCACGATTTACATGTGCAAGGTTTTGAAAGAATGCCGGAAAAGGGAACACGATGCCGTATTGTGCTTGGGCTACATACGATAATGTAATGAGAGATTAGTGCCAACATATGTGGTCTAAGTTTGATAATTATGTTTTACATGATGGAAAAGATGAGAGTCGATATAGGGAATGGGATAAACTCGACAACACAATTGACATTAAACTAAAGGCGCGATAAGTTATGATAAATTGAAACTGATCCAGGATATGAT
>JARFXS010000166.1 GCA_029194465.1 Candidatus Nitrosocosmicus sp.
TTATTATAACCTTATCTTTTTATAAATCTAAGGTTTTTTACAAAATAACTATCTAAAAAATATTAACTCATGCCCAATAATTTATGCATTTGTGGAATCACTCTTACATCTTTATAAAAACTACAAACTTCATCATACATTTTCAATATTTGCTTAGTGGAGGGAGAATCAAATTGATAGCTAGGCTGAAGTGTTATACCACTCAAATTACTAATATTTGGACGCTCAAAAACTCTAGAGAGCAAGTCTCTAACTTCATTTAATGTTGTGGAATTTGTAAATACGATTTTTATAAATGAAATTTTATCGCTCCTATTTAATGCTAAATCTAAACAGTTTAGTTCGTTTTGTAAAAGGTTTTCATAGGATTTGGGTTCAATTACTTTTGAATCAGATGTTTTAAATTCAACTTTACAAATATCAAAATAAGGTAAAACCAATTCAAACCTTTTCCAATCAAAACACGAAGATTCCAGATATGTCTTAATTTTTAACTCGTTTTTAACAAAATCTGCAAGTGCAATCAAAGATCGAGTTTGTAATAAAGGTTCTCCTCCGGTAAAATTGATTTTATAGATATTTGGTTGAAGATGTTGAAGGATCAGATATTTAGCTTCATTAATGGTATAACTATTGCCACTTGAAGGCGATAGAGAATATTTTGTATCACACCAATGACATTTGAGATGACAGCCTGAAAAACGGATGAAAAGGGTCTTTGTTCCTGCAAGTATACCCTCCCCTTCAATGCTTACAAACATTTCATTTAATTGAACCTTGTTATGTTTGTTGGTAACAGAAAGACCGTAATCATGATCAACATAATTATCAGCACCGTTATCATTATTGATTCTTGGATTAATTACCGACATAATTTGTTTTATCCTCCAAACCAGCTTTCAAAATTGCTTGTTTTCGGTTCATGCAAGACTCACAAATCCCACAATGTTTTGAAAGGTTAGTTTTTTTATCTGTAGATCCCAAATAACAGCTCCATGATTGAAAAATCTTGTCGCCCAATATTTCATAGCCTATCAAAAGCAATTCAGATTTACTTATGTTATCCATGGCCGGAGACCAAATATGAAGCTTTTTTCTTATCCCCAATTTAATTCCATCAATTTCAGACAGATAAAGTACTTTTTCTAGAGAACGTGTAAAAGAGGGGCGACAGTCAGGATATCGAGTATCTCCCGAATGAGCTCCATATACTACCAGAGGAATATTTAAAGAAGTTGCCCATACAGAAGCAAGAGTCAAAAAAACAGTATTTCTTAAAGGTACTACCATACTATAGTCAAAAGTTGATGGAATTTTAGATTTGGACCCAGTCAAAATATTTGTTTTCCCAAGCAAGGTTTTTAGAAACGATATGTCAATTATTTCGTGTTTTTTACACTTCAATAATTTTGAAAAACGCTTCGCAACGAGCAATTCATTGGATGCGCGCTGTCCATAATCAAAAGAAATCAAATACAATTCTAATCCCATTTTTTTTAGATATGTAGCTGTACTGATAGAATCTAAGCCGCCACTAAATATACAAACAGCCTCAGAAAAAGTATGAATGGAACTAGATTTTTCTTTCAATTATGATTACTATCCTCATTCACTAATGTAAACCTGACTATGGTGGTGCGGAAGGAGTATTGTCATCAGTGTTCTTAAAATATCCCACTAGTCCCCCTATTCCGTACGAAACTGAAATCATGACTCTAGTAGAAAAAAGTATCATCTCATAATGATCTGTGTAATTATAATAAATTGTAACAACTAACAAAGATGAAAGGAGCAATGCCCCAGTTATCAATTGTTCGATACTAAATATTTTAGAATATTTTTTTAAAAATATGAAAGTTGAAATGTTACCTAATGATAAACCAGTAAGCAACAGAAATGGATAATATTTTTGGAAAAAGGGGATCAAAAGAAATGGCAGAGCCCAGGTTAAACCATTTATCAATTTTATAAGAAATGGCCAAGAAATACTTGTTGAGACCCGGTCTCGAAATACTTTACGCATTGATAATATAGGCTTTAAAAAAAGTAATAATGAGACAGCAAAGCAGCCTATCCATATGATGTAGTAATAGAAATAACTGAAATTATAAACAAATACTATGTGGGATAAAATCGAAGATAATCCAAACCACACAGATATAAAAAAAAATATGAATGAGAAGACTCTGGTCATTCACTTTAAAAAACTTCACAGAGTATATAATTTAATAAGGTATCCCTAAAAATATTTAACCAGTCAGAAAAAAACATGAAGGCCTGTAAATTATGTAATAAAGTAAAATTTTATTCTATTAATTATTTATTTTCTGACACTTTGTGCAATGAATGTTATATAATCCTGAAGGAAAAATCAGCCAAGGAAAAAGACGATATTCTTAAAATATATCAAAGCTATTGTCGAACATTTCCACAATCAGAAAACGAAGCAATATTAGATACGCTTTGCACTGAAGTGATGCATGATTGTAATACCGTTCTGCACTTGTTATATTTGTTTGAGTTATACGATTCACGTCCATCATATATACAAGATCGACATATAACGAATATGAGAAAGATTTTGAAAGAATATTCAAACGAGTTTATCCGTTCACAATCGATGTCTACTATGGACAAATCTTATCTAAGAAATTTCATCACAAAATTTAACCAAGTTTACCCTTCAGATGGTGTTGTTGCTCCTTCAGATTATTCTCGTTGAGTTCAGAC
>JARFXS010000039.1 GCA_029194465.1 Candidatus Nitrosocosmicus sp.
GATTAGAGCAATATGCTTTGGCTAATCTGTATGACGATTTAGTAGAGGCAATGAAACTAGATGACGAGGTTAAAAAAGAAGAGATTAAAACTTTTGAAAAAGGATTGCTCGACGAACTTGCAGAAATTTTTTCATCTGTAGAGCCAGGTCTTCATAATGTTCATCTTAATACCGACTTGTTAAATTCAGATGTTGCAGAAGTCATTTACGATTCGTTAGTAGATTGGGAACTAAACTCTAAAAATAAAGGTAAACTTAAGAGGTTTAGATTGTCCCCTAAGAGGACTTTTGTAGTTACAATCTATCGTACAGGTCGAATCATGATTGATATAAGTTGTAGTGCACAGTCTTTCAAATTACATAATCCAAAAGGTTTGATTGAATTCTTTTCAACTCTAGGAGAGATAAGAAGATTCTTAATAACTGATTTTCAAAATAATTCGTACGAAATACCAAAACCTGATGAATGGTGGCTAACTCAATTTGATATAGATAGTACTGTTTCCCTCTCTGATCTAAAGAAGAAGAAGAAATTTGAATCCATAAATATCTCGTCCTCTCTAAGAAATGCTATTCAAATAAAGATGTTTGGACATCTTTTCTATGCTTATATAAAGTCGATGCCATATATGGGTGAGTCTTTTCGATTTGAGGAGAGACGTTTTGTGGAAAAAAAGCCAATTGATTTAAGTGTAAAAGAAATATTAAACTCTGGCACTCCACTCAGAGAACCTGTAACTTCCTACGGAGACAAAGATTCGTTGCATGAAGCAGAAGAGTCTCATTACGAGGAAGGAAGAGAGTATGGTCCAACTTTTACTTCGGCACTAAATTTGATAAATAAAGCAAAAAGGAACGAAAAAAATAAACAAGCACCTGATGATACCTAATACAACCCTGTAAAGTTAACGAAAAATCTAAAGCTTCAATCTTTCTTTTACTCTTTATCATTATCCAAACAAGAAATAGGACTAGCATTAAGGACATCGTATTTACCGTTGATCTGTACTTTAACGGTCTTTCTTTAAGGAAAGTCTCAAAAGCATTGACTAGGTTCGTTAAGAGAAGTCATACTGCAATAAGAGACTGAATTCAAAAGTTGCTACAATAGGGGGGTGTATTGACATGACATACCAATTATTATATCGAAGACCATAAGATATGGATTTGGTGATGGTTATCATAAATGATTCTTACACGACTGTTCTTCGGTAGAAGGGAATTCGATATCTTTGTGAGAGTTGTACTGACGATTAAGAAGCTATTCTTTCCATATCGTCCAAATAATTTTTGATATGTTCATGCAATTCTTCTTTTTCTTTCTCTAGATAGCTAATATGATTATAGGTTAAATAAATTGCTTTTTTCAAATCAATAAACTTGCGCTGATTCTGGATTAGATCAGCAATTTCTTGATTGTTTAATCCTTCCTTTTTTATTTGTCTATAAAGAATTAAGAAAAGTGAGAGATCAGGACCAATTTCTCTGTAAATATCCACTAGATTTTTCATATTCATTGCCCGCAAATAATCACAATAATATGATTCAGCTGTTTGAACGTCTATATCTAATGAGACAATGATCTCTGGCAAGCTTTTGTCTTGCATAAACATTTGAAAAGCTTTCGCATAGTCTGACAAGTTTTGTTGTTTTTTTAACTTTTCAGTCTCTAATTTTGGATCTTCATCACCTGTTATTTTTTGCAATATCTTTCCTATATCTTTCAATGATATGTGTACAATTTTTGCAATCTCTCTTGTTGTTTTACCCTCTTTTGCAAGTTTGATTACTAGTTGTTCTTTTTCTTTTCTACTTAATAATAACATAATAATAAGCAATAATATATAATTAAATTTACAAATAAAGATCTGATTCCCTTGATTCTCTTGATTTCTTACGTGTGGTTTATGACGTGTGGTAGTAAGGAACGGTTAAGGTTACACCCTACCTATATCAGTTTAGATTGTTTAAAAATCGCTTTGTGTATTCATATTTCATTTGAAAATAATTCTAACGGGCAACCTAATTAGAAGAGTGTGTGGTTACCCCTTTTAGGGCATACATCAGCCGAGTTCAGATTATTTCTTTCGCATGCATGCATGTGCGGTAAGCTTAGCTATTCTAATCGGTTCTGGAATAGAACCTTGGAGCGTAAAGGAATTAACGATCGTGGATGCATCTTCTGAACTAATTCCCCAGTATCGTACGAACAGGTTTTTACCAGTTTTTAATAGAATTTTATCACGTTGACCTAGTTTATGATATTGTTCTAGTTTCATTCTCATCTTTGAGTCATTGGAAAAATGATGATTTATTGCACCTTCTAGTCCTTCAGAGTCTTTGAAAGTAATTGCTATAACTGGAACACTAGTGCTCTTTTCAAGTTCTTCACCGTCTATAATATTGTACATGCTTATGACAAGACCATCAAGCATTATGCAATTGATGTCGTTTCTCCTCAATGACCTATACATAGACAAGATGTTTTGTGTCGAATCATCTCCTTCTATCATAACATTTCCAAAAACCATGCCGTCGATTACCAGATCACGACGCATTACTATTCCTGCAAGTGTGGAACAAGTACTAGTGTTTGTGAAGCTTTCGGCTATCCCTAAAACACGCAAACCTTTTTTCTCTACGTGAAACCTCATTTCAGATCCCCTTCTTTTTTTGGAAATGAAACATCATACCCGTGGGTGTTAGTCACATATACTACATAGAACTCAGCAGAAATGTCTAACTATAATCTAAAGTTCATGTCTCAACCACTGATAGAAATTTAAACATTCAATTGTGAAGCAATAAGGAATAAAAAATATATTTGATTAGATTCTAGTGTATGTTCATAACCTTGGATATAGAGTTTTAGTTATGAAGAAAAATATGAAAAATCAAAATAGCGTCTTAATTCCGTGATGCTTTTATCTATCTATTGGTGTGAATAAATATTCAGATTAATTTGCGCTTTATCCTTTAAGATTATATTTCTATAATCGTCTATTGGCTTACCATTAACGGTGGCATTTACTAACATGTCTTTAATATTAATCCCACCCCATATGCTTAAGAATTCTCCAAGAGAATAATCTCTTTCTATAACTGAACCAATGGTAATTCGACCTTTATCATTTGTAGTGTATATCGGAGCCATTCCTGGCATAGTTGTTTTTCCTTCTTCATCCATAGGCATTCCTGGAGCTCCAAATTTGTCAAGGCTGTGGTCATTCCATAAATGATCGTTGATGCCAATTTGACTTGGTATTACTAGTGGTTTTCCGTCCATTAAAATGCTTAAATTAGAATGCATATAGACAGCAAAAGGCGTTACTTTTCCAGAATTCATACTTAGATTTTGAGGTTTGAAAATGAATTAGATATATAGACTGTTACTCCAATTACCACAGAAATCAAAGTGATAATGAGCATAATTTGGTTTTTGTTCAATTTTGATCGTTTTTTATTGCCACTGTTTTGATTCAAATAATTCTAACTTGATTTCTGAATGAAGAATTGATATTAAATATTTGCCGATCATGATTGTAAAGTAGTTCAATAATAAATTAAGAAATAATATGTCTTAGTATTCCTTATCCTTCAAATAAAGTTGCTCGAATTTATTTACCTATTTGTCTGTTATGTCTAGGGTTATTTTTTCGCCATCTCTTAAAGCAATATTTTCAAAATTTGTTATCGATTTATTACCCACGGTGGCTTTTACTATTTTATCGTCTACTTTTAACCCCCATACCTCTAAAAATTCACCTAGTGTATAGTTTCTATTTATTGAAGATTCCACATGGATGATGCCACTATCATCGTGAGTATGTAAAGGAGCCATGGATGACATTCTCATTTCCGGTATCGCTTGCATACCATATTTGTCTAGAGAGTGGTCATTCCATAATGACGAATTAATCCCTATGTTGGAAGGAACAGTTAGTGACTTGTTGTCCATTGCGATGTTTAATTCTGGATGTAGATGTATAGCCATGGGATCCATCTGTGCACCAGATTGTCCTATGCCCATTTCACTATTTACAAAGATAATGATGATAAATGATACTGCTATCACAACGCCAATTACTGTAAGTTGTTTTCGAGTTAATTTCAAATTTTTGCTAATATCCTTATTATCCCTACTCAATTGGTTTTCCTACATTAAGGAGTGATAACTCATTAAATTAGTATTTGTTTACAATTGCAAACTTCAGATGTAGAAGCACTATAGTCTTCAATCCCGCATAAAGATATTAGTCACATTATATGTGAGAGAAATTAGTCATTATTTGAAAATAATTTCAAAATATTTCTTTCAATTGTAAATATATTACTTATTTATTATTTACAAATAATCTCAAGTGGAAATCAAATATGTGTATGAATTGTAACAATTCAAGAAGTCCTCTAAAAAAAATAATTCTACTTTTGGCAATAACGATAGGAATTGGAGTTATTATTTATTTTCCCTTTGTATTAACAAGCAATCCTACTATAGCTGCATCAATATCTTTGATTCTTTCATTCGCGGCTTGTCCTTTAATGTGCGTTGTTATGGGGGGATTCATGGTTGTAATGAACCAAAACAAAAAGGAGATAGAGATAGCAAAAGAAAGAATAAATCCACTCGGATAATTATCTGATGAACAATTCATAGAACATAAACAATCCGTATCTAAAGATTTACAAAAGGTTCATGAATTTACTTCAATAGAAAAAGGATCACACTTTCGTAAGGAAGAAGATGAGGAATTAAAAAAAGCAGATGTCATAAATTTAATTCAACAGAAACTAACAAACTTTTGAAAATGCTGAAGGTGAAATTGGTTGGAAATATGTGCTTGTTACTTAGAAATGACATCAAGTCCGTGTTTTTTCTGATATAATGTTAAGCACGAATTACAACAAAAATATTTTTCAGAGTTATTAATTTTGATAGTACCTGTATGATTTTTTATGTCGTTGTAGCAATATATACATCGTGCTTTAAGTGATTGACCCTCTTTTAGTGTAAAACCAATCTCATCTTTTACGATTCGTGTTATTATTTGAGATGAAATAGATATGATTCCATTAATACCATATATTCGGTTATTTACTATATCATTTAACTGAGTGAGATCTTTTGCAATTATTTTTATAACGATATTATAATTCCCTGTTATAGTAAAGATACTTTTTATCTCAGAGATTAAAGACAAATCATTTATAACATTGGTTAAATCTACTGGATTTACCTGAAGATATATTAATTCTGAAATTATGTCTTCTATCTTTTCTATGTCAAATATGGGTTCTACACCCTTTATTATTCCAAGTTTCTTCATTCTATTAAAACGATGTTCGACAGTGGGGGCACTTATCTTTGTCTCTCTAGAAATTTGTCTAAATGATTTTCTCCCATCCTCCATCAATGAATTGACAATCAGTATATCTAACCTATCAATATGCATCCTTATGTATAATCATTAAACTGTTAATATTAAGCAATAGTATTCAATTAAATTCCTAAAATGTATTTCAGAAACTCTTTCTTCACTAGTGTTGAATCAATATTCTTAAATTTTTAGAATTCTAATATAAGTTAACTATGACAAAAGGTATATTTCCAATTTGTGTTACTTTTCTCCTTTTATCTTTTATCGGAGTTCAATGTCCTCATTTTGTAATTGGACAAAACGAATCAGAATTGGTAATTAAGAACAATACCTGGTCAAGTGTAAGAGATAATATTTCAATTACACTCACTATGTTACCACAAATACCCTCCGTTGATGAAATTACAAGATTAATGTTTGATGCTAGAGATATAAGTAACTCAACATTAGTTGAGAATTTGAATGCAAGGTTAACAATGACCGACCATGACGGAAGACTTTATAAATTTGAAAATACGATATTCTCGTTTGATAACGGTCAATTTTTTACAGATTATATATTTCCGGACGACGGGGAACACCGGGTTTTGATTCAATTATACCAAAATACAACCCCCTTCTCGGTAGGCTCATTTGATCTTGTAATACCTCATCCAGTCGAACCATCGAATCAAGATAAATTGTTGGAACCATTTATAGACTTTTTCAACTCCTTTCTCAGTATTAGATAAATGATACGCAAACAACATCAGATCTTAGTTATTATTTAATAAATTACAGAACAACGAGGTAATTTTGTATTAATTATTCAATTTAGAGTATCTTTGAAACAGTGTCCTTAATCTCGATAGCTATTTCCTTCCCGATCTTATCAGAAGTTTGACTGATATAATAGTCAACAAGATCTTGTACAATCAATTCTGTCACCCCATCTAAAGCTGCACGTACTGCAGAAACCTGTTGAACTATTTCTGGATATCCTCGGTCATCATCCAACATTTTATTTATTGCCCTCACGTGTCCTTCAATTCTTGATAATCTTCTCTTTAATTCAGGCTTCTTATGGTGAGTCAATTGTTTTTAAATATTGTCTGATTATATTTAAGGTGTAGTTAATATCCTATCCACATGGATAGGATAAATAACCTCAAGATCCTATTAATACGGTGAAAAAGATATATTACTATCTTTTTTTGTCTGCAATACTATACGGTTCGATTTCCACAGTGGCAAAACCATTTTTGAATAACATTCATCCGGTTCTTTTGAGCTCAATGGTATATCTAGTGATTGGATTTACGTTGTTATTTATCTATATAAAACCAAAGCAATTTTTCGTTACCAATAAACAAACATTTGGGTTGATCATCCTTGTCGGTATCTTTGGAGGGGTATGTGGACCCATATTATATTTTACTGGATTATCCTTGACAAATGCATCTATAGCATCCGTTTTAATCAATGCAGAATTCATTTTTACTATAGTCTTGGCGTATTTCTTCTTAAAGGAAAGGATTACTCGTTCAGCTGTTATAGGAATTGCATCTATTATGACTGGACTATTTCTTTTGAATGTCAACATAAATAAACTAACATATGGTTTTGAGGATCAGTATTTGATTGGAAATATTCTCATAATTCTTTCAACTCTATTTTGGGCTTTGGATAATACAATAACAAAAGTAATTTTAAATAGGAATACTCCCATCTGGACACTTTTGCAATTGAAGTCATTTATAGGAGGAATAATCTCATTATCGATCATAATACTACTCAATATATCATTCACATTTAAAATCCATGATTTGCCAAGTTTATTATTTCTGAGTCTCGGAGGATTTGCTAGTTCTTTGTTCCTCTTTATGATGGGATTAAAAGAAGTTGGAGCAGTTAAGTCAGTAATGATTTTTTCAACTTCATCTCTATTTGGAGTAGTTTTTGCAATTATTTTATTAACTGAACAGGTCAACACATTGAAACTCGTTGTTTCCTTAATCTTCGTAATCGTTGGGATTTATTTAATAACTAGAGAAACAAACTAAGAAATTTCATTATTCAATTAATCAGATCTTCAGACAGGAAATATATAAAATTAAAAAATAGTGTATTCAATAAGCTTGCTATGATCTATGTTCTATTTTTTATTTGAAAAAAGAGAAAACGGTAGGTGAATAACTGATTTTAAATTGGAAACCAAATAATTCTATCATTAATTTTGAAGATATAATTCGCTTCAGTATTTTTTCCTTTTGATCATTTTAGTTTAGAGGTATGAAATAAAACTAGGGATGAATTGGGGAATATGCTCAAAGATCTGTGACTGTTTCCCCAGAATCCGCTTTACGAGTACTGGTGATTGTGTTGATCATAACATTTGAGTTAGTTTTAGAAGAAAATTTTTCTCTCTCTATTTGATTCCTAGATTAGTTCAACATTTGTGTAAAGATTTGACTGTGCTAAATGGTTTTTAAATGTCAAGAATCACTATACAGTATGTATTGTAAAAAATTTTATATGTTCTTCAGTCTTCAAATTATCGGAATTCTTTTTCTTACCTTTATTTTACTCCAAAGTGCAAGCACTAACTTGGTAGTTACAAATGCAAAAGAATCCTCTTTAGATTCTTTACAGAATAGCTTATCGCCATCTATGAATAGTCACAATATGACCCAAATGATGGAAAGAGGTAACATGGCGATGGAGTTTGATCAAACCAAGATCGCTCATGAATTCTCATCAACTAAGTATGGGGGACAAATAAAGATAACCGCATTAGATGAAAAAGATAATCAAACAATAAGCCAAATTAAAAGTCACACAAGAGATATCCAACATGACTTTGCTGTAGGAGACTTTACAAAACCATTCTTCATTCACGCACAATCAGTCCCAGGCACAGATGCCATGACCCAAAATGAGGATCAAATAGAATACAAGATACAGGATTTGAAAAATGGTTCGATCTTACTATTAATAACAAGTAATTCAAGTCTAGCGAGTTCTATCAACCAATTTATGATATATCAATCAACAGAGCATAAAGGTCATTAAATGATCTCTTTGCGATATTAACAATAAAGCATTTATTCATTGTATGAGGGTAAAAACGTTTTTTTGTTAGATGTCGAATCAGGTATTCCGGATCTTCTATTGCGTCCTGATGAATCATGACAATTAAAAACACCTTATTTTAGATATACATTTTACAATAAGAACCATGTAATATAAAGTTCTACTATGTATCGCTTTTGTTGATTCTTCCTAATTCATTTGTAAAGACAGTAATTGCTACCTTTCTAAAATAAGGATAATATTAAATAGAATATCCATTTAGGAAAAATAATGCTAAGACTTTTTGCAATTTTTGTTGTTAGTAGTATTTTTCTCTTCGGATTTGTTGTGGTCATTCCTTTTATGCTCTCACAAAACTTATTTGCGATTGTGAAAGGCAATTGTCCTAATGTCAATTTTTTGTGGGAACATACATTTGAACATAGAAGGTTTGTAGAACATTCACCTCCTTGTGTTGTTCTTGAAGGTGTCATAAACAATGATCCAAAAATTAGTGATGAGGGCGATGGTGATTTCAAATTTGATGTTACTCCGGACAAAGGTTACGGTGAACTTATGAATACAAATAATGGCAAAGGAATGGTTATAGAAATTATTTGCTGGAGCCAACCACAACCTTCCTATATAAAACAACATGGAGACTACTGCAAAAATGTAAATGCAAAGTCACACTTTCCATCTCTGAAATATAATGACCATGTGCGTATCACTGGTAAGTGGGTTCAAGATATAGGATATCCAAAACCAGACCATGCTCAATGGAACGAGATTCATCCAGTTGAAAAAATAGAGATTCTCACAAAAAAATAACGACACCAATTTTTTCACCCTCTTTACTCAGATAATAGAATATGATAATAACACCTATAGTCGTAGTTATCGTTCCAAGTATGTCATATCTATCAGGAGCTATTCCTTCATATTCGGTTTTGCACTAATTGTCAATATGTAGTTTCCTGGAATATTTTCAAAGTCTATATCATAATTGAAAGAAATAAATTCGCAAGGTTCCAATTCCTCTCGTGAAGGACAAACCATTTGATTTTCATGGTGCAAAGTTTACTATCAAGGTCCTTAGCTCCGAAACAGACTATAAATATACAGTTCTTGATATATTTCATCCACCTAAATTAGGACCAGCATTACATACACATCCAAAAGGTTCAGAAACCTTTTACATAGTTGATGGAAATTATCGCTTTATTGTAGATGGAAAATTGATTGAAAGTATGCCCGGAGATACAATCCCTGTTCCAAAGGATATTCCTCACAGATTTGAAGTGGGTGCAGAAGGTGGACATGCAATTGTAATCAGTCCACCTGAACTTGAATTATATTTTTTCAAAGTCGGTGAAGTATTAACTAAAGGACAGATTTCCTATGAAGAAGAATCAACCATAGGAAAAAAATATGGTCAGGTTTTTCTTGACAATACAAAACATTGGAGCTAATGTAATTATTTTGTAAAATGGTTCGTTTTTTCTAAGGATGATGGTTTGATTACTAATGGCTTATTTTTTTTCATATATTTCCGACAGGATCTAAAGCATGAATTTTAGTGTGTCAACCATCGTAATACTACGCTATAATTAATTAATTTATTTGGGCATACTAATTGACATTAATGTGTCATATGAGCCATTGAATTCATATTTGTACTGTAAGAATCATTTGAGTAATATGTCATACCATCATTAATAGTAGTGCCATTGCTGACGGAAGTAGAATTATCCAAACCAAAACCGCTAATCATCGTCCCAAACATTTCATTGTCTCCCGAAAAATGACCGCCTGTTTTATTAACGTCAATCATAAGGCCTAGTACCTTTTTGCCCATTAGATGAACTGTAATTGGCACTTGGCTGTATTCAATTCCGTTATCTGAGTGAATATCGGACGTTCCTGTAATAACAATGTCGTTACCAACAAATATTACATTGTCTGATTTGAAATTGTTAATTATATGATTGTGAGATAGGCTGCCATCTGGTTTTATCATCGTAAAATTAGCTGTGAATTCCGCAGTCATATTTGGAGTCATTGCTCTGCTGTTGTTGGATACCTTTACAATGTCTAGATTCCACATTCCACCTTCAATCCAAGTTACAATATTGTCTTTAATCTGATTATTAGCAAAATGACCATGTGCGTTCACGATGCTGGTATCATTTTGTTGAATATTTGAAGGCTTGTCATTCAATAACTTATTAAAATTCGAAAAATTATCGGTATCTGCTCGTGCTGTGACTAAGTATGAGGTGGGAATAGAAGATATAGAATTGTTATTACTATTCACAGCCATTGACCAATATGTAATACTACTAAGTGTTAATCCTAAAACAATAATTGATGCCAGAAAGTGAAATGATCGATTAAAAATATACACGTAAACTTTCTGTGGCTTTGACACATAAATTAATTTCGTCTCACCCCAGGATACAGTAACCGAATAGCAATTTTTTAGACATAACGGGATATTACGATGGTTATCCTTTAATGACAAATCATTTCTAATGATTTACGTACTTAGAAATTACCTCGATGTTCATTATGACGTTGTTTGCAATGAATGGAATATCTATGAATAATAACATTGCTATGGGACAAAACAAACTCAACAACTACAGGTGATTCTTGGAAATACTGCAAAAATGCATGTTGATGAAGCACTCAAGTGCCTACAATCTAATGACAACAACGGTGCAACCATGCACATCCAAGAGGCTCAAAAGAATCTTAGTTAAATATAAATAAGATATTTCCAATGTCTTTTATTTCAATTAGTATTTTATTTTTAAACCTCTTAATTTGTTTAAGACTGGCGAGTCATTCCTAAAATAAGATAGTTAATTTGATTTACATTCTCTTTTGTAAGGTCTTTTTGTTTTAGTTGATATGCCATTAAAATAACCAAGATTATTTCAATAATTAGAGTTATTATACCATTTGGCTCCAACTCATTTATTGGGGTCACTTCAGGTGAAAATGGAGAGTGACAAGCCTTACGAGCATAAAGGTGATGACGAGCATTGAATTTCCACGATCCCTATGTAATAGAGGATATTTCTAAGAGAGTGTTCTCTTACAAGTAATATGGCTATAACCAAAACCTATTTGGGCCAATCCGGAAACCAGAAATATCATACCCCATATCCATGACTCCTGTGAATGTTCAGGAACCAGCATATGAATAATGCCCTACAGAAACAGAAAGTATTGAAATCGCTATGATTAAGTTCCTCGATCTTGTTTTATTACCTTGGTTATCAATACGTTTGTAAGGTTTGATCTTGAAAACAAAGAGACCCGCGACCATCCCAAGTGAGAAAAATCCTAACCATTCTGTGATTGGAGATATTAGTTGTTCAATTGGATCTCCTTCTGTCATATTCATACTATCATCATGGTCCTTGACCATGTTTTCAGACACTCCGCTAGAAGCAAGTGCATCTTGAACACTAACTATAATTCCTTGACAAATTGAGAAACAAAATGTTAATATCAAAATAATGAAACAAGATGTCATATTGGCCATGATAATCTTAATGTAAGATCTATTCTTTTATAGTTGATGCCTTTGATTTCATGGCTCATTTTCCTTGTTAATTCCTTAGTTCATTTAACTTTGCATATCATATATCAAACTTATTATATTGCTATTCTTACTCACAGCCAATGCACATTATATTATATTTTTGAATGCAAAAAAGTTGTAATGACTTGATGACATAGCTTGCTTATTCATACATATCATCGGTTCAAGGTACCTCCAGTAGCTTCTTTGAGTCAAATCAAAGGACTCATAATTGAATTTGTACCGGATAAACCTGGAACCTCGCTGACTAGTCGCATTTAATAATTATGACTACGAACCTTTACAAATGTAAAGAGCAATATATCTTAATTTAATAAATTGGTAACTGTATGCCAGTCAGTCTAGATGAAATCGACGTGTCTATTTTAAAGTCAATAATAGAAAATGGTAGAAAATCTTTTAGGCAAATATCAAGGGAGACGGGTATAATGCCCCCAACAGTAAAAAGCCAGATATGAAAGATCGTAAATATTGGGTTTATCAAAGGTGTATTACCAGTTTTTGACTTTGAGAAGATTGAATCGGTCGAGAACGGAGAAAAGAATTTCATCCAGTTGGAAAGCCTTAATGAAAATGTAAAGAAAAGAAAAATCTCTACAGGAGTAATCAGGATAATACTCTAAAAAGAAGAAATACATGAAATTCAGAAAAAATCTCAAGTGGTCTCCATGATAAATATTGTCTGTGATTTTTGTGAGGGACCAGTCCATAGTAAACCTAAGGTCCTAAAGTTTGCAAATATTGAAAGATTCTTTTGCTTGCCTCTTGTAAATCAGGCTATAGTCAAAATACCGTGGTAGAATCGAATCAATAAAAAGAAAATATGAGGAAAATCTGTTTAGATGAATAATATCTACTATTACGATTTATATCAGTATCCATATTTTGAAGGATTATTCTCTAACTGGTTGTTTACATCCCGCAGAACATAAGTATACTTTGTTGCCGTTAATCTCTGATACATGTTTTGCAGTTTTTTCATCCACATTCATATTACAAACTGGGTCTTTTATTATACGGTATGATACGTAATAACATATTTAACTATGAGACTTTACAAAAATGTAAAAATTCCTGCAATTATGGTTCTTTACATTCGTAAAGCCTAGCCTGTTATATTTGTCTTTATTTAATATAATTATGGATAACACAAATAGAAACAAATGGTAACGCTCATTTACATCGTATCAACAGCAAATGCAACAGCAACACGAAATAAAAAAGTTTTTATAGTGTCAAATTAAAGTATTATCCGACGATCCCAGAAGTAGGAAAACCTAGCCTAATTACTATTAAGATAACAGAAAATCAGACGAAAAAAGAGTAAAGGAGTTTGATCTGCTTCATGAGAAATTAATGCATATCATAATTGTATCTGAAGACTTGTCCTATTTTTCGCATATTCATCCTGTATTTGACAATAAGGAAGGTAAATTTAGTGTCTACCATGTATTTCCCGAAACAGGAAAATACAAAATATGGGTAGACTTTAAACCAAAGAATGAAAATCAAACTCTTGTTACATTCAAACTCGATAATTCGATGGGTAATTCTCTTAAACCAATACGCATTATACAGGAAAGACAACAATATACCAAGCAAATAAATGAAAATCACACAGTCAAATTACTAATTCCAAAAGAAATTGAATCAAACAAACCAGTCGACTTGACATTCATCATATTAGACCAAAATTCAAATCCAATCACAGATTTGACTCCTTTAATGGGAGCTGGAGGTCATAGTGTAATAATAAGCAGTGACTTAAAGGAATTCTTGCATGTTCATCCAACCAAAGAGGTAAGCTCAAACTGGAAAGGTGGACCTGAGATTTCTTTTAACACAGTATTTCCATATCCAGGTTTGTATAAAGCATGGGGGCAATTTCAGCATCAAAATGTAACAATAACAGCTGACTTTGTTTTAAAAGTTGTATGAGACTGTTGTCTTACTACCATTAGTAGTAATTTAAATCTGATACAAAATAATTCAAATAAACTCTACTCTAAAACGATCTCCATATAGGCTTTTGAAACTAGCAAATGTTTATTTCCTTCCAAATCTTTAATCAAAGGCATTGAAACTTTAGAGTTTTCAATTTTCAATTCTCTTACAAATTCTTTAGGAAACCAAAGTTGTGGAACTACCATCATTAATATCTTGAATAGTCTTACCTATAATAGGAGCATTTGTAAAATTATCGACATCTCCCATACAAATATCTCGATCTTTATAGTTAAAAAAATTTTGGATTTATACTAGAGTGTATCTATATTACATCCCCTGGTGTTACCTGTTAAAAAAGATATTTTGAAAAGTGCAATTTTTTCTAGACTTTTCAAAAAATGTGTTTAACTAAATAGTGATCTATAATTCTCAAGAAATTAGTCAACGAAATTGTTTCGCAAACTTTTAGAGATCGGTGCATAATTCAAACTATAATATAGAATTGAAATTAAAATCAAAATCTAATGGATATATTTGATAAGATCTAAAATCATATCATGATCATTAATTTTTATTCCTTCTTTGATTGGTTTTAGTTTCCTTCATCAGGATCATAACCACTATCCCAGAAGCCAATCCAATCCAAGCGACAACTTGTATTGCTGTAAACATGTTAACCGTATCAGATATAAATCCAATCCCAACTGCGCCGAAAACAAATCCAATATCTCTCCAAAATCTGTAAACACCTAACGAAGTTGCTCGCCAGTTTGGATGTGAAATATCACTGATTGCAGCAAGCAAGGTTGGATATACCATCGCAGTTCCGATCCCTAAAAGAGACATTCCCGCAATCCAACCAATGTATTCATGTGAATAAAGAATCACCCAAATACCAATTGCCTGGGTAAACATACCTGGGAATATGAGAATCTTTCTACCTATTCTATCACTAAGTAATCCTGTGGCTAATTGCAAAATACCCCATATACCCGGATGTAAAGCTTTTAATATACCTATGTCAGCTACATTCAAGGCGTAAGAAGAAAAATAAAGGGTAAACAATCCCCATGATACACCAAATATCAAATTATTGACTAATCCTGCTTGACTAATGGCAAGTAAAGAACGATTTTTCCAAGAGGTTTCAAAAAAAACTTTGACAAAGCTTAGACTTCCACTTGTATTCTCTTTTGATCCAGTTTCACTATCTCTTTGTTCAGGATTATCTCGTTCATGATTTTTTATCTCTAAAATTGTAAACTTTTTTGTGTCCTTGACTATTAACCACGAAATCAACAGCCCTAGAACTGCAAAAACAATTCCAAGGTAAAACGGGTACGGCTTTAATCCGTATACCGATGCGAGATACCCTGTCGCAATACCTACTATTGCAACGGAAAAATAACCTGAAAATTCATTAAAACCTAATGCAAATCCTCTTTTCTCTTTTCCAACTAGGTCAATCTTCATATTGACCGTCATTGACCATGCTAGTCCTTGGTTAATTCCAAGAAATACATTAGCAACTATGACCCAGTTCCAATCAGGTGCTATTAGTAAAATGATGGGAACTGGAATTCCAAATATCCATCCCAATATTAGAACGTTTTTTCTGGTCCATTTATCAGACAATTTTCCTGCAAAGAGGTTCAAGATAGCTTTAACTAATCCAAAACTTGCGATAAAAGAAACAACTAATACATTGGATTGAATGCCAAATTCTTCTACACCAATTAGTGGAACCACTGTTTGTTCAAGTCCTATCATCGACCCTACGAAAGCATTAACTAGAACAAGAATTAGGAACTGATTAATGTTGGGTCTTAGCCCAAGTTTTATTTTTGAATCAATATTAGTGTCTCTATCACTAGTCAACAAATACACCTATGATAAGACATCGCATTAGACGAAGATGATAATTCTATGAATGAGTAATTTATCATATTATATACAAATCAAAACTTTAGTGATTGCTTATTATCTTGCTATTGTCTTGTATATATTCAATTAGAACCTCTCTCATCAGGTTGCAAGCTTTTGTGATCTTGGGATTTGAGATTTTATAGTATACGTTAGATCCATCTTTTCTGATAGATACGACACCTCGATGTCTAAGGACTGATAAATGTTGAGAAACATTTGCTTGTCTTACTTTAAGATTATTTGACAAACTATTAACTGTGCACTCTCCTTGTTGCAATTCACTTAGTATTCTGAGTCTTAAAGGATTAGCCAAGGTCTTGCAAATATCTGCATGCAACTCAAAAATGTCTTTATCTTCTACCATTCTATTTATCTAGTATATGAAAAATATGATATATAAATATTCATATATTCGAATATTATTAGATTAGTATATGACAGAAGAGAAAAATAATGAGGCAAGCACAAATAATGGGAGTTTGACTATTAAACCTGAAGAATTAAAGAAAAAAATAGACAAAGGCGAAGAAATTTTTATTCTAGATGTAAGGAATCAAAAGGAACATGATTTATGGAGTGTGTCCTATGACAAGTATAAAGATTCTCATATAATTCCAATAGATCAAATTTCAAATAAAGAGTCTCTTCAACTAATCCCTAAAGACAAAGAAATTGTTACGTTTTGTACACATGGACAGCGATCATCTAGCGCAGCTAAAACTCTATCCTCCCTAGGTTACAAGGTTAGGACTATAGAGGGAGGATTAGACGGATGGAGTACCTTATATGATATAGCTCCAATCGATACATGGTCCAAAGACATTAACATTTGGCAGATTAGAAGGATATCAAAAGGTTGTATGAGCTATATTATCGCATCAGTACAAGGTAAAAATGCAATACTTCTTGATGCTACTTGTAATATCGATAGCGTAGTAAAAGAATTGTTAGATGAACATGGACTTAAAATATCTAATATCATAGATACGCATATGCATGCTGACCATTTATCAGGAAGTACTAGATTGGGTAATCTATATGGAGGCGAGATTGATTTGAGCACATTTGAAACATACAATTATGAAAATATTGCCTCTGGAAAATATTCAAAAGGTAGACAAATAAAAGATGGTGAAAAGTTAAGGGTATCCGATTCAGTAGCATTGGAAGCAATCCATACACCTGGTCATACTGATGGCAGTTTATCATTCAAACTAGAGATTCAGAAAGAAACCAAAAAAGCAACTGATGAAGTAGAAAGTATGAAGGGCGACATAACCAAAGTCCAAACTCAGATATTTCTCTTTACTGGGGATACGATATTTGTGAACGGAGTAGGACGACCCGATCTACATAATAAATCAGAAGAATATGCAAAGAAATTGTTCCAAACTTATCAAGAAAAGATATTCAATCTACCTGATGAAACAATAATTCTACCAGCCCATTATAACGCAAGTTTCGATCATGAAAAGCCAATATACAATACTATTAGATCTATTAAACAAAAGTTAACATCTATAACCAATTCTGAAAGTGAGTTTGTAAAGTTTGTAACAGCAAATATACCTCCTCAACCAATGAACTATGAGAAAATTGTTTTATTTAATAAGAATCTAACATCCTGTGAAACAGTAGATCAAAAGGATTTAGAATCGGGACCGAATTCTTGTGGAATAAGTGCATAGTTCCTTCTCTTTTAATGATGTCTCTCCCCGTACTCTGAGCAATTAGTTCATGTGACAGCAACGTTACATTAACCTTAGTCACATGCTCAATTCATTCAGAGTGGGGAGGGAGAATATCTTAAATTCGTAACGATTAAAAGAAGATAATTACTGAGCATGGTAAAAGCATTCAGATTAGAATAGATTTGTAAAATTTCTAACATACTTATTCTTTGATTTCCATAATTAAGAAAATTCTGAACTTATCATACGATATCAACCACGCTATGTTATGTCAATTGTTACATAAAATATTTCAAAAAGTGCAAAAAACATTTGGAATTAATCTCAGTAATCACCTAGGAGCATAGAAAATTATTGATGCACCAATTAGTACAATTATTCCACCAATAATTTCATATCTGTCCGGTCTTTTCTTGTCTATCAGCAAACCCCAGATAATTGCCATAACCACAAATATTCCACCGTAAGCTGCATATACCCTACCAAAATTAGAGGGCTGAAGTGTTGGAATTATCCCATAGATAAAGAGAATCACTCCTCCAATTAATCCAAAACTTACTCTTTTTCTCTCTCTTAACCACAGCCATACAAGATATCCGCCACCTATTTCTAAAAGTGCGGCAATTACAAAGAGACCGAAGGTAGACAGGATCAATACAATGCTGTTATCGGCTAGATGAATCAATTCCAATTTTTTCTTTATCTTTTCGAGGATAGTAGAATATGATTATGACCCCTATCACCGCAATTATTGTTCCAATTATGTCGTACATATCAGGAACAATTCCTTCAAAAAAATAACCCCAGCCTATAGCCATAATAATAAATATTCCACCATAAGCTGCATAAGTTCTATGAAAATATGCTTTTTGGAAAGTTGGAACCACTCCGTATATAAATAAAACAAAACCTCCTAGCACTCCAAAAATCCAACTGTAACTTTCTCTTAACCATAACCATACTAGATATCCACCACCTATTTCACATAATCCTGCAATAAAGAAGAAGAATAATGAATATAGGATATTCTTAATTCTAATCCTCAATTAACTCAGCTATTCTTTAAAACTAAAAAATGATTATTTGTTTGACCATTTTCTCATCCATTGTAGCAGATTGATAATGGATCCAACAAGTTCTTGACCTTTTGGTGTAAGTCTATATTCAACTCTGGGTGGAATCTCATTAAAGGACTGTCTGTTCAGAATACCACTCTTTTCCAATTCCTTTAAGCGTATTGTGAGCGTTTTGCTACTGAAACCTTTCATTGATTTTCTAAATGTTAAGTATCTAACAGGATCAGTAGAACAACAAAGAGGTATCAATATTTCTAGAGTTCCTCTCTTAGTAATTATATTTCTCAATTGAGATGTTTCTTTCATCAAGCTTTCAATATCATAACCATAGAAATTGCAAGGATTATTATCGTCCTCGAGTATTGGAAGCTTCGATGATTTCAGTACTGATTTACCTAGTCCGTTTTCTTTTAGTTTCTGTGATTTCACTTACTTTACTTTTGTACTCTTACTATTTTATATAGTTTACTTGGTAAACTAAAAGTAATGAGTAAACAATCAAAAATAAAAAACAAGATACAAGAACAGTATGGAAAAATAGCATTGGCGGATGGTTCTCTATCATGTTGCTCTTCTTCTGCAGGATGTTGCAGTACGAGTGAGACAGTAGTATCACCAATAGAATCATCTAAAACAGTTGGATACAGTCAAAATAATTTGAATTCCGTTCCACAGTCATCTATACTAGGTTTAGGTTGTGGTAATCCTTCCCCCTTTGCTCTTCTTAAAGAAGGAGATATTGTGGTAGATCTGGGTTCTGGAGCAGGTATTGATGTGTTTATATCCGCAAACATCGTCAAAGACAAAGGAAGGGTCATAGGTGTGGATATAACAGATGCTATGTTAGAAAGGGCAAGAAAGAACGCTGAAATTCACGGGTACCAGAATGTAGAGTTTAGAAAAGGTGATATCGAAGAAAAGATTCCAGTAGATGATAATTCTGTGGACGTTGTTATTAGCAATTGTGTTATTAACTTGACAGAAAACAAACTTAAGACATTCAAAGAAATTCACAGAATCTTAAAGCCAAATGGAGTAGGAAAATTAGTAATATCTGATGTAGTTACATCAGGAGAAGTAGAAAAGGAGATAATCGACGAGGGTAATTGGTGTGGCTGTATCGACGGAGCTTTAACAAAAGATAACTATTTGGACAGTATAAAAAAAGCTGGCTTTACATACATTGAGATCTTAGAAGAAAGACCAGGTAATGTAGTCAAGGATGATAACGAGAGCATCGATAAGCATACTAGGAAAATATCAAGTATTACTGTAAAGGCTTTCAAAAATTGATATTAGAATACCAACTCCTTACACAAATCAAATGAATAATTTCATAGACTTATATGCTGTTACATAAGTTAATGAATCCCTTTTCTTCTAAATCAAAATATCTTTCTTTTAGTAACTATTTTTATTATGGTAATAGAAACATTCTTGTTCACTGGTTTAATAAATGAAAATCCCTTCTTTCTAAATATAAGTGCACAAGAATTATCCAAATCAGCTACAAATTCTTCAAATATTCTTTCGTCTAAATCTGATACTACTGGAAATATTACTATGGAACAAAATGACTCGAACGTAATAGCCTCAGTCATAACCATGTCATAAATAATTTTACATCCACTAACGTCATCTTTGCCGGCAATGATATAGTTATTACTGGATTTTCAGACATTAATTCAAATAATGGGACCGAATATGAAGAGGTGCCTATAACTATTCATCTTATGGGCAAAAAGGTTTTGGGTTTAATGATTGATGCTAACAAAACTGGAGGCCACTTTGCAGGTTCTAACGAGATGTATGACACCTTGATTAGCGGAATAGGTTTGGATAATTCTACTTCCATTGATAACGATACAATGAATGCTCGTACAACAGCAGGGTCAAATATGACTACTAATACAAATTCTATGCCTCATATTACACATTAAAATTTTATTGTATATTTGAATTAGTTTGAATTTACAATGAGACAATGACGAGCATCGATTGATTTTTAAACTATTTATCTGAATATGAATTAGTGCTCGATAAAGAAGATTATTTTAGTGCATACGAGCACATGAAGAAATTCCTTAGTAATAAAACAAATTTATTTTTAGCTCTGTCACTATCTGTTAGTTCTATTATCGCATATCCTTTTCTGGTTCCTCATTTATCTCACCCTTCAATGTCATATCATATTTTAATTCATATGATAAGTTTAGACTTTGCTATATTTCTCACCACTGTTTCTCTGATCTCATACCGAAAAGTAAAAAGCAAGAAATTATTGTTGACTTCTCTAAGCTTTCTTTCACTATTGGTGATTGAAATAATCTATTTGCTGCAAGCAGGTCATATAATTATGATATTTCAAATACCTTTAATCGAAGTAGAGTTCTCGCATATATTGCTATTATTTATGCTGGTTCTTTTTGCTTGCGGAGTATTAAAAACAGATAAAAAATGATCTATCATCCTTTGGAAAATGTATATACATCGCTTGATGTTAACCCTCAAAGTTTGGTTTGGATCAATTAGTTCAGCTCACATACTCATTTATTTGATAGAAGAAAATCATAATAAAGAATCATCAAGCCAAAACGATGTTCTTGAATGTTTACACTATTCGTATAACTTCTAAGATAACTGAACTATATTGCCATTCTAGAGTTGTACAAGAATAAATATTAATGCTGTAATGTACTCCTTCAAATATAATGATTTTGACCAAATACATTTCTGCTGGATTTTTTATTGTTTTTGCTATAATCATAATTGGACTATATAATTTCTCTATGAATGGTAGCAACCTTCCTTTAGTTAACTCGATGACTGTGTATGCAACGACTAACATGTCTCATTCGGAACACATGGAAGAAATGCATCACAATCCATCTACTAATGCGACCATGTCAGAAGAAGACAAAAAGAGATTTTGTGGCAATGATGAGGTAAACTCTAACTTATACGTTAGTGAGTTTATCCTTCCTGTTCCGTGTAGCCAGCCTGTAGGACTGGCAGTAGATAAGGATAACAACGTCTGGGTGGCTTCTGGAAAATTAGGAAGTCTATTAGTATTTAATACTACAACATTAGAATTTGATAAAATCATCGAAATACCAAACTGGCCAGAACAAACTAGGATTATGGGTTCTATGATATGGAATATGAAATTTGATAAGAACGGTGACTTGTGGTTTACAGATGAACTTAGCAATTCTATTTGGAAGTATTTTGTAAAAGAAGGAAAATTTGAAAATTACAGATTATTAGAAGAAGGTGGATATCCTCAATCAATCGCCCTTGATTCTGATGGCAATGTATGGTTTACACAATTTTTTGGCAACAGGCTTGGATTTATCGAACCTTCCAAGGTAATAACAAACACTACAGAGGGTATCTCAGAATTAGACATGTCACGGCAAATAGATTTTCAAACTATGGGTCCTATATCCAATGGGTTTGGATTTGGCAATACTAATACCAATACAAAAGTTAATTCCACTACTCCAACCAATGCAAACGAGACATTGTGGTTTTCAACCGCTACTTTTCCTGTAGGCGGACATATCATTGGATATGATGTAACAGCAGAAGCTCTAACCATTCATGACGTGACCTATACTCATAATGTTCCATTCAGTATTGCCGAAGATGAAAATGGACTTCTTTGGGCTAATAGCCATATTGCAAATCTATTTTTCTCATTAAATCCTGATACAGGTGAAATAAGACAATATGCTACATCCAATCCTTCTGCTTCTGGTAATTTGACCACTTTGCCATACTATAACGTATATAGAGATGGAAAGTTGTGGTTTAATGAACACTATGGAAACGCTATAGCCTCATATGATCCAAAAAATAAGACCCTAGTAGAATACTATATTCCATCTCAAAACTCATTATGGGTAAATTCTTCAAATCCTCTTAGATTTACGTTTGACAATAATGGATCAATTTGGTTTACAGAATGGACTGAGAATAAACTAGGTGTAATAACAAAAGATAGGTTTGATCAGATACCAATATCATTGGAGGTTTCAAAAGATAAAGTAGTCTTAGACAGTAAAAATAACAAGAGTGACATTATAGATATCTACATTTTTAGCAAGATTACCAATTCGAGTATAACAGATAGCAATGATAATTCGACAAATGATAATAACAATCCTATGAATATTACAATGGGTGTGACGTCTTCTCTTGTTAAGGATGGCAAGTTAGCCAATATTACAGCTAGTTTTAGTCAAGACACTCTATCTCTTGAAGAAAAACCAAGAAGTGAAATCGGACCATCGCCACAGTTGAAGACAACACTAGAAATAAATCCAACAAGAGATTCGATTCCGGGGAACTATACGCTAACAATTAGTGCAAAACATGATAAAGATATCACAGTCTCAAAAATAGTGGATTTGGAAATTAAATAATGATGTTATTACCATGTTGTGAGAATATAATCATTATACAATAATACCATATTTTCTTTATAATGATGAAAGGCATTTTTCTGGTAAAAAGTCTTGAATGTATACTACTTAACAATTTCACAGCTTTGACTACTAATCAAAGTATAGTAAAGTCTTTCGGAGTTTTTCTTTCTTTGCTAATCGTTTATACTTCGCTTACGTTTGTTTATTTTGGTAGTGATTATAAAGAGGAAACGGTCTGGGGGCACTCCTTTTTTGGTGACAATGGCAACACATTTCTTAACGCTACACAGACTCAACAAAATGAAAACTATGTGGTAGATCTATTTGTAAATCCTTCAAGACCATTAGTCGATAGAGACATCAACTTCACATTAGAGATAAAGTCTAAGGCAGGGGATGCGTTGATCGAGCTTCCAGTTGCACCCTATATTATGAAGGATGGTAAACCGGTGCTTTCAAACCCTAATAATTATACTCTTGTTAGACAGCAGCATTATGACTTTGATCATAAATTTAATGAATCCGGAGTATATGCATTGATAGTTGACATAAAGGACATCTTCTATACGCTTGATATTGCCAGTTTTACATTCGAGATTGTTGTAGACGGACCCGTACTTGACAGAATCTTTAAGCAGATCGGAAATTATTACTACATCTTCATTTCAATAATTATAATACTCGTAATTCTTGCATTAATAAACTACAGGAAAAGAAAGATCACGTTAAAAGATTAACAAGGAATTGATGTAGTAATTTTTTGTCATTGAATACTAAGATGAGTTGAATAATCAAATTATGAAATTTGGCAACGAAAATGGCGAGATTTCCATCTTCCACAAGATTAGATGTGCTTTGTTGCATGATTCCTCCAGATTACAAATTATCCTTGTTATTTATCTAAAGAGATAGGAATTTGTTATATAGTGCTGCTTTTAACATCAATTCCTGTTTCATATTTTTCAATTTGACAGAATAAACATACTCACCAAACATCCTCTTTAAAGACGAAAACACAGTTTCAACAATCCATCTTTGTCCATAGCTTACGCTATCCTTCCATTGTTCATAGTTGTTTCTCTGTGCTATAACAGACAAATTCCTAAAAAGATGACCAGTTTTTCTTACCCTAGAATTCTTTCGTACTTTAATACAAGGTACAATACCCTTCTCCGATAAGCATCTAAAAATATCATTGCTGTCATAAGCTCCATCAGCTATAAGCTTATCTATCATACTACATCCATTTGTCCTCAAAATATCCTCAACTAATTTAGATAACATTTTGCTATCGTGTGTGTGCTCGTCTGTTACTCCCATAGACAGAATTTTCTTGCTCTTTATGTCGACGGCAATATGGACCTTCAAATATCCTTTCCTGTGTATGTTCCATTTCTTGTTCATCCATTCTCCTCTGTTGGTTATCTTGGTTCCCGAACTATCTATTGCAATTATGATGTACTCATCTTCTTCTTTTGATGGGTTTGTATTTTTACTAGTGTCTTTGATCTTTATATTCAACCTGTTTATCCTTCTGTTTATTGTACTGAAATCAGGAATGGATGGAATTCTACTACCCGCATGTCCATTGACTATACCTTCTGTTTGTCTATATGGTAGGTGAAAGTATACTTTCGCATATCCTAGCATTAGAACAAATGTATCAGGGTAGTGAAACGGTTCTCCTGTTTTACCCTTGTTCATCTGTCCCAACTCCTTATCCCAGTTGTCGATAACATCAAAACCAAGCAATATTTCGCCTCGTCTAACAAGAGACTCGTTGTACTCTGACCATTTCACATGGTTTGTAGAAATAAGTTAGCTAAATATTTTAAGGAAGACGACAATCATGCAACAAAGCAGATTAGATGAAGTAATGTGCTCTTTGATGAATGTATTTTTCCTCCTCGCTTGCACATACCAACCCGCAAAAATCACATAGCAATAAGCCTAGTTGTTCTATGTCTCCATCCTTTAGAATAATGAATGTGTTCTCAGAGTCCAAATCTTCGGCAACAATATAATCGTCGATAGAGTTGTTTTGCAAGATAAGTTTGAGAAGACCCTTGAAACTCGAAAAATACCCGTTGAATTCAAACAAGTACATACTACTTGAATCCACTTCACATCTGCTAGACACACCTTCAACGTTGATAGCATATTGGTTTAACTCTTGTGAGTTGATGATCAGCGATTTTAGATTTTCTGAAGGAAATGCAAATCAACTCTAATGATCAAAGATATACTTGTTTATGATTTTATATTCGCTCTTTATTTTTCTTTAGCCTTGATTTTCTTAATGAAAATATAATTATACACTACCAAAGGTTCACAAATTGCTTTGACATTAAGACTATCTACCATAGTTTAATTAAAAATATCGCAATTCTGCAAGATAATAATTCAGAATATATTTTAAAGAAAATTGTGAATATCTATGATCCCAGGAAATTTACAAAATTGTGTAGAATCAACGACAAATCTTGATTGAAGGATTTAGTGTGATTTGAGTATGACGCTTCGTTCTATGAATCTCTCAAAATTAAGAAACAATGTTACTCAAAGACGAAAAAGTAAATTTTGGAGTTTTCAAATTATCATGCAATTTGATGTCCTTCTAATGATGGGAATCCTTGTTTATAGCTAATTGTTATATTATCACCTTGTTGATATGGACAATTGTCGATAGAACGAGGAACTCCGTCCGAGGCTTCTACTATACAAGTATCTCCTTCTTTTATTTGAACTAGAACACTCTCTTGGATACTTGAACTAAAAAGCTGAGTTAATGAACCTCCCATTAACATGAAAACAACGACTACACCAGCTATGACAAAAAGTACAGCCAGCCATTTGGGCGAAAATTCAAAATCCATATGGAAGTTGATTTAGAACAAAGGTCTTAAAAGTATAACATTAAGCATAAGATAGATCTATTCTCTCATTACGTAAACAAAGCTTTCAAATATTGCCCATAATACGATTATAACGCAAATTGAAATACTTTTTGGTAAAAATGAAATGTGATGGTTTTTAAACAGCCTATAAACTATAAATTTGAGTTTATGAAATCAAAAGGAATTGATCATTTGATCTCTATATCAAATTGCTGGTTTATATCATAATCACCTATTCTCTGAACAGTAACTTTGATTTCCCAAGTTCCATTTTGACTCAAATAGTTTCCTACTGAAGAATATTTTCCAGAGTCTATTTTATCCATTGTATCAGCTATGGGACCTAAACTCTTTGTAGGATTATTAAACTCTAAGAATACATTTCTTATATTTTCAACTGCTGTTCCATTTGTATGTGTTGTGAATAGATTAAAGGTATTCTGACCAACCTTGTTAGGGCTTATATCAAAGGTAAGAATCATATTATCCGGTGTAGTAACATTCTTTGAGTATCCTGAAGAAACTTCTGTAGAATTTTGTTGTACTTGTTGTTGTTGATTTTGAATACTATCATCTGCAACCGAAAAAACATATGAACCCTTTGTAATGTGACCATCATCTTTTGATAATACGATCCAATCTACTGTATAAGTTCCAGGCACAACTTTAGATTTATCCAATGAAATAGAAAGTGATTTTTCAGCGTCCAATACTTGCAAATCATTCTTATCTATTCTTTCGTTATTTGAATTGACGACCTTAATACTACTCGCTCTTGGCTCAGGACTTTCTGTAAATGAAATGGTTACTTTATCAGGTACAGATTGTATAGAATCAATTATTTCATTAGGACTAGGATCATAGGTAATAGGACTTGCATGACCATATACTTGCAACAATGACAAACTATTTCCCATTATAAATAAAATAGCAAAAAAGGTAATGACTATACTATTCATAACATAACATCGACGTAAAAGTATAATACTATTATAGTACAACTATCGAAGTTACGGTATACATCAACTATTTCCAGTATAGTATTGGTGTGAATTCTCGGTATCTGTTTTGATGATTTTGTTATTCGAATGTTGTACAAGAATGGTTATAATAAAGATATTCCAAGAACAATAATGAATAATATTCATTTTATTCTCATAGGAGCTGTATTTATATCCTCTCTGTTTATTGCTCCAGTATTACAAATGTCCTCTGCTCACCAAGAAGCAGTCTTTGAAATTAATGGTAAAGACTATTTGTTTGTTATCGGGTCTGCAAATGAACCCTTAAGTGTGGAT
>JARFXS010000167.1 GCA_029194465.1 Candidatus Nitrosocosmicus sp.
TAGTAATACTCTTCCTTGATACATTCCGAAATAACCCTATCATAGTCTATTCCACTATGCCTTCTTTTTTAGACTCTAACATATCTTTAACTAGAACATTATGAATTATCTCTATTTTACACTTGTTAGATAGCCATGCACAAAGATTAGTTATTATGGTTATTTTGACATTTGAGTTACAGATTTACCAAACATTATTCCTAAATCAGTATTTCCTGTTTCAATGACTATTCCCAATGTACAGCCCCTTATGAATAGATCCGTGTAAACACCATTCGAGGTGAATAGAATCTAGAATCAATTTGAAAGAGTGTGGAAATGTGTTCAAATCCCTCTCGAGTCAAAATGACATTATCAAATATAGTATCAGTAAGTTTGGGCACGTGAGGATTAAGTTTCCTCTAGTAATAGGGTTCTGATGCATTGGTCGATAACTTCTATTTACATAATACTAAATAATCAAACATCTTGCCAGGCTTAGAATCAATATTGCAGATTGTAACGGTCGAGATATTTAATATCTATCTATGAATATTGTAAATTGTCAAATGCCAAAACAACCGCACTCCAATATCTTCCAAAAGTAGAAAAATGGGCTAATCAAATAAACCTGCGAGAATTTGTTTTCCTGGATGTTTTTGTACTAATACGCTTCTTTAATAATATCAAGTGCTGCTTTCGGCCATTCTGATGACTTCGTTGCTTCCGTCCACCTTGGAGTATGAAGATAGTTGTATTTCAAATCTGGCTCATTAATGATGAAAAAACAATAAAGAAAAGAGTAGATCCAATTAATACAAATATAGGTGAGAAAGACTCGTTTACGGATTGTATCTAGATGCCCTAGACTATAATGAGACGAACTACGGTATTATCGAGACCTGTGAGGATTAAGTTCCTCATGGTAGAGGCGAATTTACTTCATAAATTATTATTTTTATTAATAAAACACAGTATCCAGAATCACTTTCGTGGAAAATATGGATTTAATTCTGTCTTATAGCAATGCGAGAGTCGGAGGGTGAATGGGAAGAAGATTGTCATTGAAAGGTTGAGTAAGAAACGTTATTCAATTTCAAGATCTCCCAAAAGTGTAAATGAAGAGGGGATGGATCATAAAATTGACTAGGAGAAAAGTGAATAATATCATGATCTATTATGATCCGACCGTAATTAGAACGTCTAATATTATACAGACAAAAGGTTTTTATCAAAATTCTTTATATTCCTCGCCAACAAGAAGTTAAGTCTTGTTTTTAGTTTTTGAACGTATTCTTGCGATAAGTTTTTTAGATTTATTTAGTAGTATTTTAGTCTGCTTATCGTAATCAGTTTGGTAGATAGAAGGTACATTTATTGGTCTATCATATTTTAATAGTTTGATTCCCATTTTCAATCCTCTTCTAATAATTGCTATTCGTTCTGTCATTAATGCCATACTAGTTAGTCCTTTATTTGATCTAGAAATATCGTGGTGTATGGATAAACCCGGGTAATCCTTTTGATAATTATCAAGTAAAGATTTTTCATAACTCTTGAATACTGTATTTCTATAGTTGTAATATGTTCTTCTTGAGATAGCACTACCAAAATTATGTTTGATGTATTTTAGTGCTTCATTTTCGTTTAGTAAATACATACCACAATTGATAACCAAGAATGTTAGGATCAACTTTTTCCTTTCTGAAAACTGGGGCATACTTCTATCAATAATAAAACAAAACAATCACATTAATTATGTTTTCCTATTTGTAATGTCATGATACAGATCTATGTTTTTGTTTTTAAGAGTGTTGAGTCTCATTGGCGGTATTCTTTTACTAATAGCATTATTTAGAGACAATTTTATCAAATAATTTGGATTAAAATCCAGCTTTCTTAACGTATCACATTTGGATAACCAATCTGTCAAGAGAGAACAAGATTCGACATAGGATACCTTTTTCACATTGATAAGATACGGAGATAGGATGAGGCTAAGGGTATGCTTTCTATAGTCATTAATTGGAGCATGTAAGAGATTTTCGATCCAATTGCTGTTTCCTTCTTTGTAATCAAAACAAATGAGATAGGTTCTCTTATTTCTGGCTACATTTTTTGTCATATTATTTCTTTCCTTAATTTTCTGATTTATCAAATAATGCAAAAAGTTTCTCAATAGATACTTAATTGAAGGTCTAAATCCATTCCATTCTTGAATTATCTTTACACAAAATTCATTTGAGTAGTTAGTCTCGTTGTTCTGTGATGTAGTAGTAGTAATAAATTGACTCAAACACTTTGAGTTAATCGAATAAGGCGTCCTTAGTAAACATGATTTAAAAGATGGGTTGCTGAACGGATCTGCTTTTCCTGAAGATAAATGATGCTTTGCAAATCTGAGGAATTGTTTAGACGGATCTTGAAACTTTGCAAATATTTCGTATTGTTCCAACACAACAGATTCTAAAGGCTGATACACATGATATCCATTTCCAGTCCACAAGACTGTCGATTTTGACCCCTTAAGAATTTCCGATATCTTTGACAAAGTTTTTGATAAAGCAGATTCTAATTCGTTCTTGTGATTAAAATTAGTTCTATCGAGATCTATAAAAATAAAATCAGGAGGATATCTCTGCATTCCTTTGTATTCAACATATGGAGGAAAGGCATTAATTCTGCAATCTCTATAACCGGAATCCTCATAGTATTTCAAAGCTTCGGCCTTTGAA
>JARFXS010000168.1 GCA_029194465.1 Candidatus Nitrosocosmicus sp.
ATGAACTAGGACGTAGATCTCTTTCCACCCTATTCTAGCGTTGTCTGAAACTTGTCTGTGATAGACGCGTTTGCAAAATTGTCTGTATAAAATAGTATTTAATGATAATAGAAATACATTTGCTGTAAAAACATCTAGGATAGTTGAATTGTTCATGATTAGTATAGGACGTTAATCAAACCTCAACCTTGTGAATGAGATCGATGACAAATGTCTGTAGTACTAGTTTGTTTTTTTCTTTCAACTTTATATATAACTGATTCCGCTCGAATAGTTGGAAGAATTTTTATCTCATATTCTCTTCATTTGGAAGTATCTTGCTATGGTACATTCTGTCTATGCCGTATGTTCGGAAATAAAAACACATAAGGAATCTTTCGTCCATTTGGTTTAAGTTCTGGCGACAGCTACAATTCAATTACTTTTTCCCATATGGTCTGTCATTGTATGGTGGTATACTTTTGATCCCTTGATGATTTTTATATTTTCTAGAGGCTTAGATTATCATGAGTAATACAAACACATCCTCGAACCAAAAAGGCTCGCGTGGGCATATTGAAATTTTCCTTTATCGTGCCCCAAAGAAAAACCATGATGAAATGGTACAAGTTAACATACAGTCTAAAGATTTTTTCACCAGACATGGTGCATCCGGCTTTGAGGTATTTTCTCTAGAAAACAGGGAGAACGTAATGGAGTTTGTAAATTTATCTAAGACCATTTCAGCTAGTGAAGAGGAAGAAGTATGGCTTGAAATACAATCCTATAGAAATGCTGAACATATGAAAGAATTTACTGCTCGTATGCAAGGAGACAAGAGTATTGAACCAATTTACAAACGATTCATGGAACTAATTACTCCAGGCTCCATGGTCACATTTGGCGGCTTTAACAGGATTGAGGAAATATCCTAACTCGGAGATATTGAAATGAAGAAATTATTACTAGGTGCAACATTTTGTTTCGGTTTCGCATTATTTTCTTGTGGATTTCTAATTCCCAACCAACAAAAAATGACCTTTGGTCAGAATGAAACTAGCAGCAACATTTCAACGATAACGATACCCACCACAATATCTTCAGGGGCTCAGGATGCTTTAAAAAACATTACATCACAAATGCCAGAGTTTGTAATTCCTGGACCCAATGATTTGAAGGGTTGGCAAGAATTGAATAAACAGGTTTCTGCTATGTCGGCAGCTCAATCCCAATCACTTGTAGATAGTTTTGAATCTAAGATTACATCAACTAAACTAGGTAACGTATCCGTACTTGATATCAAACCGAAAGGCTGGGTGGATAATGGTAAGGTTCTGGTTTATGTACATGGAGGAGGATATACAATTCTTGGAGCGAATTCTACACTAAACAATTCCGTACCAGTAGCAAATGTCACTGGACTTAGAATCATATCTATAGACTACTCTCTTGCTCCTTCTTCAAAGTGGGATGAGATGACTAGTGAAGTTGTATCTGTAATTAAAGCATTAAAGGATCAAGGTACCCCAATTGAGAACATTGCCATGTACGGTGATTCAGCAGGCGGCGGCTTGGTTGCAAGTTCAGTCTTAAAAATGCGTGATGAAGGTATCGGGGTTCCAGCTGCTATAGCACTTTGGTCTCCTTGGACAGATGTTTCTGGAGCCGGTGACACTTACTCAACACTAAAGAATGCAGACCCATTCATTCCCGATTCAATGTTGAAAAATATGGGTGGTGCCTATGCTAATGTTATGGACCAGAAGAACCCGTACGTTTCTCCCGTCTATGGCAACTTTAGCAAGGGATTTTCACCAACTCTAATTCAAGTTGGAACCAAGGAAATATTGCTTAGTGATTCAGTCAGACTCTATCAAGCTTTGAGCCAAGCGAATATTCCAGTAAAATTAGACGTTTATGAAGGCATGCCACATGTATTTCAAACGACTCTGTATAAAACTCCTGAATCTTCTCTAGCCATTTTGAAGACTAGTGAGTTCTTAAACGAGTATCTAAACCACTAGGAGAGACGGTCATCAAATCGATTTAAGGATGTAGATGATTTCTGAGAGGTGTCGTTGGGGGTTTTTTTCTTACCTCTATCCTCTAATCATGACACAAAATTCGGTTATAAAATAACCCCCATGGTAACAGATTTAATTCGATCAAACCCCTTTCAAGGGTGCTTAATACCACTATATACCACTGAATAACCTCATGTTATTATGAACTGAAGTTCAATATCTACAAGGTCAGAAGCAAGTTTCTCAATCATATGAAAGAAAGCTCAAATGCCTAATCAGGAAAAAGCTAGATGTTTTACAGAAAAAACTTCCTCTGTTGTCTAGGCTTTTAGCTGGCAATTCAGATAAGTCAACTAGCATTCTTGATCAAGATGAAGAGGCGACGCCCCATATTACCACAATGACCAAAAGCATCAAGATCACAACATTGGGAAGCCAGACCCTTCATTCAAACGCGCTACTAAATCTAGTAATTTACAGGCCAGGGGTTTGGAATAGGCTTTGAGAAACAAGTAGAATTACTAATTCTAGCCAAAAATCCTTAGTCAATTAAGGATAATTCGATCCATGCTACAGAAATTAGTAAAATACATTCCTATGACGTTACGAAAAATAGTATTTCCAGAAATTCTGTAAATATTACAAAGTGTTCTCCAAATCCTTCAATTATTAAGCCAATTAGTCATGAAAATCTCAATAAATC
>JARFXS010000169.1 GCA_029194465.1 Candidatus Nitrosocosmicus sp.
ATATATATTTTTGATTCCAAAAGTAACCGAAATGCCTAATGAAATATCAAGGAGAAAATTTACTGAATGGTTTAAGAAAAATTATCCTCAAGAACACTATTTCTTTCACAAAATTGAATCTAACCTTGACGAACTCTATTCATCAAAACATCATAGTTTGCATGTGGGCGAATTTGCTGAAATTTCCTTAAATATACAAAAACTAGAAGGAAATAAATACCACCTAGCCGCAGATCCATTTACATCAATTTTTCTTGGTTCAACGTGCAAAACAATGATGGATGAATTTTCTAACAACATGGAGGCCATTATTTCTGATAGGGTTCAAAAGGAATTTGAAGAGAGATTTAGTATAAAGTGTCCTAATTGTGATCTTGCAAATCTTAATGACTCCAAATATTGCAATGGCTGCGGGGTAAATCTTAAATCAAAATGATACTTTCCAGCTCCATTTAAACAAGCTACCTATTGCTTTGGTGTAATCAGAATAAATAATAACCTGAAAAAGGCATAGGTCGGTCTTACAATGGAGATAACGACCCCCAGTCAATTACATCGTAAGACCTAACATGAGTCTGACAACTCTTATAC
Source organism: Candidatus Nitrosocosmicus sp. (assembly GCA_029194465.1). Lineage (GTDB taxonomy): Archaea > Thermoproteota > Nitrososphaeria > Nitrososphaerales > Nitrososphaeraceae > Nitrosocosmicus. The sequence goes on from JARFXS010000169.1 coordinate 592, forward strand.
CTAGTTCTTGAGTACCTATTGGTAATAGCAATACTAGAATCAAAAATATATACTATTTATCCTGACTGATTAAGTATCCATCTTTTACATAATTTCTAGATTTGTAATAAGAAACGATAATCTAGATCAGTGATAAATATGATTTTCTCTTAAATATTATTTACACCTGAACCTCAAAGGGTGAAACAAGTCTGTCAAATCGAGTCAAATCCATTCAAGGAAGAAAGAAGAGAAGAGAGAAGAAAAATAATAAAGGCTACAATCATGTCATAAGTATCGGATTGGAACATATTTGGATCAGTCATTATACCATATTATGAGAACCACAATGACGATGGCATCGGAAAAAAGAAGTAGAGATGAATCACATAAGCACTAGATTCACTCCATCTTACCATTCTCACTTTACTCAAAGATACAAAAGCATGAGAAAGTTCCCCGTGCGAACTTCCAATTGATGCCTTTATTGCTTTCCTCTCTTCCTATGAACTTAATTATTTTAGAAATCTTTTTCTTGGTTTATCTTCTTTCTAGCCCTCTTTAGATCGTTATGAAAGCTCCAAATAAAGGATCAAAAAAAAATCAAAATAATCTAGGATTTACTGTCAATGGATAAGTAAAGTAATGGCTACTTCATGATTTATTTTTGTTTTTAGGTCAAATTGATAAATCGTCGTTAAAGTTGCAATATCAAGAATTCCTTATTTATCCAGTACGATTTGCAAGACTCCTCCTACCAATATTTCTGATTAGCTAAAACTTTAACCCTCTTGCTTTTAACACTATTACCATGGCTAATTATGAACACTATTACCATGGCTAATTATGAACACTATTACCATGGCTAATTATGAAAACATAAAGAAACGTTTGGAAGACAGTGGAGAAGTAATGATAAGACTAGATAATAATGATAGAACTTCACAAGCACAATGTCAAATTTGATGATGCATCACAAGAAATCATTATTGATGCAGGAATTGAGACGTATTGGATTGGTGCTGATAAAGTGTCATATTACTGGATTCACTAGGAGGGATTTGCGAAAGAATAATAAATATCTACATTTTCTTTGTTTAATCTCAATTTAAATAATAATGAAAAACTTTAATTTAGAATAATTGTGATAGCATATTTGGACTCGCTTGCTTACATACTAGGCTGGGTTCATGTGTATGCGTTGTGAATCGACATTGTTAGGTAGTTAGGTAGTATGTATTTCAACCTATTCTCGCCTAGTTGTCGATTCATTTCGCATTTCATTGGTTAGATAGCTCTACCTTGTTATTGTTGTTATTCGATAGATTATCATTACCGACCTGCTCACCCAAGAATATATCAAGTTGTTGCTATTTAGCTTCTTTTATATTTCCATCCCACATTTCGATAAACTTGATATGCTCGCATACATGTTTCGAATTACGGGTATCATGAAAGGCACAGTAGAAGGTCCACTTCCCAATCATAACTTCAATATCATATTTTAACTTGTTATCTCTGATAACATAAACGTGATCCTGACGGTACTTGACATAATAGTCCTGATCACATTTATTGTTACTAGAAAGGATCGATTTCGATTTATTCATTATCCTTTTACCTTTCGCTATAATGTTCTTGCATTACATCGAATTTAACATAAAACATAAGAATCATTTAAGATACATTTGTTATATATATTTACTATTTCATAATTCTTGATATTCTCTGACGTGAGAATGATTAACATATTAGAAGAAGAATATAGAGAGCATAAATAAGAATATAAACACAAGTGAAAACTTTAAGGATCTGAACGACGTATCAAGGGTTAAAGCGAGACGGTTGTTTTGTTTCTTATTAAAATCAATCATTTTGATATAGATCTCTATTGCATTGTCTTCAAATTCTTTCTCGTCCATATTCTTGAATTTTGAAATTGAGATATAATTAAGTTCCTCAGTGGAGGAATCCATAAACTTGTTAAAATTTACTATAATTGGAAACGAAGTAGGTTTGATTAGATTTATTGCATGCCGTATTGACATCATTCCAAAAAAAATAACTGATAGTAGAAAGAATATCTGAACAACATCAAGCCTTCTGTCACTAGCCAATACCA
>JARFXS010000170.1 GCA_029194465.1 Candidatus Nitrosocosmicus sp.
CTCGTCGGGAGTAGTCACTATTTTTGGAAAGGATATCATTAAATCACGTCAGGATATCAGAAAGCGTATTGGAATAATACTGCAAAAACCTAGCTTTGAACCTAATTTAACGGTGGAAAAATCTCTTGATCTCTATGGAACCTTGTGGCATATCAATAAATCTACGAGAATGAAAAGGATTAACGAAATTTTAGAACAATTTGATATTCAGGATATACGTCATATGAAAAACGAAGACCTCTCAATAGGTCAAAGACGGCGTGTACAGATAGCAAGAGAATTTATTCATGATATGGAGTTACTTTTTCTTGATGAGCCCACTGTAGGTTTAGATCCAAATGCTAGAAGAATGTTACTAGATTATATCAAGAAAAAGGTCAAGGAGGGACTTACTGTTTTTTTTACAACTCACGTGATGGAAGAAGCAGAATATCTATGTGATAGAATTGCTATTATACAAAAAGGTACAATATTTGCTCTCGATACTGTTTCAGAAATAAAAAACAAATATGGCGGAACTCAAAGCATCGAAGTTACACTTAGCGCAGATATCTCATCATCAAATATACTGGACCAATCTGGGCTTGAAATTGGCAATTCCCAAAAATCCTACTCTCGAAAACCGAATGTTATTAAAATCTATCCCGTAAATTCAAAAGATGTATTGAGCAGGATAATTGACACGCTATACAGAAAGGCATTCAAATCGAAAATATTGGCATATCTGCGTCATCCTTAGAGGAGATATTATTAACATAACTATAAAAGGATAATACGGACGATGATATAAAGCGGTAATTGAGTAATAATTATATCGAGAAATGTGAATATCGTCTAGAGAATATTATTTAGTTTGGATTAAAAGTATATTTAGTATGTTTCTAATTCGACCACGGATAGATTTTACTCTTTTCTGAATCATATGACCGCCTGCTTCAACCGAACCAGACTGGTTTTACGTCTCCGGTTATTAGTCCTTGAGATTATATGAATTATTTGTTCATGATTTTTTCTTCATTATGCTATCTAATAAATATTCTTTGTCCATCCATGTATATCTTGTAAGATATGAAGCAAATTATTGTAATAATACCATAGGATAATTTGCTGACAAAAGGATATAGTAATGAATACGGAGTCTCCAATAGGGTTAAACTTTCCCTTTAGCACTCGATATTAATTATATCTAATTATGAGAGCCTGCTTCAACCGAACCAGATTTGAACAGACGTCTCCGGTTATTAGTCCTGAGATTATATGAATTATTTTGTTCATGATTTTTTTTTCTCATTATGTATCTAATAAATATTTCCAGCGTGCTATTCACAGCTTACCCCTTAAAGATAGATTTTTGTAATTGATCCATTAAATTGGAAATGCTGATCATGATAAGACAGAATCTCGAATACATAACGTTCCTCCAACCTCATGATTTTTTTATTGATAGTTCAGTATTTATACAATCAAGTGTTTTCAAATGTTAGACTTTCCCATTTTTCCTTAGAAATTATTTGATTGAAAAATTATCCAAATACAACATAATGAAGCTAAAATATCAAATTGAGTATATCCTATAGTGCACAATAATGAAGTAAGGATACCCGTAAGGAAAATCTAGTTGGGTTGTTGTGCATTCCTCCAAATCTAAAGCGATCATTATTTTTGTTCATGGCAGTGGAAGTAATAGGTTCAGCACCAGAAATAACTATATTTCAAAAACCTTGAATATGGAGGGTTTACAATGGCTCTTGCAGATCTTCTACAAAGAAGAAAATAAATTGACATAAAGACTAAACACCTTAGATTCGATGTTGGATTTATCACCAACGACTAACTAATTACACAATGGATATCCACAAATCCAGTTACTCAACATCTACAAATTGGATATTTTAGTTCTAGTACTGGAACTGCAGCAGCATTGAACAGTTTAAATTCCACAGAGAATATTCACGCGGTTGTATCAAGAGGAGGACGATCTGATCTATGTAATACGGATGTTTTACAAAAAATACAAACACCTGTGCTTTTTATAGTTGGCAGCAAAGATGAATATGTAGTTCGTGTAACTAAAGCTGCTGTAAAGGAAATATCAAAGTCTACCCCAGTCGAATTCTCAATAATTCCAGGGGCGTCTCACTTTCTTGAAGAACCAGGTAAAATCGATATAGTAGTAAAATTATCTATTCTGTGGTTTAAAATTCATTTATTGAAAAAAAATGTTGAATTTGCCAATCCATATAAAGAAAATATACTGAATATCCTTAGCCGTTTCCTCAAATCAAGTTTGCAAATTCAATTCCAAAACAGAACCTCTGCAGCACGTATCCTAGCAAATATGTTGTCAAGCTATAAAAATAGTAAAGACATTGTTATTGTCGGGATTCCACGTGGTGGGATAATTATAGCTGACATAATAGCAGAGAAATTTCTAAACCCTGGTTTCGGAGTGGTGATTTCAAAGAGACTAAGAAATCCAAATGATTCGGAGCGCGCTATAGGTACGCTACTATTCGATGGTTCTATATATATGAACACAGGTATAAATGAAATCTCTCAAAATTATATTCGGATGGAAATTTCTCATCAGAAAGAGATTTTGGCAAATCAAATTAATTACTTTGGATTACAGAATTATAGGTTAAATTGTCGGAAGAAGACAGTCATTTTAGTTGATGACGGAGCACATACGGGTTCTACTCTTATAGCTGCTTCAAAATTGATAAACTCCCAGAATCCCTCCGAACTAATAGTTGCTGTACCAGTAGTTCCTAAACTGGTTATCCCTCTATTACGCAATGATTTTACGAAAGTTGAATATGTTCGTTCTTCAAGAATTTTAAATCAGTAGAGGAGTATTACAAAGATTTCCATCAAGCAGAAAATTCAACAGTTCTTGAAATTTTGAAAAAACGATTAATTAATTTAAAAAAAGATAATGTGGTATTATAATTTAACTAATCATGAATCTGTTTATATATTGAGTATTTTATATTAAGTTTTGATGAAATTTGTAAAACGAGGTATGGTTTTTATTTTTTATGGATAAATAATTTAAAGCATTCACTAATCATAGGATTTAATTATCATCTAAGACAAAAATAGAAGGGTTTGGTTTAATGTTAATGCTGCGAGTTTTCGATTGCGATACCATGACTAACCCACCGGATATGAATGTTATCACAAGAGCAAAAAATTTTTTCATATATGTTATGGCAGACACTCATTAATAAGATTTTGGGTTTAATCTGGTTTAATTCACAATTACATACAACCACAATAACTATTAGATCAATCTTCACAATAAAATACAGGCATATTAAGCAATACCTGGAATAAGCACACCATCAGTTCTTAACCGTGGGGACTAGTGACAAATTGGACATAAATGATGGATACAATCTATTTAATTGTCAGGCTAGAGAGATTTGAATCCGTTTCTCGCATTTGCAGGTTATACTTTGGTAAATTAAAGTGACTTTCAATTTGAACGCGGGAATTGGATTCGGATCCATTAGGTTATCTTGGGGCTGGTAATACTTATAATATCGTGTAATCAAAAGAAGTAGAATTGAAGTAGGTGTAATAGATCATTCACAATTAAATGAATTTCTATTTGGTAAAATGGTTAAGGTTATATTTGAAATAACTAGTGTAGTTGAAATGTAATACTTCTGACAAGCCATTTTGGTCGATTAAAGTGAAGGTTTTATTTGCTTCATCATGCCTAACTGATAACTTTGTCAATGCATGCTGTACCAACCTTGATAAATACCTGGTTATAAGATTTGTCTTCCCCTATCATATTATTTTGGGGCATTAATATCAATTCAGGTTCAAGTAAGCTGAAGTTGATGATCAACCTATGAGAAATACCTTCAAAATAGTAGTAGTTTATCGGCAAACTAGTCGATTGAAATACCGTCACTGGAATTGGGTTTGTTGTCATTGAATTAACCATTTAACATTGGTTTTTAAATCTATTTGATCACCTCTTGGATTATAAATTTAGCTTGGGTCGTGCTAAATATTTACCCGAATATTTCATGCGAACCATCTGAAAATAATGTATCTTTGATTGAATGTTATCTCATAACGTATTGGTAAATATGTTATGTTGCAGGAATGAATCGCGTAAATCTATTCTTAATCCATAAGCAACAACCGTATACATTATCATGATCTCTAAACCTAAAATATACATAGCCAGACTATATAATTCTCTTTGTATAAAATACCAAAATAACTTATTTAGAGATAGTCAGTTTGGTGAATAGACAAGAATTATGAATATTATG
>JARFXS010000171.1 GCA_029194465.1 Candidatus Nitrosocosmicus sp.
TCATTAATCCTTCTAAATGTACTATTGATTTACCCCTTCTTCCAAATCCGTCTACTCCTAACCATACAATGGCCCCTAAAACGTTCGCCTTCATCAAAAAATCGATTATAGTTTTTTCCAGTCTTTTTCCTTTCACATTATCGTTTTTCTTAATTCTAATGTTTAAGCACATCATCTCTTTCAGGGTCAAGGCTCTATGTTATTATTGTAATAATTGAACTATTAAAATTCTGCCGCCATATAGAGCCAGAAAGGAAAGTCCTACATTTGCTAACGTATTAATCATCATGTTTAGAATCTGTTTGTTTTCTATCATTACTATGTTTTCTAAAGCAAAGGATGACATAGTAGTTAAAGAGCCACAAAATCCAATTGCTATAAGAAATGAATATTTTTGATCGAGATTCCAGTTAACTAATAAAATCGAAAAGATGCCGAGGATAAAACTACCTATGATATTTACAATCAAGACGTTTGAACCAATTATTCCGAGAACCAAAGGAAAGGAAGTAATCTTATATCTTAGATAGGCTCCCAAGATTGCTCCGACTGCCAATAAAACAAACTCTATTCCTTTCATGGGTTTTAGTGATCTTAAAGCATACTTATCTTTTCTTACACACTAAATTCAGAAATATAATATTGTTTCTGCGAAATCAAAGTCATTATCATTCAGCCCACTTAAAAAAGTAGATAAATTCTCAAACTCTGTTATATGTGTAATCCAATCTGGGTTTGAGCCTTTTATCTGAAATTACCCTAATTGAGATATCTGATCTTCTAAAAACAGGATTATCATTTTCTGAATCCACCACCTATGTTATTCTTCCAAAAACATTCGATATCTCCTCTTATTGTAAGGAACAATATGACTTCATTTGGTTACAGATTGGTCATTCAGATTTAGATAACGTCTAATGAGGTCTTTAGATCTGGATTCGTTTAAGTGGACATGTCATCCGTTCGAATGTAGTTATGATAACAAAATGTGATTTTATTAACACTTGCACTCACCATATAAGGCTTTTCCGTAGAGATAGCTATCATAGATTAAAACGCAAAATTTGTGATATCACTAAAGAAGTTGCAGAGGAAGAAAAAAGAGAGGATGATATGGATAATTTAGAATGAGTTCAGATAAATTTTATGATGCATCTGAATCTGTCAAGGGCCTAAATGAAAAGTCAGACATAGACCTAGATGATGAGGATACTATTCCTTTATGCATTATATGTTCAAATGTAAGACTGCTCCCTTATCAGGATTCCAAACTCATTTGTCCTAATTGTGGTCATATTGAGAATCCGAAGTATGAACATGTTCAAACTCGAGCATTAGAAACTACAATAGATGAGATTTCAGGTAGGGGAGAGCTAACCGACAAAGATGATGCTATTCCCGTCTTCAAAGCAAAGAACAGATTAGAAAATTATAATGAGAATCTAGGTCATGTCAATAGGGAATTTTCTAAATATAGAGAGACTGAGTTAGTTGATGAGAATAGTAGAAAGCTAAACTGGAGATTACAACAATGAGTATTATATTATTAGAACCAGAACAACTAATTCTACTCCTAAACCTAAAACATTAAAACCTAGAGCCATAATAACTTCTCACAAAAATATACAAAAGATTCTACTGACTAAAGGTCTTATTCAAATAGTAACAGATCCCACAAATATAATAGCATATAGAAGAGGGCTAGGCCTACTTTACGGATTACTGTCGATATCGGTATTTTAAATAGGATTATAATATGAAATAAGAGAATTTACAACATATTTTCAATACCTTTACACTAGAATTTTGACGTGCCTCTTTGCTTTCTCTCTCAAAATTCTAGAATTGCATAATAAATCTCTTAGTATCTTAATCCTCTACACTTTTGCTTGAATGGACATCAGAAGCATCTAAGAACACCTCATTGTAGCAGGTCGTTACCTCATGCTTGGTTGGTTCTTTTTCAAAATACGAATCTGCTTCAACACCTTTACTATTATCTATCTTTTCGTCGATACAATCATAGAAAACAGGAAGGCCTTTATCTAAAGTGACATTCCCGGTATGAATTGGTATCAAAGGGACAGCCTGACCATAAGATATATCTATTTGAATAAAACTAGATGCTATCATTACAGTAACAGTTAAGAAGAGTGCTGGAAAGAATAATGACTTTTCAAACCAATCCTTCATGCAGTTTTAAGAGAGAAAAACCATTTAACTTATTCTACAATTTCATAAAACTTTTTTAAACGCGCGCAATACTGCGCCGCGTCCTTCAAATCCGCTTTCGCCCAACTCGGAGATTCCCAAATAAACTCGCTCGCGGCATCGGTGAAGTAACCCCGATACCAGCCGCGCCATCGCTTCTTTACTGTATTGGACATCGTCCGCATCCGTCCATTGACGCCCCTCCTGCCATCCGCGGCTCAACACGTGCGGATGCGTGAGCGGCTGGGCGAGTCGCTCGTACCATCCGCTGGAACCCGCATCGAGCCAGAATTGAATTGTGACGGGACGATTCATCATCAAGAACGTGTGCGCGGGCGCGACGAGTACCGCGTCCTTGTCTTCGTTTTGCCAACCCTCGAGATACGACGCGGCGATCACGCCATCATTCAACATTTGGATATATTCTCTTCCGAGACCTAACAAGTCTTGAAGAC
>JARFXS010000172.1 GCA_029194465.1 Candidatus Nitrosocosmicus sp.
ATAGAAATCACAAAAATTATCATAATATTCTTCATAATCAATGTTCAATGGGTTTTTGAATTTATTTAAAATTCTTAAGATCAGGCTGTACAATTAAACCAAAATTCTTATTAGAAATATATTTCTACCATAAAGACTAAATAAAAATGTCAATTAGATTCTAATTCATGTTTAATCTATGCGATTCTGATTATGTATTTAAATTAGTTCTAATTATTTTTATTATGCGTGGATAATTGTGTAAAGGCTGGTGGATTTACTGCTATATGAGATACATATCCCTATTACCCAATTGGAATGAATACATGGCGAAAAGACAAAAAATAAGATTACTAAAACTCTAATTCTTCTTTGATTTTTGTTCGTTTCAGGATCCAAATCCAAGGATCCTCTTATCTGACAACATAAACATTCCTATTACTACAAATGATTTTCTGTTTTATTTTGGCTTCATCAACATCTTACATAAATAAATTAAATTAACTGTCAAATACTATAATAAATACAATGCAAGGAAGGAATCCGATCAAAAATGCCTCCAGCTAAGAAGGTCTGTATAGTATGTGAAAAGAACATCGATGTGACTAGGGGTCAGGAAATAAAAAGATGTTATTACTGCAATAACGCTATTTGTAATAAACACTTTAGTTTTTGCAGATTGTGTACAAAAATAATTTGCGATAATGAACTTCGAAAATGTGATTATTGTCCTTATGATCAATGTAAGAACTGTACCATTAAATATAAAAACAACAAGTCAAATTCTGTTTCATTATGTTGTTTAGAGTGCTCAACAGATGAAAAAAATAAAGGCTAAATCAATTAGTTTTCTATTGGCATGAATGCGACTATCGAGCCACCTACCTCATTATCTTCATCTTCATTTGGGTACAAATTGACTTTGTCAGTAGGTACAAAAAGCATTCCATTCCCAATAGATGCTCCAACAGGAGATATTGAGCCTCGTACATCATATTCCCAAAGTTCTTCCCCAGTGTTATTGTCTAAAGCCATGATGATTCCGGTCCTATAGTTTTCTCCAAACTTGATGTACCCGGTGTAAACAACCCCATTTGAGACCAAAGGAGAAACTCTGGGAGGGTAATCTGTGTCAACCTTCCATTTTACGACACCTGATTTTTTATCTAATGCGTATATAGTACCATTTACCAATCCCTGCTCGATTGAATTCTCAGGATCCTCTTTATGTCCGCTCAATCCTTCAGTAAAAAAATTTAGTCCTCTATTAGTTGCAGTTATGTATAAGGTATCCTCGTCTGTTGCATGATAGTTATATATGCCGTATGACCAAATCATTCCACTCCCACTTGGCGATGGTATGCTGTCAGTGTTAACTTGTCTACCCAGTGTTGTCCACCATATCTCTTCCCCAGTTAATGCATCCATTGCAATTACGTTTCCCATTTTATCATGCCCTATCACTATTTTTTTGGATGACCCATTTTCAAATTTTATATTACTTACGCTACTTCCCCATGAGGTATCCCAATCATGAGTGTCTGGAACCTTTACATTTAAGACCGTCCCATGTGCGATAAATGGAGTTGCCCAAATAATTTTACCCTCTCTAATATCTACTGCCACCATATGATTAGAATAAAGATTGGGTGATTGCCTTGTTGATGCGTTAAAGTTAGGTGATGCACTACCCAAAGGAATGTATGCGATTCCGGTATCGACGTCAATTGAGCCACCCGACCAAGCTGTTGCTCCGCCATTAGGTGGGTTTTTGCCTTTCTCAACCCAAGATCCAGTTGTTGTGTCAATATTCCATATGATACCCCCATCAGTCTTGTTTAGGGCCGTTATGTTGCCTTTAACAAATCCCTTTCCAGGGGGTAGCCCACTACCACCAGATCCTGCAATTACATAGTTTTTCCAAATCAAAGGTGGTGAATTTATGGCATATCCTAAACTGGTATCTCCTAATTTCGGAGACTCCCACAAAATCTCTCCGTTCTTAGAATCCACTGAAATAATCTTGGCTTTAGTTCCCAGGGTGGCATAAATTATTCCATCTGAATAATAAAGACCCATAGTTGGGCCTCCGTCTAAATCAAGTCTCCATTTAATGTCGCCAGTCAAAGTATTAAAGGAAATGATATTTCCTACATAGTCCTGAAAATACCCGCTACCGTTTACTATTATGGGTGGGTCTTGGATTTCATAAGTGTTATTCAATCTCCACTTAACCTTTAGATCTCCCACGTTAGATTTGTCAATCTGAGTTTGATTACTATTCCTAGACCCGTAAATATCATGATTGACAAATACCCAATTATCTTTATTTCTCTCTTCCATCCCTGTTTCAAAATAGTTTATTGGATCTCCTGATTTTAGGTCCGCTATATAAGACATGTCTGACGCGTCGGTTGAAGTTCTATTAGGAACTTCTGGGCCGCTTCCTAAAACATTCATAATCGTGCTCGAAGTTTGAAATATACATAGAAGTGAAACTATGACAATACTATATAGTGTAATAGTCTTAATAAAATCTGAAATCGACATTATTTCTAATTGAAATGTTCCAAACTAAAATCTTTTCATAAAGTATTATTAGTCAAATATGTATTTAGCACACAGATTATGATCCAATAACCCATTTATTATCAGGCGTGCGAAGAGGATCCTTATGTA
>JARFXS010000173.1 GCA_029194465.1 Candidatus Nitrosocosmicus sp.
AGTATCAGGTGATAGCAATCTTTTATCTGGTAATAATCTACTATGTCAAAATCAAGATAATTCACAATTTTCAGACGGAATTTGTAATTCAGGACAAGCGGATCTACCGCCTAATGGCCCTACTGCTAAACTGATTGTAGATGCCACAGTCAAAGATGGACAGTGTATGATTGCAAAATCGTGTACTATAACAATAACTTATGGCCCAAAATTAATAACTCAATCCGTGACTCATTCAATGCTCTTTGACCTAGATATACCGATTGACTCGAGATTTGCTATAACTGTTACAAGCTTTGGACCACTTACTGCTTCTGTAACAAATTCTGATTGCGAAATATTTTCCACAGAACCTTACTTTCAATGTAGAGGGATAAAAAACTCACAAACAACTCAACTAACCACCATATTTTTCTCAAGATAACAATTTTTTATTTTGGTAACCGTAACCATAAATGGACTCGACCGATCGACCAGCTGACTTGTCTAACTCATGTAATGAGATTCTTTAATTGATAAGCAGAGACACCTAGATCTTTGCTTCCTATCACTCGATTGATCGCTTTATAGTAGTAGGTAGGTTGTCTAAAGTGTTCTTGGTATAATTTTTGCTCAAGATTCACCGAACCAGAGGTAGAACTAGGTCTGAAGAAACAGTTTATGTTACTATATAAGCACTTGTTTATTTTTAGTGTATGTTCATAACGTTGGATATTGTTTTTTATAAAATCTTACAGAGCCTATTCAGAAATCTATATCTTGGTGATTTTGAACCAAAATATTTCATCTAGGTTTTTGGTCTTAACGCTTCTATGGGGCTTATCTTTGATGCCTTCCAAGCTGGCAATAATCCTGCTATTACACTTAGGGCAACCGAAATTATCCACACGGTAACCATGTCGCTCATAAAAAATAGAGGGATGAGTGGGGGGTCGCCTTCATTTCTGGGAGTAGCTTGAGACAGCGCATAACCACCACCTACGCCTCCAATTAAGCCCAGAGTTGCACCCAGCATACCAATTATCAAAGCTTCAAAAACAAACATTGTTAAAATATTAGAACTTTGTGCACCTATTGCTTTTAATGTGCCTATTTCTCTGATTCTTTCAATCACGGAAGTATATAATGTGGTAATTATACCTACTGCCCCAACAATTAATGAGATAATAGCAATGCTCAACAAGAATGATGTAATCCCGCCTGTAAATTGCTCTATGGTCTTGAGTATGGCCTTTACTGTTGTTACTCCTATATCATTTCCATACAATTTCTTGATTTCGCTTTCAACAACATCAACTAATTCATTGGATGACGCAACTACAAATAAAGAGTCATATTTGCCTGATTTTTGAAAAAGGGAATCGCCAGCGTCCAGGTTAATGACTGCTGCGTTATCTATTGTTGGATTGCCTGTCGATTCCATTATTGCAGTAACCAAAAAATTCTTCGATACTGTATCTTGTTTGCCTGTGGTGTCATCAATAAATGAATATTCTAGTTCTACCGTCTCACCCAGTGTTACAAATGGGTTGTCTTCACCAGGAGGTTTGGCAATATTTTCTGCTATTACAATCGCAGATGGATCATTTTGTTTTATTTGAGAACCCTCCTGTAAACCAAGGGTCGGTGCAATCACAAATAATTTATTTGGATCTATGGATAGTGCTGCATGTGATTTTTCTTCGCCCTTAGATTTGATCAATACCTGTGACTGATATGATGGTATAACTTCTTCGACAAAGGGTAATGAATCAATTCTGTTTATGACTGCAGCATTTAAGGTGATCTTAGAACCAGCAGAGCCTCCTCCGCCTCCGCCTCCGCCTCCTCCTGAGCCGACGGTGCCTGAGCCTTGTTCTTGACCACTAGTAACAAATAAAATGTTAGGAGCTAAATTGCTGAACTGTTTATTAAAGAATTCAGTGAACCCTGCCCCTACACCATTTACTGCTACTAGTAGACTAGTTCCAGCCATAACCATTAGAATGGTTAGAAGAGATCTGATTTTTCTCTCTCTCAGTGCCTGAAATGATAAAACAAATATTTCCTTAATGTCCATAGATCCTATCCAGACCTCCTAATCTTTCATAATTAGATCCAAACCTTAGTTGTGGGGGTGGTGGTGATAATGGTAGTGGTGAATTGCCTGGACAGTATTGCAAAATTTTCATAAAGTATGTCGTCCAGATAAAAGTTGTGTTTAGCATTAACCTGAAATTAAACTGATTCAATAGATGGATCCTATCTTCAACTATGGTGTATTTATGAATTTGATGATTCTTTTTTGTCTTCATATTTTGTATTACTATGGCTTTTATCCGTGTTATGGTAATCATCACAATAATTGCTATTATATATATAGTAAAATAGACTTAAAGTTATCTAAGATATTTAGATAAAATGTAGATTTGCTTGGATAAATGGCTTAATTCGCTAGAAAAATATTTCAGGTAACTATATTTTCTTCCCGTTCTATTTCCCCATCCTTGAGATGTATTATTCGATCGGTTTTGATTGCTAACTCAGGATTATGCGTGACCATTATTATGGTCCTATCATATTTATTAGACAGCATCTTTAGCAAATTAAATACTTCATTACCCGTTTTAGTATCTAGATTACCAGTGGGTTCATCAGCC
>JARFXS010000174.1 GCA_029194465.1 Candidatus Nitrosocosmicus sp.
GAATAATTTAATGATTATTTAGGTACATCATTTCCTTGAGTTAGCATAACAACCTAAACATTCAAAACTCTTATTACTTGATGTGGTTAACTTAATCTAATTGGGGAAGTGTATCTCATTCCATTCTTATAAAGGGGGTACAGGAAAAACAACAAGAGCTACCAATTTTTCATTTTTATTGGCCTCTAAAGGTTATTCTGTTTATTTGTTAGACTTAGATTTTTACGCACCTAGCTTGTATTCTTACTTCGACATAGAACCTAGCTTATGGATTAATGATTATCTGATGGGGAATGCCAGTATAGATGATATCATGATTGATGCCAAGTCGTATTTGAAACCCAAGTTTAAAGGTGAATTGTATTTGGGGTTTTCTAAGGGTGGAAAGGAGGATATTTATCAATTAGAAGGAAATCTAAATACTGACAAGGAGCAAAAACTGAAGCAATTTAGGAACTTTATCTCAATGAGAGAGGAGGTACTCGTAGGGAGAGAAGCTGATTTTATCATAATGGATACCAGTCCCGGTATTAGATATTGGTCGATAAATTCCATCGTAGTATCTGACATCGTATTACTAACATTAAAGATGGGTGATTTAGATTTGAAGGGAACCGTTAAAATGATAAATGAAATTTATTCTTCCCTAATTGAAAGTGGATCCGTTTGTAAACTATTATTGAATCGAGTATCAGGATATTGCATCCCTTCGCATATGAATGACCTTCACGAATTTGTGGCTAACGTGGACTCTCAATATGTGCAAAAGGTTACAAATATGGTTAATGATACTATAGCAGGATCTGTTAAAGTCGGTACCTTGGCTGAGATTCCATGCTATTGTGATATACAATTCAAAGAAAGAGAATACTTGACGGTAAGTGAATTACCCAATCATCCATTTTCCATTAAGATAGATGAACTCGTTGAAAAAATCAAATTATATGCTTAGATTTGATTCTTTTTCTGTTTAGCATAAATGTCAATGACATCGTTTAAGTAATCCTTCATATTATCTTCAGAACTACCTTCCTCCAAATTGCTCCTTTCCTGTAACTCATTTGAGAACTTCTTGGTCATGTTTAATACCCTTAATTTCATGTCATCCAGCATCTGAGACTCGGCTAAATTCCCCATGATTTTTAACTCATTAAACGTAGAATTCTTGATGAATTTCTTTATACTTATGTCATTTGCTATCGAAGTAATAGAATAGAATACACCTACATAAATTAAGATTAATGAAAATGGAAGGAAGACTAGGTTGGGTACACCAAACGGTGGCATCCCACCAGAAGCAACTGTAGCATTGGCTGATATAAAGAATGTCACCACACCTATAGCAGCAATCTTAAGAAACCTTTCAACTCGTACAGATATCTTTAGCAAATTAGCAATTGATAGTAAACCCCATCCAAACAAAATTCCGCAAGCCGCTGTTAGGAGGGTTGCTATGAAAAGCTGTATTGCAAATGCTATATTTTCATCAAACCGCAACTCATCACTTATTGTAAAAAAATCTTCGTATGTATAAACAAATTGAAAATAGAATAAGACTATAGGTAAAGCAACAAGAGCAAAGAATTTTACCTTTCCTACTTTATTAATATGATGATGTAGTAACAAAATTGTACAAACCCAAAATAAAACAAAATATATCACTAGAGAGTAGTTTTGTAGTAAAAGCAAGTTCTCCTTAAGAATACAATTTATCGTGTTTTCATCACACTCAAAATCAAAAATATTAGGAGTGGACATGTCAAATTCATAAGGCTTCTCTATTAATAGCACTTCAAATAGAAATAAGGACAATACACTGTTTATAAAAATGAAAAATAGAGTTAACCCGAACAAAATTACAAATCTGCTTCTATTTGCTCTGTACCATGAGAATAATTTCAGGCTAGCCAACAGACTGATAGATAAACTAAAACCATAGCTCACGAGAACTATCAGGTTTAAATTGATGGTATAATAATTTTGATCACTGAGTAGGTCTGCTAATAACAATAGTGATAAACCGTACAAAGAAATTTGCATTATTCTGAATACTTTCTTATGTTTTGAAAAAATTGATCTTTTCTTCTCTAGCAATTCAAAGATACTTTCTAAGACAAAATAACTAAAAATTATACTAACAATCAAAATAAACGCAAATAGTATCAAACCAGCCTGATTTTTTACTATGTCGCTCATTACATCTAAAGAAGAACTCAGAAAATTGTCACAAAATAGCAAAAATGTGAAAGAAATTATTGAAATAGTTACAAGGTTTTGCCTTTTTTCAAATAAATCTTTTACTATATCAGATTTCAATCAATATTAGAAATTAATGCCTAGTATTTTAACCTTAATCACTGTTTAGGTTGTTATGCTAACTCAAGGAAATGATGTACCTAAATAATCATTAAATTATTCCATGTAACAATTTATTCCAAAAAAATGCATTAATACTAAAAATAGTGAAATTTCAAAAGGTAAATCTGCTGATAGAAGAAAAACCAACTGATGACTATTTATCTATTTTACATTAAAGCCATTTGGAAGTGACAATCAGGTTTTCAACAAATAATCAATCTCTCTTTAGAAAACGAATGTTGTTATTAATTTTTTTTTGAACTGGATC
>JARFXS010000175.1 GCA_029194465.1 Candidatus Nitrosocosmicus sp.
GATAGAAGGAGATAAGACTAGAATATCACAGGTGTTATTAAACTTGTTAAATAATGCAAGAAAGTTTACCGAAGACGGAAAAATAACTGCAACGGTATTGATGAAAAAGGACTCAAAAGAAGTAATAGTAAGTATCAGTGACAGGGGAAAAGGAATTAATTCTGAGGTAATGAATCATCTATTTGAAAAGTTTATTTCAAGGTCGGATAGTGGAACTGGTTTAGGACTATACATTTCAAAAAACATAATAGAAGCACATAGAGGTAAAATTTGGGCATCAAACAACCAGAACGGAATTGGAAGTACCTTTAGCTTTAGTATTCCTGTTGAAACAAGATCTATGACAGAATCCGAACCCAAACCAGAACCCAAACCAAACGCAGGAATAAATCGAACCTGAACTAAACCCTATCAAATCAAATTTTATTTATTGAAAATTATTGTAAACAAAAGAAGAATAATATCTTTATAGGATGTATTCTAGGTTTCAAGATTGATTCAACAGATCTAGCCTTATTATTTCATTTTCTCATAAAAAATCTAATCTCCATTGGGGCTAGCAACAATTGTGAACATCATTCACTACTGATAGTCTGTTGATCCTAAATTATTTACCATGTTACCGTTATGATAGTAACATCATTTTTCCAATTTTATAACTTGCATCTAGATCTTTGGTAAACGGAATATTCTAAAGGTAATCATCGCAGTAATCAATAGAGTCTTTATATACTTCTAAAATCACCAGCCTTCAATAGAATCAATCCAATGACCATAAGACAAATATGTCTAAATTAAGAAGCCCGTAAGCCTTGCGTTTAATCTACGAACTAACCAATTCAACCATGAATAAGAGATAGAGAAAGGACTAAGATTGAATCTTATAGACAAACATGTCATCTGTTGGGTGAAATGACTGGAATTCTTCTCTGGAGAAACATTGTTTGATTGTCTATAGATACATTTAACTGGATAGAAAAGAACTCGTTTTGACACTATTAGTTAAAACACTCGCCGTACTGACAAACTGATATGATTATTATATCACTTTTTAAATTTGCCATCTAATCAGGCCTTTATAACATCATTAGCTAATACAAAACTTGACAACAACGATTAGTTACATTTAATCATCTCAACCGACGTCCTATATGACTTTGAGCTGTCCTCCTAGACTCATAATTCTGAAATAACTAGAATAAAATCAAACTATGGGTTATGACATATAAACAAGTTTTATCATATATAGAATATATTTGGGTAATTATGAACTGTTTTGTAACTCTAGAGACACACTAAATCTTTACAGGGCAATAATTTCTCTCTTTAATCATATTGTCCTTCGTATTTAAAGTTAAATATCGATACAGAATGTATGTCTTCATCGACTTCCTGGGTTAGATAAATGTATCGATGAATCATTATTTTTTTCTTTCTTTACAGCCTTATGTATACAGATGACAAAAAATTTCTGCTCTATATGTTTGATTTCACCAGCAGGGATCTACAATCAGCTGCTTGTCACATTGTTTTTCCTTGGACCGTTCCTAGAGCCAGACATTAAATAGATTTTCTAAATTCTACTAACCTAACAAGAAAAAACTCGATTAACAGATCAAAACAGTAAATAATTATGTAAAATGATCTTAACCTTATACGTGAGACAGGAGGCCAATTTACTTCTCATAGATAAGACCATATTTTGAAACCTTATATAACTACAATAAAACTAAACTATAAGAGTTCTTGTTACTATATTCTATGTCAGATGTTTATTTTGTGTATGTCGTTTAATTGATTTTTTTATATATCAAAAATGGTTGAAGCTAAAGAATCAATATTATTGACTAACATGAGAATTGAAGATAATCTTTACCAGAATGTGGATATTTGCATTATTTGAAGAGCGTGGGAAATAAAAACAATAGATATCACAATACTGCAGGTTGTAATTATTTTTTGGTACCTATCATTATTTCATTGATTAGCGCTCAAGTGATAGTTTGACAAAGCTTGATCGTGTGATAAATATTCTAACATAGATAATATACAAGGATTACCAAGATACTAAACCTCAATCAATAAAAAATACGATCGGAGACAAGCTTAGACAACACACTTCGATGCGGGTCGGACAGCAGAAGGTAATTTGGCATGCATGCTTAAACAAGTTTTTAACGATCCTCATGGAACTCTGACTCAAACCATCGTTCTCAAATCTGCATCTAATGAATCTAACAAATAGGATTCTAGAGGTACTAGACATTCTACCTTAAGTGGAGAGAGGTTCTTGACTTATACCGATTCAGGGAATGAATTTAGTATAAAATATCCATCTTCATGGTGTCTTGGATGATGGATTTCCATGACGATATGAAATTACCACATCAGATGAATCTTTCAATATCCTCCTAATATTATCTTCAATGATTTTCCATTATTCTAAAGACCGTATTCTACACCATTGAAAATCCCCAGGTACAAAATCGTACTTTATTTATAAAAAGTATAAAAGATTTTATGACCTCTTTTAGTGCCCAAGACAATCTTCTGTCCAACTGTGCTTATGTGAAAAAATGCTGTATTATAAAATAC
>JARFXS010000176.1 GCA_029194465.1 Candidatus Nitrosocosmicus sp.
GCCAATTCACTTGCCTTTACGGGTCAAATGATGTTGATAATAACGGGAATTGTGGTTATAGGGTTAGGATTTAGGGCTAGAATGCAATCATGAACCTATGAATTCACTATTGAAGTGTAAATCCATAAGTCTATTTCTTATACAAGATCATCTCAACATAATACTTAATGAAAACGGTTTTAATACTTATTTGAAGAGTCTACAAATTCGAAAATAAAGCGATCCATACATAATGGCCAAAAACTCTGACTATAATATTCCTAATGACAGATACATGGAATAAAGATCTAGGTATGTATGTCAAAATGAAATTCATTTACAATTAACTCGTTTGGCCTATCAATGCATCATGACTTATCGCCAACTATATGACTAAATCCACGTTTGTACCTTTTGACCAAGCATCTAAATCTTGTTGCGATGTTTGTACCACAAATCTTAATTAGATGAGGTAATCAATATGGTTTATTACACTATGAGGAATTTAAGAGCATTATTATTCGCCACTGCTTTATTGATTGCTAGCTTTGCATCCATCTCATCTGTTTCAAATTTTGTAAGTGCGATTCCATCGGAAATTATAGATGATCAGTTTGTCTTTGGTCCAATTGTTGGATTATCAGAAAATCAAAGTGGTGCTGTTGATTGGATTATGGTTGGAAACTGGAGGTTAAACATGGCAAATGATACAGATGTTCAGAATAATCACCATTCAGATGTTTTTAATGCTGCTATTGAAATGGTAAAACCTGATGGGACCGCAAGACATACACATACCCTAACAGATTTTGTTGTCTTAAATGTGACACATCCTGACAACAACGCTACAATCTATAATGGGACTTCAACTGTAAGTTTGCAAGCTGGTCCCGCAACAGATATTCCCACTTCTATACAAAAATCAAATGACAATGTAATAATTGTAAATATAGATCCAGAAAGTGTAGATAAGCATTTTGGTAAGTTACCTATGTACGGTGTACCTATCAATCCGGACTTGATCAAGCCATTTCACATGATAGAAGACAAGGACAAGAACGTCTCTAAATATTAATGCATTTTCTTTTTAATTCTAATTTTCATATGAGATATTGGGTTGATTTTGATTAGACTTCTATTTCTGAAGTAGTTTTATCTCCTCTTCGTAGATTTAAGAATAGAGTCTTATAGTGTCTGCCAATCCTCTAAAAAGTTGGCTTTTAGAGATAATCTCTGTATATTGAATGATATATAATCGGTCAATAGGATAATTCAATATCTTAACTTTGCGATTATTACACTGGAGAAGCGAAATCAAGCGAATGTCATTAATTTCGCATTTTACTCTTATGAAAGTAAACCTGTAAATAATAGAAAGAATTAATTTTCTATCGTATATAGTTGAACAAGAAGAAAATCAATGAGACTAGAAATAACAAAAATACTTTGAAAATAAAAGATATACATTTGAGAAGAAATGTATTTGTTATGATTATTACATTCACTTTAGCCAGTATTGGTTTAGTAGTTTCTATAGTATCTCTAGATAGCAAAAGTGTTAATCCAATTAGTCAAAATATAACTGGCAATTGGATGGATGTTCATGGAATAGGAATGTTCCCTGCAAATAAAAATAATAATGATGGCTCACTGTATTTGGCAACGCATAATGGTTTGTTTAAGAAAGATAAAGGGAATAATGTTACTAATTCAGGTTGGGTTGAAAGTGGAAATGATAAATCTGATTTAATGGGATTTACCATTAATCCAACCAAGGAAGGAGTGATGTATTCAAGTGGGCATCCTCAAACTGGTGGTAATTTAGGATTTAGAATAAGTAATGACTACGGAGTAACATGGCAACAGGTATCCAATGTAACAACACCCGTTCCTATTGATTTTCATACAATCACAGTGTTGAAATAATCACAAATAATATATGGATCAAGTGGCATAGGCGATATTATTTTTATTTCTTCTGATGAAGGTAAAACTTAGAATATGCATTAATCCCCCTGAGTGAGAAAGAGTCATAACATTAACTGCTAATGATTGAACATAGTATACTTCAACAACCAACGGATTATACTCTAGTATGGACAAAGGCAATAACTGGCAAAAAATAAACAATGAATTAATCAATAATACGACACAATGGTTTCGGTTTAGAAATATCATCCGATGGTAAAATGGCATATGCATTTGTGGTCCTAGTGAAAGTGAAAGTGAAAGTGAAGAAAATAGCAGGGAATGAGTGCATCATTAAATCTACCGATGGTGCGAAAACATGGTCAAAAACTGATGGGAATATTGATGGAGCTGTATTTATAAGCAAATTTGCGGTTCGGTCAGGAGGGTGAAATTTATGCCACTGTAACCCATGATATGAAAACAGGCGTTGCATCAAGTGCGTTAGGAGCGACAACGAAGAAGAACTGGACAATTGAAGGAACAAATAGCAAATTATTGCTTGGAGTTTAATTCAAGATGACGTTCAACCAGTTCTAGATAACATGGTATATGAATTTGAAGAAAAATTAATCTTTGTATAATTTGGTTAGTTTTGCAAAGCATTTACTTAATTTACGAAACCATTTACACGTAGCAACGATTTAATATCGAATCAATTCTTTGACAGATGACATGTAACGACGATTGAAATAGCAGATCTAATAAAATATGATAGAATGAATTTGGGTGTTCCTTTACAAATAAGATACGTCATCATGATCGATAAATCTAATTTATTAGATTCAATATAAAACGTCATTTATTTGGTATTGTTATTCTATATTATATGGTATATTATTTGATCAATATATCGTTCATCATATTAAATAACATGTCACAAAATGTACCAAATTCTATTCTAAGTATTACAATCGCCATCTTTGAGATATAAGAGTGTATTATCAGATTCCAAATCTTCTGCAATAATACAATTATGAATAGTGCTTTTGTAATATTTGATATAGAATATCTCTTTATTCATTTAATGAGCCATTAAATTCTATTTTGAAAATTCTTTAAAGTATTTGATATCTAATGATTAGTTGAGGACAATTTATCTAAATCAATCCAAATCTATATCTCAACGAACCTTTTATTACGGTTTGTTAAATGTTCTGGAAAAATAATAATTAGTGCAATAATCAATACTATTCAAGGTTATTATTCTTATTAATTTTGTGTTTTGTTATACCTCGCAGTTTATATTGGTAATCAAGTTTTTGAATTCATGGTAAGTAATAACGATATTAGTCGAATTGAAGCAAATTGTGAGTCCAAATTTATATATCACTATATTAAGAAATTAAAAATAAGAAATCAATTTTTGGAAATTTAGATAATAGGGATAGCAAATATAGGAAAAGCTGGATAATTAATGTTTTACTGTGTCGTTGAATAAATGGTGTTTGTAATTATGTAGACTTTTTGTATGCGAATGGGTTTTTAGTAGACTTTTAACGTGTCAAGAATTTTATTGATGTATTGTGATCATGTAATTTATTATTGCAAGATAAACTTTTTATTTATGTATCAAAAATGAAGAATGGAAGAAGCGATATCAAGAAGATTGGATTTATGTTTCTTCGGTGGTGCGATTCTTTCAGTAGTTAGATGCTTATTAATTTAAGAAGATTTTGCTAACAGAGGTTGATATCTTACCTGTAATTCCTGGACGATTATTCGATAGGATTAATCTCGCATATCTATTAAGAGATCATCGAAAGGGTTTCTCATGTTTCATTTTCTATCTCCATGCTTTTGGACCCTTCTGGTCGGATTGTCGTATGGATGTATATCATTGGTGAGAATTTTGGACTGACAACTTAGTTTGAGACCAGTTTTTTCATCAGATTTCAAAAATGAAAAGAGTTTTTTATCGTCAATTGTGCAAAATATCTCGTAATATGTCATGAAATAATTCAGACGCAAAATGAAAGAAAGAAAATTAATATTTCAATCAAATATAAGATTTGGGATCTTCATACGAAAGACGATGTTCCTTTTTTATACTATAACAAACAAATTAGTAGGGTCTCACAAAATGGTGAATACAAATGCGTTACTATGAATGCATCCAAACTTGAATATTGATTTTTCGAATATATTGTATATGATGCTATACTACATTATGAAATATATTTGGTAAATAGATCTATCTTCCAAATATTTTGTCGCAAGTATTTATCGCTCCAACTTACAATTGTATACATAATATTTTAGTATATCGCTTGATTGAGAAGGAGAACTAGGTGGCAGCAACGGTGGCAATATTGGTTGGTTCAATTTTTCGATTAGATGGCAAACCAATAGGTTAGGTTCTGGGCTTTTTAGACTCTAAAACTAAAGAGATATTCTGGATTATGCCGTCTCTTGATGTTTAATTGACTTGATCTTCTGGTTTTGTCATTAGGTAAGTTGAATATCATTAATTGTTCTCACGGTTGTAACTTATCAATTCCTGATTACGTCTCCTCCTAACTCTACATGTCTCCGTTAATCATTAATTACGATCTTATATCCCACCTCTTATTCCTGCTTTATCTGCAGGACTATGTGAGAACAGTTAACTACAAGGAAACCAGTTGTGTTAGTCAGATTCATCATAGCTATTTCAGGTATTACATTTATTCACTAATACCAATCTCTGGTTGACTAGAAGACTCGCGTTGACCATCAGGAGTATCAGGTCTTGTGCTGAGTAGGCCATCTATCTTCTTAGCTTTTCCTTCTCTTATTATATCCAAATATAGAACATGTTATGAGCAACAATGTAGAGAAGGGTTTCTCATCTCAATGAAGGAATTAGGAATGATTTTTTTGGATCGGATCGATTATTAATTCATTTTGATATCTTTATATTATTGGTCTTAAATCTCTTCAGAAAGTCTTGTGGGCATGTTATTGATAGGCGGAGGGATACTGAATTGCGATGTTATTTTCTTTTGCAATAACTCAGCAGAACATAATGCCAATTATGTCCCTCTAGTCACAAAACTGATTGTCCAACTTTATCCGGTTTTTAGATGATTGCATTAAGGATATCTAATCATGGGATTTTGAATTTTAAGAATCATACGGAAAAAGTAGTCCAAATATCATATTAGTCGAATTTTCTCAGTTAATACTGATTAATACATAACATAGTAACACTTACTTAAGAGTCTGTAAAATTAACGAACACCGACAAATTACTAATAGGGCCTTCTTTATTGGTATCTAATCAAAAGATTGAAGCTCGACAATTCATTCATATTTGTACAAATGAAAAGTAGTAAAGTATCACTTGAATCGCTTGTTTGATTCAAATTCTTAATATTGTCTTAATAAAATATCAAAATTACTAGCGTAGTGGTTAATACCATATAAATGAATGCATAACATAGAGTAGTATGTTTTTACATTGTAATAAGGTTCCTTTAATTTTTTAAACTCCATATATACAGATACCAAATTAATCTCTTTATTTGAGTCGTCATTACTGTCATACTACTCAATGTCACGCAATTCTAATTAATTCATTTATACTACAAATTTTAGAAATTCTTTTTCCCATCCATTTCATTAGAGGAAGCCATAGAATCCGAACTAATCAGTCAACCAGAATCATCATCTTAGTCCAAAACAATAACCCATTTACAATTCAATGGTTATCAACAAGATCTAAAATAATTATCTCCTGTTGATGGGCGGATGAGCTTAAGATCTTGATCAATCCCTTTTTTTCTTTGGAAAGAG
>JARFXS010000177.1 GCA_029194465.1 Candidatus Nitrosocosmicus sp.
TGTCAGTCACCTTGTTTGCATTATCCATGTTCATGACTGCAAGCTTGCCAGGTCCGTAAATATATATGGAATTTGTTAAAGGATTGACAGTAAGAGAGTCAATACTGCTAGAGCCCTCTGATAGAGAAATAGGAATTTTATCTAAGAAACTATTGTTACTTTTCGATTCAAAAGAAATGTCGTAATCATCCTCGATTGTTATTCCAAAAGTTAATGCCATTTCATCTTGGAAATCGTTTATTATTAGAATACTAACAAATGAGAACAATAAAATTGCTGATAGTATGATGTATTTCATTTCTCTTCGCCTTTTATCTTTGTTACCTTGTAAATTAAAACTATATAATCTTATGAAATTAATGATGGAATAAGTGTATTTACTCATTGTTCTGTAGTGTGATTATATAAAGCTAATCCAAATTTGAATCCGATTTGGTTAGTATCAACTTGTCTATCTGTAAAATTTGAAGTAAATGTTGGTTTATTCATAATTGATAATGTATGAACAAATTCAGTTATGTAGTTATATCATGATAATTAAGACTTATAAAAATGATGTGCGAATTGTCAATCAAAATCCGGGTCATATCGTTCCTCCAATTTTGTCAAGTGGGTGATCTACCGTTGATATTTTAACAAATGCATTCCCATCGAGAATTGATATTAGTAAATCAGACATAGGTAAGAGTCTATATCGTTCCAAGAATTCGGTAGTTGTAAGATTATCTTTTATGGTCCCAAAACCATAATTTATTGATCCCTCATTTGTTGCTAGATAAAAATTAAACATAGGGAAAAAAGGAATCTCCAGTAACTAATTTATTGTTAAAAGGTTTGTTTGATTCTATGATGACTAAGGTTTCTCTATCTGAAATGAAAACATTTAGTCTATCGTAAACAACGCTGGTAATAAGTTGTATCTCTAACTGTCTTGGATAATCCCTTTGCAAATTGTAAAGATTGTCAAACTCATCTTCGGATTTATGGTCTTCTAGATTTTTCTCTCCATGGACTATTACCTGTATATGGTTACCTTCTTTAAGTTGTTCTCTTGGTATACTTGTTAGTTTAATTTCATTTTCAGAGTTTGTATGTTTCTTTATTTGAGAGTATCAATTGCATTTCTTCCGTGGAAGACAAAAGTAGTTTAGGGATTAAATCAAGAGTTTCCGTCGGATCTTGAATCGTTTCCATAAATTCTCGTTTTAATCCTTCTTCTATTTCTTTCTTCCTTTTCCTGGCCGGAATTGCTTTTCTCCAAAGCATATCAAAGAAATATTGTTACTGTTCTACTAGTACTCTTAACGTACTTGATATAAGCAATGGAGGTAGTGATGATTCAGTAGTTTTAGCACTCGCTCGATAATATAGGTCATCTCCCAAACCAAAATGTCCTTTTATTTCATCTAAATGTCGTAGTTCATTAATTTTCATAAGTTCTTTGCAATACTGGATATTGTCCTTGTTAATTTTTGCAATAAACCTTAATTTTATCCCTCTATCCCTAGCTATTATTTAGCTAAATAGTGGATCCTGGGGAACAATGTTACCTCTGTATGATGCTGACTGGGGATCGGTACTACTCCCATCATCATTTCCCTCATACCTATCATAACACGATCCTTCATCATTTATATCACAGTATACATTGCCCTCACACCCATCTGATCCTATAGAGCAATCATACGATACAACACTAAGATAAGGTTGAGACATTCCATTTGCAGATGCTATATTGTTTGATGGAACTACAATTGTTATTACAACAGCAGTTGTTATTAATAGCGTGATAATGCCAATTAATGACAATGATTGGTATAACATATACTAAATATATAACAAAGATGTATATAAATATTTTATAACATTTGATGTGGCAAAGTCTACTGAATATCATGGTGACGATTATGCCTTAGTTGCCTTTTTTGATTGCTTTCACGACATGGTGACCCAAGTGGAACAGCTATCTATGTTCTTCAAACGTTAAGGAAAAAGATGGTATCTGGATGCTAGGAGAACCTTTTGCAAATGATAAACTAGAGGATAATCTAAATCCCCATTGAAAAGGTATTCTGTTCAGTATCATCAAATGTGTGCATTCCTGCATCCTTAAATGAAAATGGACCAGCTTTAGACACACAAGCAGGTGAACGGGGAATAGCAGAGATAATCAAATCTACCTGGTTTTCAAAATTCCGTCGAGTTGCGCAAACTCCTTTTAACCTGGTGATTGAGACAAAGCCTTGAACTATCTTTTAGATGAATTATAAGTAAAATTGTCGATTCGATGAAACCCTACTACCACAGGGAACTTAATCCCAAACCGGTCAGATTGTTACTACCAAAATGCATGATCAGATCATATAATTCATTGTGATTCTAGATAAAATAGAGCCCTACTACCATGAGGAACATTCATTTTTTAGCATAATAGGTAGGTGGATTAATCCATTCTCCTCTCCCCCTATCTATTTTTATTGTCGTTAAATACTTTATTGATCAAATTCTATTACTTAGGTATCATAAGCATAGATAAGTTTGTCAATTCATGGTATGAGGGAGAATAGGATGCTCACTC
>JARFXS010000040.1 GCA_029194465.1 Candidatus Nitrosocosmicus sp.
CATGAAAACTTCGGTGCGTAAAGTGCGATCTGACGATTGGGATATGATCTTGAATATGCGAAATGAGCGGGAAATTAGAGAAGTTTCTCATAATAATGAAATAATTACTAAAGATAAACATTACAAGTATATGAAGAAATTGGAGCAAATGGAACATGTTTACCAGTGGATGATCACATTTGAGGACAGGGTAGTTGGTTATGTTAAAATCATTGATGGAGAAATTTCTTACATGATAAAAAAAGGATATAGAGGTAAAGGAATTGGGAACGAGTCCTTTAAACTAGTCGAAGAAGAGATCAAAAAAATTGGAATAAAAAAAATTACTGCATCCATAAAAGTCAATAACGAAGCTTCTCTAAAATGGATCCAGAGAGCGGGTTATAAGAAAGCTGGAATTGTATACAACGAAGAGAATTTTCCATCTGAATATATCATGGAAAAAATATTCACCTAGCCGATATTAATAATGGAACCTTCAAATAATATTTAGACATAGAACTAAGTGTGAATTCCATCAGAATTGGAAATAGGAGAGTTAATGATTCTGAAAAAAGTTTCATAATTGCCGAAGCAGGTTCTAATCATGATTTAGAAAAAAAGAATGCATATGAACTCATTGATGCAGCAACGGAGGCAAAGGCTGATGCAATTAAGTTTCAAATGTTTAAGGCTGATACCTTGTACTCTAAATACATTGGAAAAGATATATACGATAAAACTAAGAATGTAGAATTACCATATGATTGGATCCCAGATCTAATTTCACGTTGTAAATCTAAAAAAATTACATTTTTAGCTACTCCTTTTGATATTCAAAGTGTAGATATTCTAAATAAACACAATATCTCGGCATTCAAATGGGCATCTGGAGAAATTGACAATCTAGAATTATTATCTCATGCTTCAAAAGCATTAAAACCAATTATACTTTCTACTGGAATGTCTAATCTTACAGAGATTGAGAGCGCAATTAAAGTGATAAATAATGAAAAAAATAATCAAATTGCGTTATTGCATTGTATATCTAATTATCCTACTAAATCAAGGGATGCAAACTTGAGAAATATGGAGACTCTTAGACACGCTTTTAATTTTTTGGTAGGTTTCTCTGACCATACGGAGGGTTTTCTGGTCACAATAGCTGCCGTTTCAATGGGAGCAAAGATCATTGAGAAACATCTTACCCTCGATAAAAATCTGAATAGCCCTGATCATCCATTTTCTCTAAAACCCGATGAATTTAGAAGAATGGTTGAAGGAATCCGAGAAGTTGAGAGCTCATTTGGGGATAACAAGAAAGATATAATCGAAAGTGAAATCCCCGTCTCAAAAATCGCTCGTAAAAGCTTGGTCGCAAGCCAAAAAATACCCAAAGGGACTAAAATAACTAGATCAATGATGGCTTACAAAAGACCAGGAACGGGAATCCAATTTAATCATTTACCCTTCATCCTTGGTCGGTGCACTAATAGAAAAATAGAGTATGATGAAATAATATCACTAGATATGTTTAATTAGTCATTTTTTCATGATTCCTTTCTGATAAATTCTTCGAATTGGATCTATTAATAATCAGAGGGTGGGATGGTATCTGATCAATAGTTTTAATAAACTTCTTGGTGATACTACACAAACATTTTAATTCTTTTTGTTTGTAACATTTAGATGTTAATCGGGATTTACGCGTCCACGGGAAAATTCGTTGGTTTAGGACATTTGAAGCGGTGTATGGCCATAGCTAAAGAACTTGAAAATTTTGGTCACCAGGTAGAAATTTTGTTGGATGATCATTTGTATTCTGAAATAGTAATCAATTCTAAACTTAATTTCTCGATGATAACAGATCTCAATAAAAAATTTAGAATTATTATTGTAGATAAATATGAACTTGATGATGGATTCTATCTTTCATTAAGAAAATACTGTGATGTGTTGGTGAGAATGGATGACGCATCTCCAAAATTCAGAAGGGACAATATTTCAGATGCGATTATTAATGGCAATCCATACGGAAATATGAAAATATATGAAGGGGTTGTAAAAAGCGAATGTCAACTCCTTGTGGGAAAGGACTACATACCTATGGACAGAAATTTTTGCGACCTTAGGAGTAAATACAAGATACATACAGATAATCAAAATATCCTTGTGACATTTGGAGCCTCTGACTGCCTAGACTATTCTAAAGACGTAGTAACAAAAATCGGTACAAGCTTCCCTAACAAGAAAATAACCTTGCTCAATGGCATTGCTTTACAGGATAAAATAGATCTCAAAATCACTAATGTTAGGTTATTACCTTTAGTTGAGAACATGCAAGAAATCTTGATTACTTCAGATATAGTAATCTGCTCAGCTAGCTCCATTTGTTGGCAGTTAACGGCTGTAGGAATTCCTTACATAGCTTTTATGACATCAAGTAACCAAGAACTAAGCTTTAGATATATTAAAAAGGAAAATCTCGGAATTTGTTTAGACAAATCTTGTATAAATAACGGATTTTTGGAAAAAGCAATTGATCTCTATACTACAGGAAAAAAGGAACAAATGTTCATAAAAGGAAGAAATTTGATAGATTGTCACGGTTCCAAAAAAATTGCTGAAAAATTGATCAATTTGTACGATAGATGATTTCTGCCTAATGTATTATTAAATTATCTATCTTCAACTAAGGAGTTTGACAATTTTAGACGTTAATGGTATAGCCTTTTTAGCTAGATTCGTTGGTAGAAGAATATTTAACATAAATCTTACTCCTTGATCTGTAATGAAATGAAATCTGATATAGAGTATGAAACTAATAAGAATGATGAGAAATGATGATATGACAAAATGCATGTTTGTTAGCCAAATAAGAATAGCGACCATATATGGAAGAATTGTTATGTAAATATATCTTTTATTTAGTAGTCTTATGTTATCCCTCTTTGCTAAACTCCAAGAATAGATTACTTGGATCAGGGAACCTGCAGTAAAGGCTAACGCCGCTCCCATCTGGCCAAAACCTGGGATGAGCAGGAAGTATAGCATCACCCGAGGAACATTGGAGGCAAGACCTAATTTCAACAATAAGGTTTTTCTCCCCATGCCGTATTCGTAGTAATAAAATATTTCTGAGACTATTGAGAGCGGTAGACCCAACATGAATAAGGATAGTGTCCCTCCGGAAGTGCTATACTCTTGTCCAAGGATACCTAAAAATTCTGCCGGGAATATAAGTAAGGGTGTCGAAATGGGGATTGTGATTACTAATGCTATTTTCATTGATCTTAGTACGAAATCGCTTTGAAGACTTCGGGATTCCATGCCCGCAATCAAAGGGTGACCAACTCTTGTTATTCCAGTAACTATAAACAGAGTTATGGTAAATATGGCCATAGGAAGATAGAAAATACCCGCCTCAATCGCACCTTGTACAGCAAAGATAGTTATAATAGATAACTGAGAGCCTATGATACTAATAATGTGTGGTAACCAACTAGAGAGACCTGTAGATATAATTTCTTTGATATTGCTGACAAAATCATTTAGTTGCACTGAATAACTTTTCAGGAATCTGTACAAATCAAGCGAGTACAAAAGTGCACATACAAAGAAGAAAGAGGAATACGCAATTATGGTTCCTATAATTGCAGAATCAATATAGAAAATGAATATAAATAAGATAGGAAATCTTATGAGTGAACCTATTATTTGGGGTATGAGCAAATTCTTAGATTTGAGTGATGAAATTAGCGCTTCGGAAAATAGTAATTGAAGTGATAATATGGGTAGAAGGAGTAAAATCGGCCAGATAAATTCTTGCTTGACCCCCATAAAATTGAGAATTTGACCATTAAGTACAAGGAAAATCGAAATTATTGACATCGTTACCAGACTAAACAACAAAGTCGAAATGAGAATATTTTTGAATTGTTGAAGGTCCCCATGTGCATAGGCTATCCCAAGATATCGCTTCATCCCGAGATTCGTATCATATAGCACGAATCCAGATAAGACCATCGAAATTGAGGCAAAGGTTGATGCATAACCGATGGCATCGGGGCCGACGTATTTTGCTGTCACAAACCAAAAAAGGAAAGTAAATAGGGCAGGAATGAAAGTACTGAGCGAAGCATACAATATATTCTTACCAACATTCCTTGAATCTGAAGACAAAGTGCTCTATCGATAAAGATGATTAAAATACCTTATAAAAATGATTTGTTACTTATGAATGAAACGATAAATCTCATGAAGATAATATTACCAGAACAAGAATTCTTAAAGGTCATGTTAGGTGGAAAAGAATTGGTACCAATAGTAGCAAATAATTATTTAGTTAATAATAATACTTTAAAGGATAATACTTAAATTCAATTGCAAAAGAGATAATTTTGGAATCTACATATCTAGTCAAGTTGGAATAGTCGATGGGTTTCTCACTTAAGAATGATGATTACGCCTCAATATCCAAAATTCAGAACCATAATGAGTTGTTTCAACATCTCTCTATATGAGTTCATCTACTCCTTCTCAATTATCTTATAAACTAATCCACCCTCATTTCCTTCATAAATTTTTAGTAAGTCAAAGTTTGGCAAATCAAGATTAACTAGGTTATGTGGAACATTGTCTTTAAAATAGTAAAAAACAAAATAATCTATGTCAAATTTCTTTATGATCCATTCCTCGTAAGATATTTTGTCCTTGTAAAGATGAGCAAAATTAACTGATGGATGACCGGTTTTCAATAGTATAGCATGAGGCAGATCTGAAGCGATTTTTGCATTGGCTGGGATATTGTTCGCCACCCAATTGTCTAACGCCTGTTGTAATTCTTCCTCAGCAAAATTCTTTTGTAATTTGTCGATCAAGTTTATTCCTTGAGACATTTGGAAGCCTGAAATAGACAAAACTATAATAGCGACGCAGGGGAATATTAAATAATTCTTTTTGATTTTCTTTAAAGGGGAAATATCATTCAAAATTTTTGAAATCCCTAAGAACGCCAAGGGTATTAATAAATAGAGACTTTGGATTATTATTCTGATCTCCGGGACTGATCTTCCAGCAATTTGTGCAAACATGATATAAGGAACGAATGAAATTATTACAAACAAACCAATTAACATATACGCTGGGTGACCTTCAACTGTAAAAATGTTCTTATGTTTTGAAAAAAGTTTGATATAAAAAAATAATACTAACGGAACCAAGAATAAGATTATGGTCTGCCTAAAAATATTTATATCGTCGGATTCAAAAAATATGGTATAAATTAAGAGAGATGAATAGATCCCTATTCCAAAGTTCCGTACAAATTAACGAATTCATTCAACATCCCATCCAGTATTTTAACTATGGATATTCCGAATAATGAGCCTACATCTCCTGCATTGGTAATTGTAGAATCAGGGGATATGAGACCTAGTAACAACGATATGCTCCTGGGTATAGGCAGTCCAAATCCTTGTGTGGCGTCACCTAAAACCAAGTAATTTCTTACTAACCAGGGAATGGAAATCAAACACCAAACAATGACTAAAAGGCTAGCCTCTCTGAATTTTTTCTTAATAACAAAATAAATGAGAATAGCTGAACCTGGAATTAAGCCTATGGGGTGTGAGAGGTGCGCGAGAGAGACAAATATTCCACAATAGACAGCGTTTTTGTAAGTAATCTTTTTTGAAGCATAATAAATACTCAAAATAGTGAATGTAAACGCCAATACATCAGGTCGAATTCTGACAGAATACCATATGAAACCAGGCATCATTGCTAGAAGGGGAGCACTAAATGATGCGATTTTCAATCCGAAATTTTTTTTTACAAAAAAATAGAAAACAACTATACAAATTGAGCTTAGAATAAGGTTGAAAATACTGCCATTAAAATACCAATGATATAGAGGGAGAACACAACATTCTGACCACCAGTAGGAAAAAAGGCTGCGACAAATACAGCATAAATTGCCAAGCGTGCGCTACATGACATAAAGGGGCTGATGTAAAGTTAGAGGAGGTAATATGCAACCAAGCCCCTAGTAATATGAAATAAAGAGGTAATTTACTTCTCAGAGGATTTGAGATATCTTCGTATTTTTGTAGAGATGGAATATTTTTTTCGACTGTATTCGATTCCAGGTCAATAAAATCTTTTGTTAAGCCTTTCCCAGAAAACAGATTGAAAGCAATGCTTAGATGTTCGGTATCATCATATTTCCATAGAACCCATTCGTTTGCACTCTCGAATAAAAATGCCCAGCCAGCTAATAATACAACTAGTGAAATGGTTATAATTATTAAGTCTATTAAACTGAAGTAATTTGCTAACAGAGAATTGTTATGTTCTATTTTAGCTCTACTAATAAAATAGTTTATAGACCATGGCAATATATTTTTGTTGAAAAAATTTCGTATATATAGGTAATGGGAGGTTAATTATCGATTAATTGATTGTGTGCTGTCTTTCTGTGGAATGAGATTTGATACCTTTAACAAAAACAGAATAGTTCAAAGAAAATTAAGATATGAAATCGATTTAGAAAAGTACTAAAAGTGTTCAAAGGATCAAATTCAATTTCTTACTTATATTTGTTGAACCTATATTCAATTCCAAGCATATCTCTTTCTAGTAACCGCATCAAAGTCAACTATAGACACTATAGTTATAAAACTACCGTTTACTTTACCTTTTCTATCAGAAACATGCTGTCTGTATTATCTCGATCTAGGTATTTGACTTTCATTTCTTTTAGTAATTTCAAATCAGAATATTTTTCCATGAATAATTTTAAGAAGTTATTTTTCCATAATAACCCTTTCTTTCCTCTGTATTCGAGGTCGACGTTTACTTCATTATAATACTCGAAACACCAAATATATCTGCTTGAAAGACTGTAGATACTTTCTAAGACATTATTCAAATTGTTAGGATTAATATGTATTAGTACGCCACTGGTATATACAAGATCAAAATATCTGTTTTTGAACGGAATATCAAATGCAGAACTTTTTATTATGTTGATTCCTTTAGTATTTTTCTTTGCTGTTTCGACTGCTTCCTCTAAAATATCCAGTCCCCACAAGTTCTTGAATCCCAAGGATTGTAATAATTTGAGTTGATTACCAATATTACAGCCTATTTCTAGGATTTTACATGATCTATCTAGATTCCCCAAAAATTCAGTATTCATTTGTGAGCGTGAAATTCCATAATTACGAATGTATAAATCATCCAATTCGCGCACTGTAAATCTATTTCTTTTCAGATAAGAATTACCAAAATCACTACTCCATTCTTGTTCTGTGTCAGTAAATCCCAATTATTTAAGACCCAAATTTGTTACTATTAAATTTTTTGAAAAATAAAATATTATCTTGTCGGCTGCTCATACGTTTCAAATTGTTTCAACTTTATTGTATTGTGACAACAAATCCATTATATAGTTTGCAGCCCGCTCACTACATTTTCCATCAAATTTATAAAATATTTTTGTCAATATTCTCTTCTGTTCCTCTTCAGTAATTTCTGGGTAACTCTCATTCTTAATGAAGTATAATAATTCCTCTATACTCCTACATTCCAGGGCTATTTTTCTCTAAAATACACATTTCTTTCAGATTCTTCTTTAAAAATATTCATCAAAAAAAGTGGTTTTCGCAGTAAGAACGCTTGGAAATATGCCGATGTAATCCCAAAGCCGACTACATAATCTGAATTAGCTATCAATTCTACTAAATCCCCTTGTTGATGTATCTCCGTTTCAGGCGCTATTCCTCGAATTAGCCGGCTGTAAGTCTCTTTATTTTCGCTGACTGGATGAATTTTTATTTTTATGACCACATTATTCCCAAATTCTTCTTTAAATCCCCTAACGATGGCTGTAACGACAGTGTCTCTCATGTATGGTTTCCAATATCCGTGTTCTACCATTTGAGTGGTAACAAGTAATATTTGCATGGGACGGTTTGTCAAATTAGAAACTCGTTTTCTGCCATCTTCTTTTTTAAATAATTTCACTCTATGAAATATTGGATCCATGCTGCATTCCCCTGACACTACTATCTTGTTTTTATCTATTCCTTTACTCATGAGAAATTTTACCCAATCGGGAGTACTGACTATGTTAATCGATCCTCCACCAAAGTTGTACCTTGGGACAAAAGTAGTAAACGGCAAATAAGCATCCTTTAAGATGCAATTCAATATATAAATAACACTATAATTTGTTTTATATAGAGTTTTTATCAGAAAAATATATTTTTTTAGTATGTTTTTACCGTGATCTCTAAGGGCGTTGATCCTTCCCGAAAAAATTCCACTTGAATATTCTTTTGTAAAATACCCTTGTTCAATAACAGTAGAGGTAATATCTACTGAGGGGATTCCTTTAGCTGCAGCAGCTTTCAACATACTCCGTTCCAGAAATTCATAATCCCCACCTATTGTTATAACCAAATCAGGTTGTAATACATCAATTATTTCGCCAAAATGGTGAAAACTAAATACGTTGTAGATATCTCTTTGCGCGTCATACTTTTTATTCAAATTACCTCCTTCCTCAACAAGCCACAGTTGTTTTATGCTAAACTTCTTTTGTAATTCTCTTACTAGCAGGTAAAATGTGTTATAATTGGATAAGCTATAGTCTGAGGTTTCCGTTTTACGGCAACACATTACCCTTAGTGATCTCAACACTAGAATAGAACAAAATTAATTAATATATCTTTAACTTGGTATTGCTGAATACATATTGAATATTGTAATTGCACGCTATTGAGAATCATTTCTACTAAATATTAATTTAATTAGATTAATCCATTAGTGACTACCTAGAATTTCCTGAAATTTGAAAATTCAAGTTTGAGATCTCAAGTTTCATTTAGGAAATTCAAATCTAAGTTGAATACTAAAAAATGGATCTTAAATTTAACAAGGCCTACTACTACGAAATAGGTTAAGTTTGGAAGGAAATTGATGGTTTCTTTTCTGGAGGAATCTTAAGAACCCTAAATGAAAAAATGCTCAATAGCTTACACATTAAGATACAAATTTGTTTATAGTGTCTATGATATGGGTTATCTCACTATCCGTTAAATTCGGATGTATTGGTAAAGTGACTACTTTATTGCTAACGTAATTAGTAACAGGTAGTTCTATGTTTTTGTAGTCATTATAAACCGTCATATTATGAATAGGTCTATAATGTGTCCCTACTTCAATTTCATTCTCATTCAAAAATCTGATGAATTCTTCCCTATTATTAGTGACAATCCAATAGAGATGATAAACACAGTTCTCTTCATACTTCATTTTAGTCTCTAGTTTGATTTCCCTAGCATATCTTTTTGCAATCTCTCTTCTTTTCTTGTTTAGTAAATCTAGTTTTTTAAGTTGGACTAATCCTATTGAAGCTGAAATTTCATTCATGTAGTAATTCGGGGAGATAGATGTTACATCGTAAAAAATGCCCCTTCGGTTGTCAATTCCACACCATCTTAGTGATTTTAGCTTATTGCTCAAAATGAAGGCATCTTTATTGTTTATTGTTATTGCTCCCCCAGTAGGCATTGCCAAATTCTTGACAGGATGGAAGCTAAAGCAAGTTAGATCTGCTATTTTTCCAATCTTGGTCCCGTTGATCTCTCCACCGCATACATGTGCCGCGTCATCAATTAGTAACAAGGCATGATTTTTACATATTTTTTTGATTTTCACTAAATCACATGGCATACCCCCAAAATGAACGGGCAGGGCTATAATTCCACCATGATTTTGAATTTTCTGTTCTAGGTCATCTGGGTCAATACACAAAGTATCTTCCTTAATATCCACAAATATGGGTTTTGCCCCGGTGTAAGATAGAGAGTGTACAGTAGTAACAAAACTGAGCGACGGTACGAAAACATTTTTACCTTGAACATTGCTGATCATCATCGAAAGATGAAGAGCTGCAGTACCGCTATTAACAGCAACAGCTTCATCTGAACCTATATATTGATTAAATTTCTGCTCAAATTCCTTAACCAAGCCATCCCCTGATCCTGAAGCCCAATTCTTGCTTAATATTACCTTCCTCGCTGCTTCGACCTCTTCTTCTGTAACATGAGGATCAAACAATTTAATCATAACGAAAAAATATTGTATTCTTAATTTATACAATTGTTTTATTATTTCGTTCTCTTAATCTACTTCGTTAAAAATTATCATGAGGAATATTTTATGGTTGTAACATATTTTTATCATACGTAGGTAACATCTGTTTTTAAAATTCAAATTGTATTATAAATATCCAATACAACAAACAAAAGTTATTTATTATGTCAAAGAAAATTTATTATTATTAAAATATATTGAACAATGTTATTTTCTGAGGTAAAGAAATGCAAAAGTTATTAAATTGACTATAACTTCTTAAAATAATTGTTACTTTCCGGGAAGAAGGTTTTGATCACTGGTGGTACTGGAACATTAGGGCGGGCACTTACAAAAAAACTATTGATGCATGATGTAGATACTATTCGAATTTTCAGTAGAGATGAGGGGAAGCAATTAGAAATGTCTTCCAATATGGATGATAATCGATTAAGATTTATCATTGGTGACGTGAGGGATAGAGATAGAATAGTGTATGCACTAGAAGATATTGATGTCGTCTTCCATATATCGGCTTTAAAGCAAGTTCCTGTTGCAGAGTATAATCCCTTTGAAGCCATTAAGACCAATGTTATTGGATCTCAGAATGTAATTGACGGATGCATTTCGAATAATGTGGAAATCGCAGTCGCTATAAGTTCTGATAAAGCTGTATCCCCATTAAATACCTACGGTGCAACAAAATTATTGATGGAAAGAATGTTTACATCTGCTAATTTTTATAAAGGCAATAGAGAAATCTTGTTTACATCCGTAAGATATGGTAATGTTCTAGGAAGCAGAGGCTCCGTCGTCCCTCAGTTTTTGAAATCAATTAAAAAATCTTCAAGTATTAATATAACCGATCCAACCATGACACGTTTTAACATAACATTGGCAGAGGCGCTTGAATTGATTTTGTATTCCCTACATCATACAAAGGGTGGAGAAGTATTTGTTCCGAAACTCGATGCATATAGGTTAAAAGATTTGGCTCAAAGTATTATAGAGATAACTGGTAAAAAAGTTGCAATAAATAATTCATCAATAAGAACAGGCGAAAAATTGCATGAATCCATGATTAACGAGCATGAATCGCCTTATACGATAGAATCAGATGATGTTTTTATATTGTTGTCACCACAAACATATGAAAATCATCTGAATTCCTATTCCAATGTAAAACTAAATCCAATCGAAGGCAACTACAGCTCAGACAAAGCAACATTTCTTAGCGTAGATGAATTGAAGAATATTATCCAAAGAGAAATATTTGATCAAACCAATCCATTTCGTCCCGTATATAGCTAGTTTTTCTTTTGATTAAATGCGGAAAACTAAAAGTGAAATAGGCAACCATCTCATTCTTAACACAGTCATACTTATCTCTTTGTTTTGACAATTGTATCCTCCCTCAGTGATTTAGTATACCCTTCATACTTGATGATATCGTTGTTGATATCTTTTAAATCAGGGAATTGATTGATTAGCTCTATTATATCATCCAATCCAAAATATGGGTTCATAGGAAACAAACTCCTATAGATTTTTCTTATAAGGATCAAATCTTTGGGATAATCTATCGTGAGCCGAATATCCGATTGGTTTCCATTTGGATTTAATAATACGGCTTGGCTAAACTTGTCTGCATTTTTCCAAATATAAGGAGTAACATGTTCTCTTTCGGAAGACCATAAAGATTCTTTCCATGCTTTTTCTAGAGTTTCGAATCTGAATACTTCAACACTCATACCTTCCGGGAATGTTCTGATAGAGCAATTATTCAAATAATCTACCCCCTCTTTAATGAATTTGCTAATAGCCTCATCTATAATTTTAGGATCGATTACTGGACAATCTGCTGTTATTCGTACTATGTTCTCTAAATTGAAATTTCTGGCTGCATTATAATACCTGTCTAGGACATCATGTGTATTTCCATAAAATATATTAACATTTGTCAAATCACATATTTTTTTTAATACTTTATCCTCACTTTGTTCAGTAGTAGCAACAACGATGGATGAAACTAACCTAGAACGCTGTAACCTCCTAATTTCATGATACAGAAGAGGTTTATACATTATTTTTTTTAATACTTTATCTCTAAAACGGCTGGAACCCCTTCTGACCTGAATAATAGCAGTAAACCCGCTCAAACTTAATTAAAAGGGGTTGTAACCTATTGTTAAATATACTTATAGATTCATTTTATTCATGATTCAAATCAGGTTTTGTCAATAGGGCAAGGCTATTCGTTAACTAAATA
Organism: Candidatus Nitrosocosmicus sp.; assembly: GCA_029194465.1. Lineage (GTDB taxonomy): Archaea > Thermoproteota > Nitrososphaeria > Nitrososphaerales > Nitrososphaeraceae > Nitrosocosmicus. The sequence continues at coordinate 12,392 of JARFXS010000040.1, forward strand.
AATTATTACGAATTGCGGTCAGGGATAGATCCGAATATCTTTACTACTCGAATGAATTATTAAAATTACTATTATAAAAGATTGTTTATAAGCCTTAGTAATTAGTCATGTTAAACTTAATAATAATATATCATATGAAATTAATAATATTGATGAAAATTTGCGTAATCCTAGGCACCAGACCAGAAATCATAAAAATGCAACCTATCATTGAAGAGATTACCAAACGAAATCATCAGCTACTATTTATCCACACTGGCCAGCACTTTGATTTGATGATGTCTGATATTTTTTTGAAAGAATTACGGATTAAGACACCTGATTATTTCCTCAGGGTTAAGACCGATACTCAGGGAATTCAAATCGGTCAAATAATTTCATCAAGCGAGGACATATTATTGAAGGAAAAACCAGATGTCGTATTGGTTCAAGGCGATACAAATTCTGCATTGGGTTCTTCAATAACAGCCGCCAAAATAAATATCCCCATTGGGCATGTTGAAGCTGGTTGTAGGTCTTTTGACTTGACCATGTCTGAGGAAATCAATAGGGTTTTGATATCTGATATTGCATCTTTAAATTTTGCACCTACACAAAATTGTGTATCAAATCTTGAGAAAGAAGGAATTTCATCTACCAAGATTTTTTTAACCGGTCATCCACTAGTGGACCTGTTATCAAATATAAATATGAAGAGTATTGAATCTGTCTTGCCAGCTATAGGATGTGCGGATGAGAATTACTATTTACTGACCTTGCATAGAAGGGAAAATATTGAGAGTGAACATAGGTTAGTCGAGATTCTGTCCGCGATGGATAGGCTTTCGCAAAAGATCCCTTTAGTTTTTCCATGTCATCCACATACGTATAAGCAGATAAGAAAGTTTAATGCGGAAAAATACTTAAAGAACATTAAGACAATCGGTACTGTTGGATATTTTGACTCATTGAGCCTGATTAAACATTCTAGGGTTGTCCTTAGTGACTCGGGAGGGATACAACAAGAATCTGCAATATTGGGAACTCCATGTGTTACTTTGAGAGATGTTACGGAGTGGATAGAGACCGTCGAGTCTGGTACGAACATCTTAGCAGGATATAAAGATCAAAATATTGTTCATACTGTGGGATCTCTTGAAGATAACTATGATAATGTAATAAATAGAATCAAGAAAGCAAATGATCTCTTTGGACATCCAGGGGCGGCCAGACGAATACTGGATGTCATTGAATACAGCTTAAAATGATATTATTTATTAAGCGATGTGTTCGAGCCCTATAAACCCTAAAGACAATATATCTATACTGACTTTGACTGAGGCTAATACTAACCGACAAACGAAGTTTACTATGATCCTATTTGAGAATTAGAAATAAATACCAATTCATAGAACAAAAGTACTTGTGACTAATAATAAGATTTCCAGTCGTGTTGTATTACTGATTTCACTTTATTTTCTTCCTGAACCAGGTGGGGGTGCAACCGCGGCCTTGAATCGCGCAAAGTTGCTAAAAGGAATTGGGTATAATGTTTTTGTAGTTTGTGGTTTCCCTACCTATCCCAAAGGAAAATTAATAGATCAAAAATATAAGGGTAAGTTTTTTTATGTTGAAAAAATCGGTGATTTTACAATAATTCGTTTGAAGTTGATCGCATTAAGCCATGAAGGTTATTTGAAAAGATTGATTATTTTCCTTAATTTTTTTTTTGTTTGTATATTAACTTTGCCGAGAATTGTAAGAATTACCGAAAAATTAATATAGTTTATGCACTCGCACCAATTTTATTTTCTTTTATCGGATTTTTTATTCCAAAATAACTAGATCGTTTTTTATTTACGTCGATGCCGGATCTATGGCCAGAAGAGTTAGTGGCATTTAGATCAAGATTTTCCCCAATGATTTATCGTATAGGAAAAATAATGTCGAAAGTGATGTATTCATCCCCAGATCTCATAATTACCATTAGTAGTTCAGCAGCGGAAATGATAAGAAAATACTACAGTCCAAAACCTCCCATATATGAATTGCCAATTGGATTCGATCCACACTCCTTTCAATATTTGGAAAAAGGAGACTGCAGAAATAAATTAATAACAGACAAACTATATCCTGCTCAATTTCAAGACAAGTTCTTATTTTATATACAGGTTTGATATCAAGAGCACAAAAAGTAGAGAACATTTTGATTTTCAGCTAGGAAATTTCAGAGGCATGATCCTGATATTTTGATTTTAATAATAGGGGATGGGGAAGATAGATCTACTATAGAGCTAGGAAACAGAAGATCTGAAAATAAAGCCTAGATCCTTCCATATCAACCAAGGAATGTTATCTTTTATATCATTTATTCTTCCGATGTTTGTGTGTTTTTTTATCTTGTGAACCCATTTTTGAAATAGCGTTCCCTACAAAATTTTATGAATATCTAATTTGTAGAAAACAAATACTAGGAATTTGTAAAGGAGAACTGGCTAACATCATTAACAAATTTGGAATAGGCTGTGCAGTTTCTGAAAATGATATTGATTTACTTGTTCCATTCATAATTCGGATAAAAAACTCTTTCTGATTTGGGAGAAGAGAAGAAATTTGATAAGGCAATAAACGAATTCTCACTTGAGAATTTATCTATAAGATTGAATGCGATTCTAAGTAAAGAAATGTGATTAACTACCTAATATAATAGCTTTATTAAAAGCTAGTATGTGATCCATATAGCAGAACAGTTTATACTAATTATATCGAATCAAATCTGCTTATTATTCAGGCTTACTCTTATCCTTTTTAGGGCATACAGGACAAATGAAATGAGTATGAGCATAGAACCCATGAAGGTCAAACCTAGGACTATCATTGCTAATGGAATACTGAAATATCTAGTCTCATTAAATATCGAAAGCAAGTTTGTCAAAGGTAGTAGTGAGGATAAGATTATTAGTACACCTCCAAGTCCAAAGAAGAGGAGAGGGCGTTTCTCAATCATTACCTTTAGTATTGTAGACACAATATGAGTGCCGTGTGCGAATGGATTTTTCTTTGATGTTGTGCCTAATCCCTTATATCTTATTGTTACAGGAACTTCCATGATATTTAAGCCATATGAATCTGCTTGTGCTAATTGTTCAGTTTCTGCACCATATCCAGAACAGTCATAATCAGAGATTATTCCAAGCATAATTCTGTTGTATGCCCTAAATCCACTTTGTGTATCTTTTACGTCAATTTTCATTAGTGACTTGTTTAGGAAATTAATCAATGAAAGCCCCATGCCTCTAACTACTGGGATTTCGTGCAACGAACGACTGTTATATCTAGATCCAATAACCATGTCTGCTATGCCTTCCTTAATTGGCTTTAACAAATTTGAATATCGTCTGCAATGTGCTGCCCATCAGCATCTAAGGTAACAACAATGTCTGGATTGTATCTAATACACTCAATAAGTCCTCTTTTAGCTCGCCCTTTCCACGATTGCGGTTACTTTAATTACCCTAACTTTAGTGGTTATGCCTTTATGAAAGTATCATCATTAGAACCATCATCTACAACAATAACTGTGTAAATATATTACTTTTAACCTGATTTATTTATTATATTTATAATATTTTTAGATTCATTATATGCCGGGATTATTGCAACTGTCTTATAGTCCTTATTCAATGATCCATCATTGTTTGCTGATTTCCCATCAAGATTGTCTAAAAAAATGTCATCTATTGTATTTTATTTAAAAGCCACCGTATAAAACCATTACTAATCATAGTAAACATTATTTGAATTGTTAGTAGATAATTTCCAATATCAAATTCTACCTGTAATTTTGTTCTTTAATCTTAAAGTTATGATTACATTTCTAAATTTGCTTAAATCTTGATATATTGTGGAAAAATTTTGATTTTAACTATTTAGACAAGAAAATTAGCTCAAGGATTTAGAATGTAATTTTAGAATTGAAACTGCTAGTTGAATATGTTAATAGAAGTAAATCAACTAATTAGAATAACAAAGGTTAAAAAAATTATTACCTTTTTTAGATATCTTTTTATATATTGTTATAGAAATAAAATTCAGTGAAATTCCCTAGTAGCAACAAAATAAGCAATTACAGGTCTATAGGATTATCGTTTGGCATTTGTCTTATTGTTGTATCTTGTTCCCTTCAATAATCTAGTGCCACCAACATCTGCAGATTCTATTTCAGATGCCATCAAGAAGGTTACCGATAGAAGTAATAACAATGACAACAATAACAATGACAACAATAACAATGATGACAATGACAATGACAAGCAGTAATGATGACAATGACAATGACAACAATGATGAGAGTAGTACAAGCAGTAATGATGACAATGACAATGACAACAATGATGAGAGTAGTACAAGCAGTAATGATGACAATGACAATGACAACAATGATGAGAGTAGTACAAGCAGTAATGATGACACTGACAGCCAAGGAAGAGATAGTGTAAGAGATGTAATTAACAGGTTCACAAGCCAAGAAGATAACAATAACAATGATGATGAGAGTAGTACAAGCAGCATTGACAATAATAACAATGATGATAGTGACAACCAAGGAAGTGATAGTGTAAGAGATGTAATTAACAGGTTCACAAGCCAACAAGACAACAATAACAATGATGATAGTGAAGCAAGCAATACTGCTAGCACTGGTAACCAAATCGGGGATAGTGTAAGAAATGCGTTCAGTGGATTCACAAGCCAACAAGACAACAATAACAATGATGATAGTGAAGCAAGCAATACTGCTAGCACTGGTAACCAAATCGGGGATAGTGTAAGAAATGCGTTCAGTGGATTCACTAATAATCCTCAAAATCCTGCTTCAAGTACAGACGAATCACCACAATCACCAATAACCAATGCATTTGCTCCCATTCAGTCACCATCAACTAGTACCTTTACTAACCCTGGGGACATTCTAGAGAATACTCGCAGTATTGGTAAGGGAGTATTAGATAATGCAAGAAGTATTTATAGTCCATTCTTAGTAGGATTTCCAGGAGCCCAAGAACAATTAAATAATGGTCTCGACCGAGCACAAACCTCATTAGATGATGCTATTGATAGAGCAAAGTATAGAATCAGTGGTGCATTATCTTCCGGTTCAGGATTTAACTAAATCCTATTTTTTTTCAATATACAGTTATTTGTCTGAGTAAAAGTTTTTTTAGAAATCAAAATTATTGATTACAGATTTTAGCCCCTTAAATGATTCTGCAGTATTTAGAGCGTTACCAATATTCTCAAGAGAAAAAGTATTTGTTATCAAGTTTCTTAGATTAATTTCACCCGCCGAAACTAATCTCATCGCCTCATTGAGGTTAACAGGATTGGAACTGAAACTACCATAAACTGAGATTTGACCATAATGTATCATATTTGGATCAATATTGAATGGAACATTGAATGAATGTTCCTTTTTGTTCTTAATACCAGAAAAAATAATTACTTTTCCATTTTTGTTAGCTAGATAAAATGCAAGCGTTAATGAGATCGGATTGTTATTTGACACAAAAATCAGATTTGGCTTAATAGACCCCTCTATTTCTTTTAGTTTTTGTACGAAACAGTTGATCCTGTTCATGAAAAGTACGACCCTATTTGCACCTATCTTTTGCAGTTTCCATCCTGTGTTTAATTTTACCAATGACCGTTACATCTAAATGAGGACTAATTTTTTCAATAACATCAATTGCATTATACCAATTGGTCCGTCTCCAGATATTATTGATTCAGAATTCATTATTTTTATTTGGTTTATGCCATTAATATAACACGCTAGAGGCTCAATTAGAGATGCCTCCTTATTGCTTGCGCGTTGTCTGGCACCTGCACGATTCCTCCAATATCAAAAACTCTGGAAGGGACCAAGATATATTCTGCAAAAACCCCTGTTATGTAGACCCAATCTCTGTAAGATTCATACACAGGATTGAAATTGTCATTATCACAATACCAACAATTTAGACAGGGAATTATTGATATATTGTAATCCTAGTCCCTGATTTCATTTTATGCTTGGAACCATTATAATCGTCTACTATCTCAGCACAGATTTCATGGCCCAAAATTACTGGGGGTTTTACTGGAAACTTCCAATTCTAAAGGTCCGTACGTCATAACTACATACAGAACAGGACAAAACCTTGAATACTTTAGAATCACCGTGAGTCTCCTAATTTCTAGCCTCTCCAGTTTGATGTCATTTGGTCCATGGAAAAATGCTGCATTCATGAAATCTTCGAATTTGTATTCTACTTTTAGTTATTATATATATTTAATTTATGATAATATTATCATGACTAGATATTTGATCCAATATTCATATGTATTCTAGGACCACTGATGATTATGAAAAGATGTCCATTGCTGGTATTGGAAGTAGTCCAACCATCATTTTGGCTTTGGGACCCAGGACAAGCGTTGTACTTTTATAGACTATTGAACTCAAAGATAACTTTGCTTGGTAAAGAGCATTTTACCTGCATCTCAGAGCATTTTACCTGTATCTCAGCGGAAGCAAACCGAGAGACCACTTGCACTAGATGCCTTTGAAACCATGACTAAAATGGATTTTTTAGATAGATCGGGTTGTAAGCTTTAGGAGAAATAGGATATAATTTAATTAATGAAAGCGAGGAGGAAATTTTCATAAAGCAATTGAGTTTAGTAAGAATAAAAGGTTTGTTAGCGATGATTCATTTTACCTCACGTCAATAAGATGGAAGGAATGAACAAAATGGAAAGAATTTTCCAAACAGGCAAATATGATTTTGATAAGATATTAATCGATCATAATACCGAAGAAACAATAAAGAAAACTCTTGATTGGGGGGAGCGTGGGCCGGGCTTTCTGTCTATCCAGTTACTAAACTATCTCCTAAACGTGTAATTGACATTGTTTCAATATTTGGTAGTGAAAAACTTATGGTCAATAGTGCGAGAAACGATTGGGGAGTTTCTGATCCTCTAAGTGTTCCACTTACGGCCAGAGAAATGAGGAAAAACTGTTGCAAGGTAAAGGATATCGAAAATATCACTTTTTACAATGCGTACGAATTTTATAGGCAGTCAAAAAATTTCACTTGGACACCTTGACGCATTGAATATTCGTCCAATCAAAATTGTAATTTTGGAATAAACAAACTATTGTCTGGACTAATTGGAAAGATTCTGCTGAGCTATTAATGGTTTGGGTTGAGAACTTGTACAATCAGATCTGTATTAATTCATTATTTTTCGAGTTTTCAAGATCTACTAAATTCATTAAAATGATGTTACATCATATCTCCTAAAGTGAAATAGTAACAATAAATATTTCAAGTCACCGATACTTAAAAATTACAATGTCACTTCTTAAGAATGACGAATGTCAAATAGATTATCTAGCCTTTATAATGATTTAGGACCCAAAAAACCTCGGAACATTGTTGTCAATTCAATCCTATTTTCAATTATATCGTTCTTATGTCTTCTTACAATAGGTTCTTTCATTCAACCAACCATTTACCCGCTAATTGACAGAGTAACATATTCTACTCCATTGGTAGATAGATATAGATATTTTATCGACAATCTTGCAGATTCAATATTAATATTTCTTTGTACAATACTATGGTTTAATTTTGCTATCGTTAGAAAAAAGAGTTATTTACTTATGATTGGTTATGGTATTCCTGTTCTTATATCGCTAATTTTTGACTTTGAAATAATAAGACAAATCATCGCTTTGATTTCCTTTCCATTGATAATTATGATATTGTTGTTAGATAAGTATTCCAAAAAAAGCCAAGTTTTTTTTGATTGGAAACTATGCATTAATTATCTCTCTATTTCTGGATTTGTAATTGGAGTATTAGGTTTAATCATAGTTATGATTTCAATTATCCAACCAGAAATATTTTTGCCGTCTATCAATTTTTTATATTATATTTCATTAATTTTGTCAATTTTATCACCTATATATTTATTATTTATTTTGGCAGCATATCCACTGAACAGGTTATTATTCTATCTTAGGAACAAGATTAGACAAACTATCGAAAGCAAGGACTCTGTAAAACCTATTATTGATGAACAATTTTTGAGTTTAAGGACCCGAATAGTCTCCCTCTCACTAATAGTATTTCTGTCTATCGGTATTTCATTAATACCTCATTTAAGCACAATTAATTTTGACAATCAACCAATCGGTAGTGATACTAATGATTATCAAAGAATGTTACTACCTATGTTAAAATCATTAACTCCAACTGATTTATTTTATCAGGCATTTTTAGTACAGATGGGTGGTGATAGGCCTTTTTCTTTACTCTTTTTTTTAACAATTCCCCAAATATTACACAGTGAGAGTCTTTCTATCTCTTTGGACTATTTACCAGTCGTATTGGGTCCTATGCTGATACTAACCATGTATTTTCTAACTTTAGAACTTACTAAAAATCAAATTACCTCTATTTTGGCGTCGCTATTTACAATACCTTTTCATATTTTGATAGGGATATACGGCGGATTATACGCTAATTGGTTTTCACTGTCATTCGCATATCTATCAATACTGTTCCTTTTTAGGGGGCTAAATCGACCAAATGTGCTTAACTTATTCTTTTTTTCGACGTTTTTGATCGTATTACTTTTTTGCCATACCCCTACATGGACTATTTTTTTATACGTTATAATAATATTCATAATCGTAGCGTTTGTAAAGAAAATTTATGAAAGGAAACGAATTGTGTATATGTTTTTGTGTATTTTGCCATCAGTCTTTATTGATATTTCAAAAATGATTCTAATAAACACCTCCGGGGTGTTACAAGAAATAGGCTTTGCAACTAACAAGGGTGTTGGGGTGCAAGACATTGGTACAATATGGAATAATTTAATAGATACAACACACTTGTATATGGGAGGACTAGTCGGAAACCCTATACTCCTATTACTTGTCATGTATTGGATTTTCAAGTTTGATATAAGAGAAAAATACTCGGTATTCTTGATCATTTTCTTTTCTATATCAGCATTACCAATATTATTTGCAGAACAAGAAATTCAAACTAGATTCTATTATGAGATCCCTTTTCAGATACCTGCGGCCATTGCATTAACCATTATTTTAAGAAAACATGGAACGCTGTTCTTTTCAACTATGTTTGTGGATGATAATCCTAGCAATAAGGGCAGTCTCAAATTTTCATTTCTTTATGAAATGATTAGACAATTTCTTTGTATCATTTTCAATAATAAACATTTAAGGCTATGATTTTGAGGAAATATCTATTGCTTAATTTCTGTTGTGTACCATAGTATCTGTGTATGCACCCTCAAAGTTATTGTACGATCAAATTTTCTTTATGGATTAATAAGGTTTCATTTTTTTCTTTCTTTTAGTACTATATTTTAAGTATAGAGGAATTCACATTTATTCTATAAAAATATTCTTGTATTAGATTAATTATCGATGTATTCAAACTATTGCGCAGAACCATCTTGATGTTGAACCTTGGTTACTTCCAGAGGTTTAACACTTCTGGTAACTGTTCATATACAATTTGAAACTTCAAGATATGGTTGATATCCTTAGTCTAGCTTGTATCTCTTGAAAAGCGTTCTAATACTAAAAACGTATTTGTAGTATTATTATTTGAGATAACAAAGGTTATAAAAAGGTAAACATTCAACTTGTTATAGAAATACTATGAGATTAGCCTCTGTTATGTTCGTACTTGCTTTTGTGATCATGTTCTTAACTTTATATACCATCCTTGGAAGTAATTTCGCGATATCACAACAAAATCTCGGTTCTGGCAGCGGGTCAAATGTTACTGAGGATATGATTAATCTCCTTTCCAATATTTCTGGTTCATCTCATGAAAATGAAAATGAGATCGCTAATGATACGACTAATAAGATTTCTGAATTTTCGCAACAAAATGCAAGTGACCATCACATTACATTCACCAATCCAGAGTCGATAATATTAGGAAGCATAACCCTTTCAGAGGGAAGTTCTATTAATCTACGATACAAACCCATATTTTATATCAGAAGGACATTTGACAGCAAATCTGCCCTGTAACGACATTAATTCTCCAACCATTAGCATTTTGGTTGGACAAATTCTCATCTTAGATCTTTACTTTTAGAATATATCCCGGAATTTTCAGATCCAGGTGAACTTTAGCCGCCGCAATTATCCTTGCATTCCAAATCAAACAGAGCCAATTAGTCAAATAATAATACAGAATAACTCAATAGAGGAAATTGAGTTCCCATCAACCAGCACTATTCTTTTTGGGTGTCTCTAAATTAACGATGGTTACACATCTGATAAAGATATTATAGAGTTGAAGTAGGATTTATAAGAGACGATCGACCGAATGAACTGGTTTAAAGAAAGTAGAAAATCTCAAACGCTATGAATTTTTTTATTAATCAATAGGAAATAAATTCTACTAGCATCTCTGAGATATTAGTCAGAAATATAGAAATTTCTTAATGATTGAATCCAAACAAAATAAGCATGATCCTCGTCATATCGGGAATACAGGGTCAAGACCATTGCGCCACTTAGCCCCAACTTGGAGATAATAGTGAATCGATGTCCAAATACTTTGGGAGTGTCTTGTCTGCCATATATGTAAAATAGAATATGGATCAAGTAATGAAGTTACACACTTTGGATTTTTCATGAAATGGCTTGATTAAGGCCCTGAACAATGCGTGACAGAAAAAGCAGACGGGGTTAACAGGATTCTAATAGTAAGTTCTATGCCAAAAAATCACAAAATAAGAATTTACATCCAATTTACAGATTCTGCCAGGATTGTATATGATTAAGATCGTATATTAACTTTAAGTGGAAAAAATTTCACAAAATTTATTTCATCGTTTGCAATACTAATATCAATTAACTGTTACTAAATTTATGACGTTTAAAAATTTCAATTTTAATTGTCAAAGCCATGTATGAATCTCCATCTCGATTTGAGTCGCACCTGAATGTGTAACTTCTCATTAACATTGAATAGAGCCAGAATTCTAATGTTTTCCTGTAAATATACTCGGCATATTACAACATCCATATAAACTAAAGGTTAATGTTCTTAATTTTGGACAAGTCATTTATCAAAAAAATGGGGATGGCCTTATCTTTGAGCTAAGGCGTTATTGCCTGTGTTGACCTGGTTTTGGAAATTAAAGTTGTTACCAGAACCAACTGTGTTCCCACCTGAAACAACCTGACTATTCTGACTGGAGGACTGTGATTGACCTATTCCTTGACTAGCTTTATTTCCGCCTTTTCCATTACCATCTTGTGCTAGAGCATTATTTCCACTGTTCTGTTGGTTTTGGAAACTAAAGTTGTTACATGATCCGCTAGTACTCCCACCAGAAACACATTGGGAATTTTGACTGGAGGACTGTGATTGGCCTATTCCCTGTGAAGCTTTGTTACCATTACCATTATTGTTATCATTGTGATGTCTAAAGTAATTTTTACACCAGTTTTTACTATGGTCATCTCTGCAATCATCCCAATTATTATACTTTTGTTTCGCGAAAACGCTATTGATCCCAGAGATAGAGGGACCCATAATCATTACTGTCGCTAATACTGTTACAACTAATAGTGCAGTTTTTTTTGTATGGTTTGACCTTAACATTTTAGTCGTAAATTCTATATTATGAAAATAGGATATAACAATTTGTTAAGATTTTCAGAGTAATTATTTCTGTTTAAAATATCCGTTAATTTGTTATGGAATAGTTTTTGAGTTTCTTTATATAGCCTGGATTAAGGAAGCATATCGATTTTCAAACTGTAGGTAGATATTGAAAAAGAGGGTTGTAATTTGTCATTATTTGTCTGACGATGTGGTTTAAAATCTTGAATACTAAGAACAGTTCGCGTGTTTATGTCATCGATAAACGCGAATTACTTAACTACTCTGTTATTATTTAAGCACAAATATTCTGTCAATAATAGAAATTTCTATTTTTGATATTAAGATTCTTATATAAGACTTTGGGTTTACAAAAAAATAAGCTGTGGCAATACGATTCAAAAAAATATTTATTGTTGGCCTGCTGCGTTGTTGCCATCCTGTGCGTTAATGGATAAGCCTACATTGTTACATGATGCAAGTGTATTGTTGTCTGCTGCACATTCTGAAAATTGGCCTGTTTCTGATGATTGGCCCAAAAATTGTGCTACATCGTTATTCTTTTTTGTTGCAAATGCCATATTATCTCCAAATGTTGCTACTGAGGCCACTAATGCTGCTGCAATAAAGATTGACATGACTGACAATTGAATTTTCTTATTCATGTGAATAGGTTCCTAGTATTCTATAAGTGAATTGTTTAAACAGATTCTGAAATAATCTTACTATAATTAATTCCGATTTAGCACAGATCAAGAAGAAAATTGGATCTATGACTGGTCATCTCAGCTCAGTTTTCAACTAGTGGGAGATGTAAATTTCAAGTTCACATCATTTTCTAAAAACATCTGAGGACCAAGATAAGGAAGTCTTATTGGGTTAAACTGGGCGTTATTAGATGACACAAACTGGGATTCATGTCAAATTCTCCGGCATTCTCTATCGACAAAATCATTTCTGCTTCAAATGGCATAAAAAGAAAACCAAGAATGAAGAAAGACATGATAAAATCCCTCTTTGTCATCACAAGAGTTGAAAAACCAGGCTGTAATACTTTCAAAAAATAGTAAATCGCCCAAAAGAAGGAGGAAGCCTGAGCGTTGCCTACGAGAGCTGGCGCAATATTAAAATTTGCATGTTCCAAAATCATCAGATTTCTTATCGATAAATTGCCAATCAAAATTTATTGAATGAATTGTACAAAAATATAAATACAATGGACAAATTCATTGATGGCTAAAAACTGAGATCCATTCTAATGATGATATAAAATAAAAATTTAGGAATAATCGATGATAGTAGGTTATCTGGATGATAAAATTTCGATCAAGTTTCTAAGGAAAATCATGTTTCCAAATGAACTGAGTTTAATATCGTAATGGAGTGGAAAGATCGGGTTGCTATCCTAGTCATTGATTCTATAAGAGATTTATCCATACTTGGGAGCAAGGCTGATATAATACTTGGACAAGGGAATGATCCCATTAATTCTGAATTTGACTATGATGTCAATAACTCCAGCCTAGATGAGAATGCACGAATCACGGAAAAGGAAAATGGTCGAAAAAATCGTAGCAGAACTGCTACAAATGACAGAGGCTGTTTTTATGATTTCATAGGTGGGCTCTACAGATTTTTTGCTTAATTGGTCCAAACAGCCTTAATGAAAAGATATGTGTGAATATCGTAATTACTTTGAATTTTTTTTAAAGAACAATACTAGAAAAATCAAACGATTATGTCTTAAAAAAGGAAGAGGTTGGGTTTTCTGACTGTTTGATTTATTTATAAATGGAATGGTGTATAGATATATTAAGGGAAATTACTTAAATGAATGTGTCTCAAGTGACACAGGTTAACTTTTCTTAAAAAACAAAACTAAATTCCTATTGATAATAAAATTCACAATCCAATCACCAGATTTTGACTATATACCATATAATATGTTAATCAAGTTATAAAAGATAAAAGTGAATCTACATTTTTTAGTTCTATTGGAGGGGTTATATAATATGTCAAAAAACTAAGTCAATGTTTGATAAGATTCAGTTGATCGATATTTAACATGATGTCTTGTAATTCTTATAAGTTTTTATCAAAATGCTCCTAATTATCTGAAAATTGAGTTAATCAGATCTTGTGAATACCCAAAAAGCTTTGTTTCTATCCATCCGTCTTATGTAAAGATGTCCTTTCCTATTGTTATCCAACTCCAAATTATCTAGAATACCAGACTTTTCAAATCATTCACAGGTCTTTAGGTACAACAATTTGATTACATCCATAAAGAAATGAAGCGGAATCAAAGCATACAAAACACGAGATAATACGTCTTTCTTCCAAAAGAAAATGAGAACGAGATTTAGGTGCCGTAAGACGTTTCAAATTGGATGTTGGAGACAGGGTTATCATGGTTTTGGTGTTCTGTCGTCTAGATATCACCTTACCTAGATGGAGTTTCTATTTGGTTTGGACCAGAACAACATATGCCAGGATACAGAAAAAAATAGAATTATCCGACCAAACCTACGGACCTGAGATTTCCTAAAATTTTTGCATGATTGCTTAAAAGTGGTCCATTTACGTTACTGTATGATAGTGTGCAATTCATTTAATCTAGAAAGAATTGTAGAGAAAAAATTTGTCTGGCTCGATGGAATTCGTAATTTTCCCTAGGAATTACAGTTGTAACAAAATAATTGCAAATGTGTTTGTTCGACTGCATCCGTATAATGAAAGAGAATATTATAGAACAAAAATGCTGAGATTTATCTTAGCTAGTATTTTTCCACTTCCTGCATGTAAAGCAATATTTTATTTGCAGTTTGTAATTCGTGTTTTTTAAGTTGGACTAAATTTGAATGATGTCCTTGAAGGAGTGGTCTTCTTTGTGAAGGTTTTTCTCCAATTTCTCGTGGACCGATATCGATTTTGTCTCTATGCTTTTTCATGCTGATTTTAGTCCAATAAACTATAAGACCTATTACTTTTCTTATAATTGCAGAAAATATCATTTAGTAGTAAAGATCAATAGTCAAACTAATTAGTTCTATTGGTGGTCTAATCAATCGACTTCTCAATACCATAATAGAACGTCTCATCCTCCACTTAATTCAAATATTTCTAGGTTGAGATAGAACACTTAAAAAGGAATAGCGTAGGTTATTTGAAAAATCAAAATATGAAGATGAAATTTAAGAAACTCCACTAGGTTGTTTATGTTCTGAATGCTCTAGTTTTATGCTCTTCTTTTTCATCCTTGTTTCACAAAGTAATTCGCATAGGTGGCATGTGTTATCAGAAGACGGTTTGTTAGTTGGTTCATTGATGTCCCCATATCAACAACTATACAGCAATTGTAAATATAAGCATTAAACATGTTGTCTAAAAACCACACCCTGACATCCAAGTTTGTGTTTTGCCTACTACAACTGGTCTAATAATTTTCAGATTTTATCGAGTCTCTATTCCAACCACAATTATTGACAATTTACAAAGGACAACTCTCTATTCCAACCACAAAAAAATTAAAAAAACCATTGTTGACAGTAATAAAGGACATTAAAAAGATTACTGCATTTTCAGAGTAATAATTTCGGGACATTAAAAGTTCATAGTCGGAGCCTATACCCGCATGTGAAAAACTCTATTTTTGGCGAATCTAGAAGAGCCAGGATAATTGTTGTCGAACAATCTTTCTCCTGTCCTGTTCTCATTCTTCCCAATCATACAGAATACCTTATCAATTTTTTATTCCAATTAGCGTAAAATACTAGATATATTTAGTTTATATTAGACAAGGTATGAAAATGAAAAAATGGAAGGGATCGATGACAAGAATAATGGTGATTCCAATTTGGACACTAATGATGATACAGAGATAACAAATACTTGATAGAGATTGTTGGAAAATTCAAATGCGCTTCTACCATAGAACTTCCTAATTATGAAGATGCCTTAGAACTGTTTAATCAGAGGTCAAAAGAGGGCAAAAAATCTAATACTTTATGAAATGCACAAATCAAAAATTGATGGATCAATAATCAAAAGAGTCCCCGTAGCTGTTACATCCAAGCACGCAGAGAATATGAGTCCTCGAAGAGGAATTAAAGGGATTCTAATCCAGCCAATAATGGAACAGTTAGTGCTCCTGTCTCTGCATCGTCAACTCCAGATGAGAAGGGTAAGATGACTTTTGGCACAATGAAGTTTAAGATAATAATACTTGCTGCTGTGGTAGTTGGATTTATTCTAACGTTATTTATGCTAAATATCTTAGGTGGAGGAACCGGAAATATTTCTGCTCATTCAATTGCATTTGAAGCCATACAGAACTTAGTTCAGACT